>NZ_CP134147.1:0-150000 GCF_032163505.1 Streptococcus parasanguinis
GTGTCACAAGAAGAGCAATTTTGGTCTCGTTTTTTAGAATTAGCCCAATTACAACTAAAAGATAGTGCCTATGATTTTTTTGTCGCCGATTCAAAATTAGTCAAAATCGATGGAGAGACGGCTACCATTTATCTTGATGGGAATTATAAAGAATTATTTTGGGAAACAAATCTAAAAAATGCTTTGATCACAGCCAGCTTTGAAGTCTACAATACAGATTTGAAGTTCCATTTCGTTTTTGAAGATACCGAAGAAATTCCTAGTAGTCATAGCAGTGAGAATAGGAGATTATCTTCAGGTAGCTTAACAACCGAACCGTTGCCTAAAATTGATACAGGTCTGAAATCAAAGTACACCTTTGATAATTTTGTGCAAGGGGATGGAAATATTTGGGCGAAAGCAGCAGCGCTTGCAGTTTCTGAAAATCTTGCAACAACTTACAACCCTCTCTTTATCTATGGTGGACCAGGGCTTGGAAAGACTCACCTATTGAACGCAATTGGAAATCAAATCCTAGAAAATATTCCAAATGCACGGGTTAAGTATGTCCCAGCAGAAACCTTTATTAATGAATTTTTAGAACACCTTCGATTAGGAGAAATGAAGACGTTCAAGAATACCTATCGAAGTCTTGATCTCTTACTGATCGATGATATCCAGTCACTTGGTGGGAAGAAAGTCACGACTCAAGAGGAATTTTTTAATACCTTTAATGCCCTCCATAGCGACAACAAACAGATTGTTCTAACAAGCGATCGAAGTCCGGATCATTTAGATAGTCTTGAAGAGCGGCTGGTTACTCGTTTCAAATGGGGACTAACGCAAAATATAACACCACCTGATTTTGAAACTCGGATTGCTATCTTACGGAATAAAATTGAAGATCTAGACTATATTTTTCCTAATGACACACTAGAATATCTAGCTGGTCAGTTTGATTCAAATGTCCGAGACTTAGAAGGTGCCTTAAATGATATTTCTTTAATGGCGAAGGTTAAGAAACTAAAAGAAATTACGATCGATGTTGCAGCTGAAGCTATTCGAGCTCGTAAAAACGATAATAGCAAGACGCTTGTCATCCCCATTGAAAAAATTCAGGAAGCAGTTGGAGCCTTTTATGGAGTCAGTGTAAAAGAAATCAAAGGTTCTCGAAGAGTTCAGAATATTGTCCTAGCACGACAAGTGGCCATGTATCTTTCAAGAGAGATGACGGACAACTCACTTCCTCGAATCGGAAAAGAATTCGGTGGGAAAGACCATACGACTGTCATTCATGCCTATGAAAAAATTAAAAGTATGGTCGACACAGATGATAATCTACGACTCGAAATTCAAAGTATCAAGAAAAAGTTAAATTAATCTGTGGATAACTTCCTCTAAACTTCTAGGGGTTATGCACAATTTTTAAACAAGTAACTTTTCAAGTCATAGACAGGATTCTGAGAGTTTTCCACAACTTCCACACAATCTACTATTACTATTAACTTACTAATCATAAAATAAATAAAAGGAATGACCATGATAAATTTTTCTATTAACAAAACTTTATTTTTACAAGCATTAAATACTACCAAAAGAGCGATCAGTTCAAAAAATGCTATCCCAATCCTTTCCACGATTAAAATTGATGTCACTCCAGAAGGAGTTGCCTTATCTGGATCGAATGGCCAAATTTCAATTGAAAACTTTATTTCTATCAAAGATGAAAATGCTGGTTTATTGGTGACCTCTCCAGGCTCTATTTTATTGGAAGCAACTTTCTTTATTAATGTGGTTTCAAGTTTACCAGATGTTACTTTAGATTTTAAAGAGATTGAACAAAAACAGGTTCTTTTAACAAGTGGAAAATCAGAAATTACACTTAAAGGAAAAGATGCAGATCAATATCCACGTATTCAAGAAATTGCTGCAAGTAATCCATTAGTTTTGGAAACAAAATTATTAAAACAATTAATTAATGAAACAGCATTTGCAGCAAGTGTACAAGAAAGTCGTCCAATTTTGACAGGTGTTCACTTTGTTTTATCGGATAATAAAGAGCTAAAAACAGTAGCAACAGACTCTCACCGTATGAGTCAAAAAGTGATTACACTGGAGAAAAATGGAGACAACTTTGATGTTGTCATCCCAAGTCGCTCTCTTCGTGAATTCACCTCTGTTTTTTCTGATGATATTGAAACAGTTGAGGTTTTCTTTGCTAACAATCAAATTCTCTTTAGAAGTGAACACATTAGTTTTTATACCCGTTTGCTAGAAGGAAATTATCCTGATACAGACCGTCTCATTCCAACAGAATTCAATACAGAGGCAACCTTCAATGTGGCCAACCTTCGATTTGCAATGGAGCGTGCTCGTCTTCTTTCAAATGCGACTCAAAACGGAACGGTTAAATTAGAGTTCAAAAATGGAGTGGTTTCTTCCCACGTTCATTCACCAGAAGTTGGGCGAGTAAATGAAGAGATCGATACGAGCGCCGTTTCAGGAGAGGATTTGTCTATTAGCTTTAATCCAACTTATTTGATTGAAGCGCTCAAAGCTATTGACAGTGAACAAGTTGTTATTCGTTTTATTTCTTCTGTTAGACCGTTTACATTGGTTCCAGAAGGAAATGAACAAGGGTTCATTCAATTGATTACGCCAGTTCGCACAAATTAACAAAGGTGAATCATGTATACGTTAGGTGATTTTGTAGAAATGAAAAAGCCTCACGCTTGTGTGATTAAAGAAACAGGCAAGAAGGCAAATCGTTGGGAAATTACGCGACTTGGTGCAGACATAAAAATCAAGTGTAGCAATTGTGATCATGTGGTCATGATGAGTCGCCATGATTTTGAACAGAAAATGAAGAAAGTACTATAAAAGGTTCAGTCACTTATGTGACCGAACCTTTTCGATTATTTTAATTCTTCAAATTTTCCATTTTTAACTTCTTTGAAACCACCCTGTTTCATCATATCAAAAGTTGATTTGAAGCTGATATAGTCGACTTTTTTATCTTTTTGTGTCGTTACTAATTTCTTTTCAATTAGCTGATCTAAGTCTGCCTTTTCATAATTTAGTGTTGTTTTTTCAACCATATAATCATCTTTATATTCAGCAGAATGTGTAAATCCTTTGACATCTTTGTATTCTTCATCATATTTATCGATCATTTCCTTTAATTGATCTTTCGTAACTCCCGCCTCTTTGTAATAAATAGTAGTGGTGGTTTGGTTACTGATCGCTTTATCACCTTTATGTTCTAGTGTAATACGAACATCTGTTTTCTTTTCTTGGTTGATTGCCTGAAGATAGGATTTTTGAACAGATTGTTGTCCACAAGCTCCAAGAAGAAAGAGAGTAAAGATAGCGATTAAAGAAAGAAAAATAGATTTCCATGTTTGTTTTTTCATCTGAAAAACTCCTTTGTTCATTGTTAAATATAGTATACCATTTTTATCTTTTTAGAACGTTACAGTTTGATGAAAAAATCTAGTTTCAAAGGTGATGAAATATTTCATTTTTCATCACTTGTCTTTTGAATTATGTTATAATAAAAGAGATTGAAATTTGAACGGAGAAAAAGAAAAATGGCATTAACAGCAGGTATCGTTGGCTTACCAAACGTTGGTAAATCAACCCTATTTAACGCAATTACAAAAGCAGGAGCAGAGGCCGCAAACTATCCCTTTGCGACCATTGATCCAAACGTTGGGATGGTAGAAGTTCCAGATGAACGCCTCCAAAAATTGACGGAAATGATTACTCCTAAGAAGACAGTTCCGACTACTTTTGAATTTACAGATATTGCTGGGATTGTGAAAGGAGCTTCTAAAGGGGAAGGACTTGGTAATAAATTCTTGGCTAACATCCGTGAAGTAGATGCCATTGTCCATGTAGTGCGTGCTTTTGATGATGAAAATGTCATGCGGGAGCAAGGTCGTGAAGATGCCTTTGTTGATCCACTAGCAGATATTGATACCATCAATTTAGAATTAATTTTAGCCGACTTAGAGTCTGTCAATAAACGCTACGCGCGTGTAGAAAAAATCGCTCGTACACAAAAAGATAAGGATTCTGTTGCGGAATTTAATGTTCTACAAAAAATCAAACCAGTTCTTGAAGATGGTAAATCAGCTCGGACCATTGAATTCACTGAGGAAGAACAAAAAGTGGTGAAAGGACTTTTCCTTTTGACTACCAAACCAGTTCTTTATGTAGCAAATGTGGATGAAGACGTTGTTGCAGATCCAGATTCTATCGAGTATGTGAAGCAAATTCGTGACTTTGCGGCAACAGAGAACGCGGAAGTCGTGGTGATTTCTGCGCGTGCTGAGGAAGAAATTTCTGAGCTAGATGATGCAGATAAACAAGAATTTTTAGAGGCAATTGGCCTAACAGAGTCTGGAGTTGATAAACTCACGCGTGCAGCTTACCACTTGTTGGGACTTGGCACTTATTTCACAGCTGGTGAAAAAGAAGTGCGTGCTTGGACCTTCAAACGTGGTATGAAAGCTCCTCAAGCTGCTGGAATCATCCACTCTGATTTTGAAAAAGGATTTATTCGTGCCGTGACCATGTCCTATGATGATTTAGTTAAATACGGTTCTGAAAAGGCTGTAAAAGAAGCAGGACGCTTGCGCGAAGAAGGAAAAGAATATGTTGTCCAAGATGGGGATATCATGGAATTCCGTTTTAATGTATAAGAAAGTTAAAAAAATGTAAAGGTTGGAAAAAATATTTCCAACCCTTTTAGTGTTTTGAAAGGAAAGAGATGACGAAATTAATTGTTGGATTGGGAAATCCAGGTGATAAGTATTTTGAAACGAAACACAATGTAGGCTTTATGTTAGTTGATCAAATGGCAAAGTCTTTAAATCTTACTTTCTCCCATGATAAAATTTTTCAAGCTGATATTGCCTCAACATTTTTAAATGGCGAAAAGGTCTATTTTGTAAAGCCAACCACTTTCATGAATGAGAGTGGAAAAGCAGTCCATGCCCTTCTGACTTATTATGGTCTGGATATTGAAGATCTTTTGGTTATTTACGATGATTTAGATATGGAAGTTGGTAAGATTCGTCTTCGAGCTAAAGGATCAGCTGGAGGTCATAACGGAATCAAATCGATTATTAATCATATTGGAACTCAGACTTTTTATCGAATTAAGATTGGAATTGGAAGACCTAAGCAGGGCATGTCAGTTGTTCATCATGTATTAGGAAAATTTGATAAAGACGATTACATCACTATTCTACAAACAATCGATCGAGTAGAAGAAGCGGTTAACGATTACTTGGTAGAAGAAAATTTTGAAAGAAGCATGCAGAAATACAACGGGTAAGTAGATGAATGTAATTGATTTAGTGAGTCAAAACTCCAACCTTCTATCCTGGCAACAAGGTTTGCAAAAAAATAATAGGGAATTGATCTTAGGATTATCTGCGACCACAAAGGCTATTGTAATGGCTTCAGCCTTTGATTCTATTGAAAAAGCAGTCCTCATTACTTCCAGTTATAACGAAGCAGAACGATTGGCTAGTGATTTTATTGCTTTACTTGGAGAAGAGAAAGTCCATACATTTTTGGGAGATGATAACCCTTTAGCAGAATTTGTTTTTGCTTCACAAGAAAGGCAATTTTCACGATTAGAGGCTTTGAACTTTTTATGTCAAGAGGATCGTCAAGGCATCCTTGTGACCAATGTGAGTGGTATAAAACTACTATTACCTTCTCCTAAAGTTTTTGCATCTAGCATTTTTCAATTGAAGGTCGATCAAGAAATAGACTTAACTACTCTGAGTGAAACATTACAGAAGATTGGCTACCAAAAGGTGAGCCAAGTTTTGCAACAGGGAGAGTTTAGTCTACGAGGAGATATTTTAGATATCTTTGAGATCGACCAACTCCAACCCTATCGGATTGAATTTTTCGGAGATGAGATTGATGGAATCCGAATCTTTGACCCAGAAAGTCAGCGTTCTGTTGAAAATGTTGAAGAAGTTCAACTGAAGGCAGTGAGTGATCTATTGTTGCAAGAGGAAGATTTCATCCGTGGTCAGCAGCAAATCGAACAATTGCAAGAACAGAGCGCGAATGAAGAATTTAAATCTTATCTAGCAGAAATTTTAGGAGATATTTCTCAAAGGAAACTTCATCCGGATCTTAGAAAATTTATTAGTTTCTTTTACGAGAAGCAATATACCCTATTCGATTATCTCCCTAAACACACTCCTGTTTTTCTGGATGATTATCAAAAAATAGCAGATCAAATAGCGAGATTTGAACTAGATACAGCTAATCTCTTGACGGAAGATTTACATAAAAATAGAGCTTCTTCTCGCCAAGTGTATTTTGCAGACACCAGTACAACATTACGAAAATATACGCCTGCAACTTATTTTTCAAACTTTCAAAAAGGATTAGGAAATCTGAAGTTTGATCATTTGTATCAATTCAATCAATATCCCATGCAGGAGTTTTTTGGACAATTTGATTTACTAAAAGAGGAAATTGAACGGTATCGAAAATCAAACTATACAGTTATTATCCAAGCAACTTCTCATCACAATCTTCAACAGCTCCATAAAAATTTAGAAGAGTATGGGATTCGATTAGATTATATTGATGGGGATACGATCATTCCTCAAGCTAGTCAATTAGTTGTTGGAGGACTAGCTCACGGTTTTCAATTTGTTGATGAAAAAATTGTCTACATTACAGAATCAGAGATTTATCAGAAAAAGATCAAACGAAAGATTCGCAGGCAAAATATTTCCAATGCAGAACGCCTAAAAAATTATAATGAACTGGAAAAAGGGGACTATGTTGTTCACCAAGTTCATGGTATTGGTCAATATTTGGGAATTGAAACGATTGAAATTTCGGGTGTCCATCGTGATTATGTTTCAATTCAATATCAAAATGGAGATCGCATCTCGATTCCTGTCGATCAGATTCAGATGTTGTCCAAATACGTTGCAAGTGATGGAAAAACGCCAAAAATTAACAAGTTAAATGATGGGCGTTTCCAAAGAACGAAGCAAAAGGTTCAGACCCAGGTGGAGGACATTGCGGATGATTTGATAAAACTTTATGCGGAGCGTAGTCAATTAGAAGGCTTTGCCTATTCCCAAGATGATGAAAACCAAGAGGCTTTTGAACAAGATTTTCCATATATTGAAACAGATGACCAATTACGTTCCATTGAAGAAATTAAAAAAGATATGGAATCGAATCGTCCGATGGACCGATTGCTGGTTGGAGACGTCGGTTTTGGGAAAACAGAGGTCGCTATGCGAGCAGCTTTTAAGGCAGTAAATGATCATAAACAAGTAGCAGTGCTGGTTCCTACCACTGTTCTTGCCCAACAACATTATGCCAATTTTAAGGAGCGTTTTGAATCTTTTGCAGTAGAAGTTGCTGTTTTAAGTCGTTTCCAGAGTAAGGCAGAGCAGAAAGAAACGCTTGAAAAGTTGAAAAAAGGACGAGTGGATATTATTATTGGAACTCACCGGCTCTTGTCCAAAGATGTTGTTTTTTCAGACTTAGGCTTAATCGTGATAGATGAAGAACAACGTTTTGGAGTGAAGCACAAAGAAACCTTGAAAGAATTGAAAAAAAAGGTGGATGTGCTTACCTTGACAGCTACCCCTATACCTCGAACTCTTCATATGTCTATGCTAGGAATTAGAGATTTGTCTGTCATTGAAACACCTCCTACCAATCGATATCCTGTGCAAACTTTTGTACTAGAGACCAATCCAACTATTATTCGAGATGCTGTGTTGCGGGAGATGGATCGTGGAGGACAGGCCTATTATCTTTACAATAAGGTAGATACAATTGAACAAAAGGTGTCTGAATTAAAAGAGTTGATTCCAGAGGCTTCGATTGGCTTTGTTCATGGCCAGATGAGTGAAGTTCGCCTGGAAAATACCCTGTTGGATTTCATTAATGGCGAATACGATGTCTTAGTGACGACAACCATTATTGAGACAGGTGTGGATATTCCAAATGCTAATACACTCTTTATTGAAAATGCGGATCATATGGGACTTTCAACGCTTTATCAATTAAGAGGTCGTGTGGGACGAAGCAATCGAATTGCTTATGCCTATTTGATGTATCGTCCAGACAAATCTCTTACAGAAGTGTCTGAAAAACGCTTAGAAGCTATTAAAGGTTTTACTGAGTTGGGGTCTGGATTTAAAATTGCTATGCGAGATTTATCGATCCGTGGAGCAGGGAATATCCTTGGAGCTTCTCAATCTGGTTTCATCGATTCAGTTGGTTTTGAAATGTATTCTCAATTGTTAGAAGAAGCTATTGCTAAGAAACAAGGCCAAGAGCATCGTAGGCAAAAGAGCAATGCAGAGTTGAACCTTCAAATAGATGCATATTTACCTAATGAATATATTTCAGATCAACGTCAAAAAATTGAAATTTACAAACAAATTCGTGAAATGAATTCTGCGACGGACTATGAATATTTGCAAGATGAATTGATCGATCGTTTTGGAGAATACCCAGATGTTGTGGCCTACCTACTTGAAATTGGTTTAGTGAAAGCTTACTTGGATCAAGTCTTTGTCCGTCTTGTTGAGAGAAAACAACAAAAAGTGACAGTGAAATTTGAACCTATTGCCAAACAACTGTTTTTAACACAGGATTATTTCAAAGCTCTGTCAATGACACAGTTAAAGGCACAGATTGCAGAAGAAAAGGGATTGATTGAAGTGATCTTCGATATTCGAAATAAGAAAGATTTTGAAATTTTGGAAGCTCTGAAGCAATTTGGTCAAACCTTATTGGAAATTAAACAGGAAAAAGAAGAGGACTAGAAGTTCTTAGCTCATTTTTCGCATTTTATGGATAAAAAATGATACAATACTATGTTAGAGGTGACAGTATGAGATTAGATAAATATTTAAAAGTTTCTCGCATTATTAAGCGTCGTCCTGTTGCAAAGGAAGTTGCAGATAAAGGGCGGATCAAAGTCAATGGAGTATTAGCCAAAAGTTCAACGGATTTGAAAGTGAATGATCAAATTGAAGTTCGTTTTGGAAATAAAGTATTGACGGTTAAAGTCTTGGAAATGTTGGATAGTACAAAAAAAGAAGATGCATCCAAAATGTACGAAATAATTAGTGAAACAAGGATAGAAGAAGATGCCTAAAAATATCGTTCAAATGAACAATAAATATATCAAAGACGAAAGTCAGCGAAAACGTTTTTTAGAAGAAGAAAGAAAAAAACGCAATCGTTTTCTAGGGCTCGTTTTGATATTGGTCATGTTACTGTTTATTCTTCCAACTTATAATTTAGCCCAGAGCTATCAATCGCTACAAGATAAAAAAGAACAATACAAACAGTTGGAAAAAGAGTATAAAGAAACAAGTGAACAAAAAGAATACCAACAAGACATCGCTAAAAAATTAAAAGACGATGATTATGCAACAAAATATGCACGCGCAAAGTATTCTTTTTCAAAAGATGGTGAATATGTTTATACCATCCCAGATTTACTCCCCCAATAACCGATGGAAAATATCTTACAAACAGTTAAACAATTTCTTGAATTTTCAGATGAAAAATTAGAGGAATTAAAAAAGAAAAACCAAATGATCAAACTTCAAAAGGATGAAAAGGAAAGGAATACAGGTGTCTAAACGATTTCTGCTCCTATTGTTAGTTCCAATTTTATTTATTGGGTCTCAAGCAGCGAGTATCGAGCAGTCTGAGTTTTCTCAGACAATGGCTCATCCATCAGAACTTTATTTTTCTTCAATTCCAGCGAATCCTAATGTCTATCGCAAAATTTCTGTTTTTTCTGATCCTCAGTTGAAAAAAGCAAAAGGAGAAATTCTTCCCAACACACCGTTTACAATCGAACAACTCTTTGTAAATGATGAAGGGAAAGCTGTATTTAAAATAGCAGATAAAGGATATGTATTAGCAGATTCTTCTGTCATTTTTTCTGATGTTGTGCAAGAAACACAAGAAAAAAAACAAGAAATGTGGCTAAAACCTGGTTTTAAAGTGTACGACCGACCCTTAATAAATGGTGCAAAAGAAAAAAGTACACCTCTTTCTCCTTATACAAAAGTGACAGTCTTACGTACAGCTAAGACTTTACGAGATGAGTTTGTGGAGATTGAAGGTCAGGGCTGGGTGAACAAAGCATTCGTTACTGAAAAAGATAATCGAATGGAAAAAGTTCAGGACTTGTTAAATAGTAAATACAATTCTCCTTCGTATGGAATCTATGTAAAACAATTAGAGACTGGAAATACTGCTGGAATCAATCCGCAAAAAGAAATGTATTCTGCCAGTGTAACGAAATTACCATACTTGTACTACGTCCAAGAACAGCTCAATAAAAAAGCCATTTCCCCAACTACAACCTACAAATATATTCCAGAAGTAAATGATTTCAAAGGAGGCTATGAACCAGAAGGAAGTGGTAGTCTTTCAAAAACACCCGATGGAAAAGAATACAGTGTTCAAGAGTTGGTAGATAAGATTGCAAAAGAATCAGATAATGTTGGACATAATATCTTGAATTATTATGTCACTCATCAATCAGATCAAGACTTCCAAAAAACTTTGGATAGGATTGCAAAGAAACATTGGGATGTTGAAAAAAGAGAAGCATCCGCTGAAATGGCTGGCAATGTCATGGAGGCTGTCTATCAACAAAATGGCTCTATTATTGATGCGCTCTCCTCTACAAAATATGATGATCAACGGATTGCGCGTGACCTTCCAGTAAAAGTTGCTCATAAAATTGGAGATGCCTATGATTTCAGACATGATGTTGCGATTGTATACACAAATTCACCCTATGTAATAGCCATTTTTACAGATCATTCGAATTATGATACGATTTCCAACATTTCAAAAGATATCTATGAGGTATTGAAATAATGGAAAAGCGATTTTTAGAGTTTTGTGAAAAACAATATCTATTTACTCCCCATCGCCGTGTTTTAGTTGCCTTATCTGGTGGATTGGATTCAATGAATCTGTATGAACTTTTATATAAGAATAAAGAACGATTGAAAATCCATCTGGTACTCGCTCATGTCAATCATGGACAAAGACCAGAATCGGATTTAGAAGAAAGTGAACTTCGAACGCTAGCTGATAGGCGAGAGACACGTATCCATGTGGCTCACTATTCGGGTGATTTTACAGAAGCAAAAGCTCGTACCTTTCGTTATGATTTTTTTAAACAGATTATGGAGAAAGAGGATTGCACCGCTTTAGTAACAGGTCATCATGCAAACGATCAAGCCGAAACAACTTTCATGCGCTTGATACGAGGAACAAAATTACGCCATTTAAGTGGTATTCCTGTACGCCAACCATTTGGTAAGGGTGAGTTAATCCGTCCTTTGTTAACTTTTACCAAAGATGAGTTGATGAAAATCCCTCACTTTGAAGACAGTAGCAATGACTCACAGGACTATTTTCGAAATCGTGTACGCCATCAATACCTTCCAGAATTTGAAAAAGAAAATCCCCAAATGCAAGCAAGTCTTCGCTATTTAGCAGAGGAAGTGAATCGTTGGCACCAAGCACTAAAAGAATTGACTAGCAAGTTAAGCATTCAAGATTTAGCTTCTTTTAGAAAGTATTCTCATTCTGTACAATCATTCTTATTAGAAGAGTATTTGGCACAATTTCCAGATTTGCAACTTGGTAGGGCCCAGTTTCAAGAATTATTAGATTTACTGCGAAAAAAAAGAAATTGCATTCATTATTTAAAGTCGAATTATGAACTACATCAAGAATATGATTTCTTTGAAATACGAAAAATCAGTCAAAAGTCGGATGACCAACCCCTTCCTTTTTTGTTAGAATTTGGGAATATCTTTGATATTGCAAATTATAAACTATCTTTTGGACAACCATTAGTAGGGGAAAATGTAGAAATTCTTTCTGTTTCACGCGAAACTCCCATCTTAATTAGAGGGAGAAAGGAAGGAGATCACCTGCTTGTTAATGGCCACCATCAAAAATTAAGACGGTGGTTTATCAACCATAAAATTCCAATTTCGCTTCGGCAAAAAGCTCTCATTATAGAACAGAATCATAATATTCTTTCTGTAGTGGGATTGGTAACGAGTGATTTGAGTAAGCCCTCAAAAAGTGGTATAATGAAAGATAGTCTTTATATTCAAAAAATAGATAGGTAAAAACATGTTAGAAAAAGATATAAAAAAAGTATTGGTTTCACATGATGAAATTGTAGAAGCAGCAAAGAAATTGGGTGAAACCCTAACAAAAGAGTACCAAGGGAAAAATCCAATTTTTGTTGGAATTTTGAAAGGCTCTGTTCCATTTATGGCAGAGTTGATCAACCACGTGGATACACATATTGAATTGGATTTTATGCTGGTTTCAAGTTATCATGGTGGTACGGCAAGCTCAGGTATTATTAATATTATCAAGGATATCGACCAAGATATTACTGGTAGAGATATTTTATTTGTAGAAGATATTATCGATACAGGTAAAACCCTCAAGAGTCTAAAAGAACTCTTTGAAGAACGAAATGCAGCATCTGTGAAGATTGCTACCTTACTGGATAAACCTGAAGGACGTTTGGTTGAGAT
Source organism: Streptococcus parasanguinis (assembly GCF_032163505.1). Classification (NCBI taxonomy): domain Bacteria; kingdom Bacillati; phylum Bacillota; class Bacilli; order Lactobacillales; family Streptococcaceae; genus Streptococcus; species Streptococcus parasanguinis. The sequence continues at coordinate 12,603 of NZ_CP134147.1, forward strand.
TGAAGCAGATTACACCTGCTTTACGATTCCAAATGAGTTTGTTGTAGGATATGGTTTAGACTATGATGAAAATTATCGTAACCTACCCTATGTTGGTGTATTAAAAGAGGAAGTGTACTCAAAATAGAGGAGACTAGATGAATAACAGAAAAAATAACGGTTTTGTCCGAAATCCATTTCTGTATTTGTTGATTATTGTAGCGGCTGTGACAGGATTCCAGTACTTTTTTGCGGGTAATGGGGTTGGTCAAAGTCAGCAAATCAACTACACAGAATTGGTCAAAGAAATTAAAAATGATAATGTAAAAACGATCAGTTACCAACCAAATGGTAGTGTGATTGAAATTGCAGGTACCTATAATAAAGCAAAAGAATCAAAAGAAGATACAGGAATTCAATTTTTTACCCCAAGTGTTCAAAAAGTATCTCGCTTTACTAGTGTCATCCTTCCATCTGATATCACTGTCAATGAATTACAAAAATTAGCAGCTGACCACAAAGCAGAAATCACCATTAAGCGTGAGAGCTCAAGTGGCATGTGGATAACAATTCTCACTTCAATTGTTCCATTTGTTATTGTCATGTTCTTCTTCTTCTCAATGATGAACCAAGGCGGTGGCGGAGGTGCCAGAGGTGCCATGAACTTTGGTCGTAATAAAGCCCGCGCTGCTAATAAAGAAGATATTAAAGTTCGTTTTTCAGATGTAGCAGGAGCTGAAGAAGAAAAACAAGAACTTGTTGAAGTTGTTGAATTTTTAAAAGATCCAAAACGCTTTACTAAATTGGGTGCAAGAATCCCAGCAGGTGTGCTTCTTGAAGGCCCTCCCGGAACTGGTAAAACCCTTTTAGCAAAAGCAGTAGCTGGTGAAGCTGGAGTGCCATTCTTCAGTATCTCTGGTTCTGACTTCGTTGAAATGTTTGTCGGAGTCGGTGCTAGCCGGGTTCGTTCACTTTTTGAAGATGCTAAAAAAGCAGCACCAGCCATTATCTTTATCGATGAAATTGATGCTGTTGGGCGCCAGCGTGGTGTAGGTCTTGGTGGTGGAAATGATGAACGTGAACAAACCCTTAACCAGCTCTTGATTGAGATGGATGGTTTTGAAGGCAACGAAGGAATCATTGTTATCGCAGCAACTAACCGTTCTGATGTCCTTGACCCTGCCCTTCTTCGTCCTGGCCGTTTTGACCGTAAAGTATTGGTTGGACGTCCAGATGTGAAAGGTCGTGAGGCAATTCTTCGTGTTCATGCTAAGAATAAGCCACTTGCTCAAGATGTGGACTTGAAATTAGTTGCTCAACAAACACCAGGATTTGTCGGTGCTGATCTCGAAAATGTTTTGAACGAAGCAGCCTTGGTTGCAGCTCGTCGAAATAAAAAAGTAATTGATGCTGCTGATATCGATGAAGCAGAAGATCGTGTTATTGCAGGTCCATCTAAGAAAGATCGGACGATTTCACAAAAAGAACGTGAAATGGTTGCTTATCACGAAGCTGGTCATACAATCGTTGGTTTGGTCTTATCAAATGCTCGTGTAGTTCATAAAGTTACGATTGTTCCACGTGGTCGTGCAGGCGGTTACATGATTGCCCTTCCTAAAGAAGATCAAATGTTACTTTCTAAAGAAGATATGAAAGAACAATTAGCTGGGCTCATGGGAGGACGTGTTGCCGAAGAAATTATTTTCAATTCGCAAACAACGGGTGCTTCAAATGACTTTGAACAAGCTACCCAAATGGCGCGTGCAATGGTGACAGAATATGGTATGAGTGAAAAACTTGGACCGGTCCAATATGAAGGAAATCATGCAATGTTTGGTGCTCAAAGCCCACAAAAAATGATTTCAGAACGAACAGCTTACGAAATTGATGAAGAAGTTCGTAGTCTGTTGAATGAAGCCCGTAATAAAGCGGCAGAAATTATTCAAGGAAATAGAGAAACGCATAAACTAATTGCGGAAGCTCTATTAAAATATGAAACCTTGGATAGTGTTCAAATTAAATCATTATATGAAACAGGAAAAATGCCTGAAAATTCAGAGCATGAATTAGAAGAAGAAGCAAAACCTCTATCATATGATGAGATTAAGTCAAAATTAGAAGAAAATAACTAATTCAAAAGAAGGAAAATATTTCCTTCTTTTTTTATTAAAAAAGTGTTGACAGAGTAAAAATATTCTGTATAATAGAATATGTTGTAAAAATGGTCCGTTGGTCAAGGGGTTAAGACACCGCCTTTTCACGGCGGTAACACGGGTTCGAATCCCGTACGGACTATCGATGAACTGTCACCAAGTGGCAGTTTTTTTTGTGTATTTGGAAAAAATAGTTAAAAATAATAACCAAATAGTTAAAAAAACGAGCAGAATAGAAAAAAAGTCCAATGGGCTTCTTTATTTTTATAAAATACAGATAAAAATAAAGGAGAACTTATGGAATTTAATAAAATGTATCAAAAAGTAAAATATATTGTAAGAAAATGTGAAAAAGAATATTATATTCAATTATGGGAAAAAGATGATTGGGAACAAGAAGGACAGCTAACACTCTTTGAACTTTATCAAAAAAATCCTGAAATTGAAACAAATGAAGAATTACTTTATACATATTTCAAAACAAAATTTAGAAATCATATTAAAGATAAAATAAGACAACAGGAAAGTGATAAGAGAAAAATTAATAGACTTCCATATATTGAAATTGGAGAAATTAGTCACAGAATTTCATCAAGAAAAATATATTTAGATGAGCTGGTTGTTCTGAGAGATGCATTAAAACGTTTTAAAGAAAAATTAACCGTAAAAGAAAAAGAACAATATGAAGCATTACTAGCAAACAGAAGATGTCTAGGAAAAACAAAAATGAAAAAGAAATTAGAGAACTATCTAAAGGATTTTAAAAATTCAATTTAAAAACTGAAAGTTGCCAGTGAATAAATGAACTTTCAAAAAAATAAATTTTTTTGGAAAAAAGTATTGACAGTAAGGGTAGGTCATGATATACTAATATAGTTGTCGCGCGAGAGCGACAAAGACCTTTGAAAACTGAACAAGACGAACCAATGTGCAGGGCGCTATAACTAAGGTTATAGTAACTGAACAATAAAAAAACAATAAATCTGTCAGTGACAGAATGAGTTTAAGACAAACAATTATTTTAATGAGAGTTTGATCCTGGCTCAGGATGAACGCTGGCGGCGTGCCTAATACATGCAAGTAGAACGCTGAAGCTTGGTGCTTGCACCGAGCGGATGAGTTGCGAACGGGTGAGTAACGCGTAGGTAACCTGCCTCTTAGCGGGGGATAACTATTGGAAACGATAGCTAATACCGCATAAAAGTCGACATCGCATGATGTTGACTTGAAAGGTGCAATTGCATCACTAAGAGATGGACCTGCGTTGTATTAGCTAGTTGGTGAGGTAACGGCTCACCAAGGCGACGATACATAGCCGACCTGAGAGGGTGATCGGCCACACTGGGACTGAGACACGGCCCAGACTCCTACGGGAGGCAGCAGTAGGGAATCTTCGGCAATGGGGGCAACCCTGACCGAGCAACGCCGCGTGAGTGAAGAAGGTTTTCGGATCGTAAAGCTCTGTTGTAAGAGAAGAACGAGTGTGAGAGTGGAAAGTTCACACTGTGACGGTAACTTACCAGAAAGGGACGGCTAACTACGTGCCAGCAGCCGCGGTAATACGTAGGTCCCGAGCGTTATCCGGATTTATTGGGCGTAAAGCGAGCGCAGGCGGTTAGATAAGTCTGAAGTTAAAGGCTGTGGCTTAACCATAGTACGCTTTGGAAACTGTTTAACTTGAGTGCAGAAGGGGAGAGTGGAATTCCATGTGTAGCGGTGAAATGCGTAGATATATGGAGGAACACCGGTGGCGAAAGCGGCTCTCTGGTCTGTAACTGACGCTGAGGCTCGAAAGCGTGGGGAGCAAACAGGATTAGATACCCTGGTAGTCCACGCCGTAAACGATGAGTGCTAGGTGTTGGGTCCTTTCCGGGACTCAGTGCCGTAGCTAACGCATTAAGCACTCCGCCTGGGGAGTACGACCGCAAGGTTGAAACTCAAAGGAATTGACGGGGGCCCGCACAAGCGGTGGAGCATGTGGTTTAATTCGAAGCAACGCGAAGAACCTTACCAGGTCTTGACATCCCTCTGACCGCTCTAGAGATAGAGTTTTCCTTCGGGACAGAGGTGACAGGTGGTGCATGGTTGTCGTCAGCTCGTGTCGTGAGATGTTGGGTTAAGTCCCGCAACGAGCGCAACCCCTATTGTTAGTTGCCATCATTCAGTTGGGCACTCTAGCGAGACTGCCGGTAATAAACCGGAGGAAGGTGGGGATGACGTCAAATCATCATGCCCCTTATGACCTGGGCTACACACGTGCTACAATGGCTGGTACAACGAGTCGCGAGTCGGTGACGGCAAGCTAATCTCTTAAAGCCAGTCTCAGTTCGGATTGTAGGCTGCAACTCGCCTACATGAAGTCGGAATCGCTAGTAATCGCGGATCAGCACGCCGCGGTGAATACGTTCCCGGGCCTTGTACACACCGCCCGTCACACCACGAGAGTTTGTAACACCCGAAGTCGGTGAGGTAACCATTTGGAGCCAGCCGCCTAAGGTGGGATAGATGATTGGGGTGAAGTCGTAACAAGGTAGCCGTATCGGAAGGTGCGGCTGGATCACCTCCTTTCTAAGGAAATGGAAACCTGTACGTTGGTCTTGTTTAGTTTTGAGAGGTCTTGTGGGGCCTTAGCTCAGCTGGGAGAGCGCCTGCTTTGCACGCAGGAGGTCAGCGGTTCGATCCCGCTAGGCTCCATTAACACTGTAAGGGTGTTAAGATTGAACATTGAAAATTGAATATCTATATCAAATAGTAACAAGAAAATAAACCGAAACGCTGTAAATATTTAAAGAGTTTAGGTCGCAAGACCAAAAATAAGGTTAAGTTAATAAGGGCGCACGGTGGATGCCTTGGCACTAGAAGCCGAAGAAGGACGTGACAAACGACGAAATGCTTTGGGGAGCTGTAAGTAAGCGACGATCCAGAGATGTCCGAATGGGGGAACCCACTAGCTGATGGCTAGTACTCCTATCTGTTAAGGATAGGTAGAGGAAGACGCAGTGAACTGAAACATCTAAGTAGCTGCAGGAAGAGAAAGCAAAAGCGATTGCCTGAGTAGCGGCGAGCGAAACGGCAGGAGGGCAAACCGAAGAGTTTACTCTTCGGGGTTGTAGGACTGCAATGTGGACTTAAAGATTATAGAAGAATGACATGGGAAGGTCAGCCAAAGAGAGTAAGAGCCTCGTATTCGAAATAGTCTTTATACCTAGCAGTATCCTGAGTACGGCGGGACACGAGAAATCCCGTCGGAATCTGGGAGGACCATCTCCCAACCCTAAATACTCTCTAGTGACCGATAGTGAACCAGTACCGTGAGGGAAAGGTGAAAAGCACCCCGGGAGGGGAGTGAAATAGAACCTGAAACCGTGTGCCTACAACAAGTTCGAGCCCGTTAATGGGTGAGAGCGTGCCTTTTGTAGAATGAACCGGCGAGTTACGATATGATGCGAGGTTAAGTTGAAGAGACGGAGCCGTAGGGAAACCGAGTCTGAATAGGGCGAGTTAGTATTATGTCGTAGACCCGAAACCATGTGACCTACCCATGAGCAGGTTGAAGGTGAGGTAAAACTCACTGGAGGACCGAACCAGGGCACGTTGAAAAGTGCTTGGATGACTTGTGGGTAGCGGAGAAATTCCAAACGAACTTGGAGATAGCTGGTTCTCTCCGAAATAGCTTTAGGGCTAGCGTCGACATTGAGATTCTTGGAGGTAGAGCACTGTTTGGGTGAGGGGTCCATCCCGGATTACCAATCTCAGATAAACTCCGAATGCCAATGAATTATGGTCGGCAGTCAGACTGCGAGTGCTAAGATCCGTAGTCGAAAGGGAAACAGCCCAGACCACCAGCTAAGGTCCCAAAATAATTGTTAAGTGGAAAAGGATGTGGGGTTGCACAGACAACTAGGATGTTAGCTTAGAAGCAGCTATTCATTCAAAGAGTGCGTAATAGCTCACTAGTCGAGTGACCCTGCGCCGAAAATGTACCGGGGCTAAAACAATTTACCGAAGCTGTGGATACCTTTATAGGTATGGTAGGAGAGCGTTCTATGTGTGGAGAAGGTGTACCGTGAGGAGCGCTGGAACGCATAGAAGTGAGAATGCCGGTATGAGTAGCGAAAGACAGGTGAGAATCCTGTCCACCGTAAGACTAAGGTTTCCAGGGGAAGGCTCGTCCGCCCTGGGTTAGTCGGGACCTAAGGAGAGACCGAAAGGTGTATCCGATGGACAACAGGTTGATATTCCTGTACTAGAGTATGTAGTGAAGGAGGGACGCAGTAGGCTAACTAAAGCGTGCGACTGGAAGTGCACGTCTAAGCAGTGAGGTGTGAATTGAGTTAAATGCTTAATTCTATAACATTGAGCTGTGATGGGGAGCGAAGTTTAGTAGCGAAGTTAGTGACGTCACACTGCCAAGAAAAGCTTCTAGCGTTTAAACATACTCTACCCGTACCGCAAACCGACACAGGTAGTCGAGGCGAGTAGCCTCAGGTGAGCGAGAGAACTCTCGTTAAGGAACTCGGCAAAATGACCCCGTAACTTCGGGAGAAGGGGTGCTGGCTTTCAGTCAGCCGCAGTGAATAGGCCCAAGCAACTGTTTATCAAAAACACAGCTCTCTGCTAAATCGTAAGATGATGTATAGGGGGTGACGCCTGCCCGGTGCTGGAAGGTTAAGAGGAGTGCTTAGCGTAAGCGAAGGTATGAATTGAAGCCCCAGTAAACGGCGGCCGTAACTATAACGGTCCTAAGGTAGCGAAATTCCTTGTCGGGTAAGTTCCGACCCGCACGAAAGGCGTAATGATTTGGGCACTGTCTCAACGAGAGACTCGGTGAAATTTTAGTACCTGTGAAGATGCAGGTTACCCGCGACAGGACGGAAAGACCCCATGGAGCTTTACTGCAGTTTGATATTGAGTGTCTGTGCCACATGTACAGGATAGGTAGGAGCCATTGAGATCGGGACGCCAGTTTCGATGGAGGCGTTGTTGGGATACTACCCTTGTGTTATGGCCACTCTAACCCGGTAGGTTAATCATCTACGGAGACAGTGTCTGACGGGCAGTTTGACTGGGGCGGTCGCCTCCTAAAAGGTAACGGAGGCGCCCAAAGGTTCCCTCAGAATGGTTGGAAATCATTCGCAGAGTGTAAAGGTATAAGGGAGCTTGACTGCGAGAGCTACAACTCGAGCAGGGACGAAAGTCGGGCTTAGTGATCCGGTGGTTCCGTATGGAAGGGCCATCGCTCAACGGATAAAAGCTACCCTGGGGATAACAGGCTTATCTCCCCCAAGAGTTCACATCGACGGGGAGGTTTGGCACCTCGATGTCGGCTCGTCGCATCCTGGGGCTGTAGTCGGTCCCAAGGGTTGGGCTGTTCGCCCATTAAAGCGGCACGCGAGCTGGGTTCAGAACGTCGTGAGACAGTTCGGTCCCTATCCGTCGCGGGCGTAGGAAATTTGAGAGGATCTGCTCCTAGTACGAGAGGACCAGAGTGGACTTACCGCTGGTGTACCAGTTGTCTCGCCAGAGGCATCGCTGGGTAGCTATGTAGGGAAGGGATAAACGCTGAAAGCATCTAAGTGTGAAACCCACCTCAAGATGAGATTTCCCATGATTTTATATCAGTAAGAGCCCTGAGAGAAGATCAGGTAGATAGGTTAGGAGTGGAAGTTGTGTGAGCAATGGAGCGGACTAATACTAATAGCTCGAGGACTTATCCAAAGAGTCAGAAGATATTGACAACGAAAGGTTAACTTGTTAGAATATAGATGTTCAATTTTGAATGTTTAATCATTCAGAGTTAAGTGACGATAGCCTAGGAGATACACCTGTACCCATGCCGAACACAGCAGTTAAGCCCTAGAACGCCGGAAGTAGTTGGGGGTTGCCCCCTGTGAGATAAGGTAGTCGCTTAGCAAGAGATTGAGCCTAGTAGATACTAGGCTCATTTGGGAGTTTAGCTCAGCTGGGAGAGCATCTGCCTTACAAGCAGAGGGTCAGCGGTTCGATCCCGTTAACTCCCATAGGTCCCGTAGTGTAGCGGTTATCACGTCGCCCTGTCACGGCGAAGATCGCGGGTTCGATTCCCGTCGGGACCGTTAAGATAATGAAAATTATTTTAAGACTCGTTAGCTCAGTTGGTAGAGCAATTGACTTTTAATCAATGGGTCACTGGTTCGAGCCCAGTACGGGTCATATTTTGCGGGTTTGGCGGAATTGGCAGACGCACCAGATTTAGGATCTGGCGCTTTACGGCGTGGGGGTTCAAGTCCCTTAACCCGCATAAGAGAATAATAATGAGCCGGCTTAGCTCAGTTGGTAGAGCATCTGATTTGTAATCAGAGGGTCGCGTGTTCAAGTCATGTAGCCGGCATTTTTTTATATAAAGAAAGCAATGCGAACGTAGTTCAGTGGTAGAACACCACCTTGCCAAGGTGGGGGTCGCGGGTTCGAATCCCGTCGTTCGCTTGAGGAGGCCGGGGTGGCGGAACTGGCAGACGCACAGGACTTAAAATCCTGCGATTGGTAACGATCGTACCGGTTCGATTCCGGTCCTCGGCATAGACAAAGGTTGAAAGAAGCACCCTTAGCTCAACTGGATAGAGTACCTGACTACGAATCAGGCGGTTAGAGGTTCGACTCCTCTAGGGTGCATGGTCGCAAGGCTATGTAATAATTGAATAGAAACGAGCACCCTTAGCTCAACTGGATAGAGTACCTGACTACGAATCAGGCGGTTAGAGGTTCGACTCCTCTAGGGTGCATAAAGCGGTAGCTTTAGATCGGGAAGTAGCTCAGCTTGGTAGAGTACTTGGTTTGGGACCAAGGTGTCGCAGGTTCGAATCCTGTCTTCCCGATATTATGGCGGTGTAGCTCAGCTGGCTAGAGCGTCCGGTTCATACCCGGGAGGTCGGGGGTTCGATCCCCTTCGCCGCTATATTGTTGATCTTGTTGGACCTTTAGCTCAGCTGGTTAGAGCTCTCGGCTCATAACCGAGTGGTCGTAGGTTCAAGTCCTACAAGGTCCATTGTTATCTTGGAGGATTACCCAAGTCCGGCTGAAGGGAACGGTCTTGAAAACCGTCAGGCGTGTAAAAGCGTGCGTGGGTTCGAATCCCACATCCTCCTTAATATTAACGCGGGATGGAGCAGCTCGGTAGCTCGTCGGGCTCATAACCCGAAGGTCGTAGGTTCAAATCCTGCTCCCGCAATTTGGCTCGGTAGCTCAGTTGGTAGAGCAATGGATTGAAGCTCCATGTGTCGGCGGTTCGATTCCGTCTCGCGCCATTTCTTTTAATAATAAGCGGGTGTAGTTTAGTGGTAAAACTACAGCCTTCCAAGCTGTTGTCGCGAGTTCGATTCTCGTCACCCGCTTTGAACATAGGTTCTTTACCAAGTTTTTAACTTGGGCGCGTAGCTCAGGTGGTTAGAGCGCACGCCTGATAAGCGTGAGGTCGGTGGTTCGAGTCCACTCGTGCCCATTTTGGAGAATTACTCAAGAGGCTGAAGAGGACGGTTTGCTAAATCGTTAGGTCGGGTAACCGGCGCGGGGGTTCGAATCCCCCATTCTCCGTATAATTTCCAAGTTTGAGATGTCATCTCAAACTATTTTTTATATTTTGAAGGTTTTGTCTATGTTCTTGAATCGATTCTTTAAAATTTTTAGTTTTGTGTTTGTTTTAACTGTTTCAGGAATTTTATTTCTTTTTCCATCTGTTAGAACTTCTATTGTTTTAAAATCTTCTGATCTATTATCTATTGTTGATAAGGCAGTATCGGAACCATTTGTTGTTGTGGAATCTAAGGCAAAGGATTTAAAGAATTTATCTGAATTGAATGATGAAAACCGTTCGTTAAAATCACGTCTTTATCAAAAGGATATTGACCAGTCAAAACTTAACCGTTTGGAATCAGAAAATAGAGAATTAAAGGATTTGATGTCAATCAAGAATTCTGTATCGGGTTCTAAACAAGTCGTTAGTGAGATTATTGACCGTAATTATGGTTCGTGGGATCAGGAATTTGTTATTGATAAAGGTAGTTCAGATGGAATTTCTGATTCTATGTTTGTTCTTTCGTCTGGTGGCGTCATTGGTGTGGTAGAAAGTATAGAGAAAAATTCTAGCAAAGTGAAATTATTAGTCGAAGATACTATTTCTTCACAACACCTGACGTTTAAAATTGAGAGTCAAGGTCAATCTATTTTTGCTTTATTAAATGGTTATGACGAGAAGACAGGTGAGTTTCGGTTGTTGCAAATTGGAGATCCAGTTGAAATTAAAAAAGGATCTCTGGTTTCAACAAGTGGTTTAGGAAAATATAAGAGTAGTGACTTACCTCTTGGTACAGTAACTTCTACTCAAAAGGCATCTGATCAGTTAGGGCAAGAAATTCGTGTGAAACCAAAGGCTAATTTAGATGTCAATCGTTATGTACTATTGATTGGAGAGTAGTGTGAAAGTCATACGTAAGTACCATTTTTTCCCTTTAATCTTATTCTTATCTTTATTTGTTGACGGGCAGATCTCTTTTCTTATTTCTCGTTTCTGTCCAAACTCCTTTGAACCTACTTCATTTTTATTTCTATATGGTTTTATGTTATTGAGTCTCTATTTCTCTGAGATAGCTAGTATTTGGTGGGGAGTCTTCTTTGGTTTTTGTTTTGATGTGTATTTTTTACACACTCTAGGAATTGCCTTCCTAGTATTTCCTATACTACAGGTGATTTTTTATCGGTGTAATCAGATTATTTTGGTCAATCGATTGACTCGTTTTTTTACATTTTTATTAACGATTCTATTATTTCAGATTTTAACAAATCTTCTTTTGATTCTTTTTATCAGTATAAAATTTAACTGGATTACACTAATTATTTACCAAATTTTTCCAAGTTTAATTTTGAATGTGCTTCTATTAATAGTATTACAGCCTTTACTTGAAAAGATTTATTTATAAACTCGAAATAAAAATGTAACAATAGCGTAATATAAATTTTTAAAAAATTTGTTATACTAGTTAGTGTCTTATTAGAAAGGGAAAATTTATCTAATGAAGAAAAAATTATTTGCCACAATCTTATTGAGTACAGTTGCTTTATCACAAGGTGCTGTCGTAGCTGGTGTATCAGCTGATTCAACAGATGATAAGATTGCTGCTCAAGATAACAAAATCAATAGTATTAATCAACAACAACAAAGTGCACAAGCTCAGGTAGATCAAATTCAAGGTCAGGTATCTGAAATTAAAAAACAACAAGAAAATCTTCAAGCTGAAAATGACCGTTTGAATGAAGAATCTGAACGATTGTCAGCTGAGATCGATGAGTTGTCAAAAAATATTGTTGCTCGTCAAGAATCACTTGCAAATCAAGCACGTAGTGCTCAAACAACTGGGACTGCAACAAGCTATATTAATGCGATTGTTAGCTCTGGATCTTTGACAGAAGCTATCTCACGTATTTCTGCTATGAACGAAATTGCAGATGCTAACAACAAAATGTTGCAAGAGCAAAAACGTGATAAAGAAGAGATTGCACAAAAACAAAAAGAAAACAACGATGCTATCAATACTGTCATTGCAAACAAACAGCAATTAGAAGATGATGCGCAAGCTTTGTCAACAAAAGAAGCTGAGTTGAAAGTAGCACAATTGAACTTGGCTGCTGAAAAATCAACTGCTGAAAACGAAAAAAATGCTTTGTTGCAACAAAAAGCGGAAGCTGAAAAAGCAGCAGCAGCAGCGGCAGCAGCTGAAGCAGCTTACCGTGCAAAACAAAAAGAACAACAAGCAGCTGTAAAAGCTTCTGCTAATACAACTCTTCAAGCACAAGTTCAAGCGGCAGCTCAAACACCTGCTGCAACACCAGCGGCGGCACAAACTCAAGCAGCAGCTCAACCTACTGTTCAAACTCAAGCAGCTGCAGCACCAGTAGCAACTACTTCTCGTCCAACTTATAGTACATCTGCATCATCTTATCCAGTTGGTGAATGTACATGGGGTGCGAAGACATTGGCTCCATGGGCTGGTGATTACTGGGGTAATGGTGGACAATGGGCAGCAAGTGCAGCAGCAGCAGGATTCCGTACAGGATCTCAACCACAAGTTGGTGCCATTGCATGTTGGAATGATGGTGGATATGGACACGTAGCAGTTGTTACAGCCGTTCAATCTACAACAAGCATCCAAGTTTCTGAGTCTAACTATAATGGTATCCGTAGTATTGGTAACTACCGTGGTTGGTTTAACCCAACAACAGCACAAGGTACTGTTACTTATATCTATCCAAACTAAGAATTACACTGAAGCAGAACATTTGTTCTGCTTCTTTTTTGATAGAATTTAGGTAGTGATAGATTTTGTAATTTCCATAAATTAATATTTGAATATTTGCTTAAAAAGCGATAAAATGATTACAGGAGAAATTTGTGCTGACTGTACAATATGGTTTTAGATTTTACTGGAGGAAATCATGTCATTTTCTGATTTAATGCTCTTTGCTTTGTCGTCAAATCAAGAATTGGCTCAACGTGTGTCTCGAGAAATGGGACTACCGCTTGGAAAGTCAACGGTTCGTCAATTTTCTGATGGAGAAATTCAGGTTAATATTGAAGAATCAATCCGTGGGAAAGATGTTTATATTTTGCAATCCACTAGCTCGCCGGTTAACGATAATCTAATGGAAATTTTGATTATGGTAGATGCGTTGAAACGTGCTAGTGCGCAATCCATTAATGTGGTGATGCCATATTACGGCTATGCTCGTCAAGACCGGAAAGCTCGAGCTCGTGAACCAATCACTTCTAAGTTGGTAGCCAATATGCTTGAGGTTGCTGGAGTTGATCGCCTCTTGACAATTGATTTGCATGCCGCTCAGATTCAAGGTTTCTTTGATATTCCTGTTGACCACTTGATGGGTGCGCCTTTGATCGCCGACTTTTTTGAACGTCGCGGGATGATTGGAAAAGACTATGTTGTTGTCAGTCCAGACCATGGTGGTGTGACTCGTGCTCGGAAATTAGCTGAATTTTTGAAGACACCGATTGCGATTATTGATAAACGTCGAAGTGTCGATAAGATGAATACGAGTGAAGTGATGAATATCATTGGGAGTGTTGAAGGCAAGACTTGTATTTTGATTGATGATATGATTGATACAGCTGGTACAATCTGTCATGCGGCGGATGCCCTTGCAGAAGCAGGTGCTGTTGAAGTTTATGCAAGCTGTACTCACCCTGTTTTATCAGGACCAGCGATGGACAACATCCAAAAATCAGCCATTAAGAAGTTGGTGGTGTTGGATACGATTTATCTACCGGAAGATCGATTGATTGATAAGATTGAGCAAATTTCGATTGCGAAACTCCTTGCAGAGGCCATTGTTCGCATTCACGAAAATCGCCCTCTTTCTCCTCTATTTGAAATCGGAAATGCCAAAAAATGTTAACAATAAGGAGGCTGGGTAACTGGCCTCTTTTATTTAGGAGGATATACAAATGGAAATCAGAAAATGGTTGGAAAATCTAAAAAAAGAAAAGAAACGGAAAAAACTGGTTCAAGCAGCTAAAGAACTAGAAGCAAAGGCTGATCCTAGTTTGCCCAAGAAACGATTGCCAAAAAATGGGGTGGTAAAATAGTTTGAAGAAAAAGAAGAAGTTTTATCATTTCTTTTTCTTTTTGTAGAATTATCTCAATATCGTAATTTTTGGTATCAAATAGACCATGATTTAAAATTAATTTCTTGATATTACAGTGTTTTGTTGAAAAAACACTTGACAAACCCAACATATATGTATAAAATGTTCACTGTAGAGCAATCTATATTAAATATGAAAAAGGAGATAAAACTATTATGAAAAAAGTTTTATTATCAAGTGCAGTCGTTCTCTCAGCTGTAGCAGCAACTTCAGTTGTTTTTGCTTCAACATTGGCAAATAGCAAAGATAATCCAAATAACCGTTTTGGATCATACTACGCTCAAACTTATCTTGGACTTGGAAACAAGGTAGAAGCTCCTTCAAAACCAACTCAAGTTACACCAGCTACACCAGAAAAACCGGCTACACCAGAAAAACCAGCTACACCAGCTACACCTAAAAAACCAGTTGCAGTGGTACAAGTTCAACAACCAAAAGGTGATAAAAAAGATGGTGTTCTTCAAGAAGTATCTACTCCAGCTGCACCTAAAAAACCAGTTGCAGTTACAGCTAAAAAAGACCTTCCTTCAGAAGAAAATGTAACTGGAACAACTAACTCTCGTTACGGTTCTGCTTCACAAACAGAAAAAACAGCTAAAGATGGTCAAAAATATGAAACATTCAAAGCTGTAGAAACATACGGAAACACTAACTATTCTTATAATGGTTCATATGACGATGGTAAACGTCTTGTGACTGTTGATCCAAATTCTCGTTATGGTTCTGCTTCACAAAAAGAAGAAACTGCTAAAGATGGTCAACAATACGAAACATTCAAGACTGTTGAAACATTTGTTAGCACAAACTACTCTTCAGTAGTAAACCAATAATAGATTGGATATAATTTTTAGAGGGCAACTGCCCTCTTTTTTATACATTCGATAACATAAACTAAGATATAAATTGAGCAATTCAATTTGCTATATGAAAAAAATAGTTATTTGAAATAGAAAAAAAATTGATAGTTTTTTTAAAAAAACTAAGAAAAGTCTTGACATAGGCAGAATATCCTAGTATACTAGTCATAGTTACGAAGTAACGAATAATTTTTGAAAAGAAAAAAAGGAGATAAAACAATGAAAAAAGTTTTATTATCATCAGTAGCAGCTCTTGCAGTATTTGCTGCAGCAGCTCCAGCATTTGCATCTGACAATTCATATAGCTCAAATGCATTGATTCAAAAACACTACGTTTCAGAACGCGATATCGCTGACGAAGCAAACACACAAGTAGCAGCACACGAAGCTGAAATCAACGCAGAAGCTGAAAACTATCCAACAGTTGTAGCAGCAAGACAAGCTCTTGAAGCATACGGATCAGGTCACCTTTACGGCGATTACGTTGCTAAACTTGAAGCAGCTCGCACTGAAGCACGTAATGTTGTACGCAACAAATATGTAGCTAACCTTCAAGATCAATACCGTGCAGCAGCTCAACGTGAAGGTAAATACTGGAACGACCCAACTGGCGTTCAAGACAACAAAACAAAAGACATGCGTGATCAAGAAGATAAAGCTCTTAACCATGGTGGTTCTGCTGATGCAGCTGATGCTAACGCTAACGGTCAAGCTACAAACGAAGCTAAATCTAACGAAAATAAAGGTGGAGACGCAGCTAAAGCTGGTAAAGCTGGTTCAAAACAAGCTGGTAAAGCTCTTCCAAAAACAAGCGCAGTTAAATAATTTGATTATTAATTAGCTCGTAAAATATCACTGGACCTTCGGGTTCAGTGTTATTTTTTAGAAAAAATCATCAAGAGGAGATCGATCAATGAAAAGAGCTGGGGAAAAAAGTTCAAATAAATTGGGTGTTGTGATTGCTGCTCTTGTTGCAGTTGTTGTTCTTGTTGCTGGATTTATTTTCTTTAATCCATTTGGAGGAACTAAGTCATCTAGCACGGCTAAAAAAACAACTGGAACAAGTTCAACCAAGCAAGAAACTAAATATGAACCAAGTCAAGAAGAAAAAGATTACTTGAAAAATCGTTTTGCTCAGTTAACAGCTGTTAACCCTGAGGCAATTGCTTATGTCTATGCACCGGGTACTGAGTTGGATGAACCTGTTGTACAAACCACTGACAATGAAACTTATTTGAATAAGACGTTTGATGGTGGAAATGAACCATACATGGGGACAGTCTTCATGGATATGGACAACAAGAAAGACTTCAGTGATCGTTTGACTTGGTTGTTTGGTCATGCTCGTGGTAGTAAGGTCGGCGATCATCGCATGTTTAATGATGTCAACTACTATGACAAACAAGAGTATTTGGACCAACATCCGTATGTTGTGATCGAGACACCAGAGCGGAAATATTACTATGAAGTAATGGGATTGGTCATTGTCCCAGAGGACACTGCTTTCTACCGTACAAGCTTTACTGATGACAATGATTTTACTACACAATTGAAGAATATCTATGAGTCAGCTCGTACGAAGAACCCTAATATCAAGATCAAAGCATCTGATAAGTATTTAGTATTGTCAACTTGTCGTGAAGAGGATGAAACGATTCGTTCTAACCTCTACCTTCGTCAAATTCCTGATTCAGAAATGAAGGATTTTGTGGCAAAACATGCGGATCAATTGAAATACGTGGCAACACGTGGCCAACAATAATGACTTGAAAGACTTAGCATTGCTAAGTCTTTTTTGCATGGAAGGATTGTTGAAATATCCTTTGATGATGAGCAAAAGATGGGGATCTGGCTTGTTCTTTTGCGATGGGGTCCTATTTATAGTATAATGAATATAAGTGTTTTGGAGGTGTTCTATGGATTTAACGAAACGTTTTAATAAAAATCTGAATCGGATCGAAGTTTCTTTGATTCGTCAGTTCGATCAATCAATTTCTTCCATTCCTGGTGTCTTGCGTTTGACTTTAGGGGAACCGGATTTTACAACTCCTGAACATGTAAAAGAAGCAGGAAAGGCTGCCATTGATGCGAATTTTAGCCATTACACTGGGATGAGTGGTTTGCTGGCTTTGCGTGAGGCTGCGAGTCAGTTTGTGACTGATAAATATGGTATTCACTATCGTCCTGAAGATGAGATATTGGTGACGATCGGTGCGACTGAAGCCCTATCTGCAACCTTGACAGCGATCTTGGAACCTGGAGATGTAGTGCTTCTTCCGGCGCCAGCTTATCCGGGTTATGAACCGATTGTAAATTTGGTTGGGGCTGAGATTGTCGAAATTGATACGACAGCAGATCGTTTTGTCTTGACTCCTGAAAAGTTGGAAAAGGCTATTTTAGAGCAGGGTGAAAAATTGAAGGCTGTTATTCTCAATTATCCAGCTAATCCAACGGGTGTTACTTATTCGCGCGAACAGATGGCGGAATTGGCTGCTGTCTTAAAAAAATATGAAGTCTTTGTGATTTGTGATGAAGTCTATTCAGAGTTGACTTATACTGGAGACGCGCATGTCTCTATGGCATCCTTCATTCCTGAACAGACCATTGTTATTAATGGCTTATCTAAGTCTCATGCTATGACAGGCTGGCGGCTTGGCTTTATCTTTGCGCCTGCTGCATTGACGGCCCAACTCATCAAGAGCCATCAGTATTTGGTAACGGCTGCTGGAACCATGAACCAGTATGCTGCGATTGAGGCCTTGACTGCTGGTCGGGATGATGCGGAGCCGATGAAGAAGGAATATGTGAAGCGTCGCGATTATATTATTGAACAGATGTCCGCGCTTGGGTTTGAGATGATTAAGCCAGATGGAGCTTTTTATATTTTTGCTAAAATCCCAGCTGGTTATAATCAAGATTCCTTTGCTTTCTTGCAGGATTTTGCGCGTGAAAAAGCGGTTGCTTTCATTCCTGGTGCTGCTTTTGGTCAATATGGTGAAGGCTATGTGCGTTTGTCGTATGCAGCCAGCATGGAGGTTATCAAGGAAGCTATGAAACGCTTGAAGGAGTATATGGAAGAACATGCTGGAGTCAATTGAGACCCGGGGAATTGTCCTGTATAATCGGGAGTTTCGTGAGGATGACAAGCTGGTCAAAATCTTCACAGAGAAGTCAGGGAAGCGGATGTTTTTTGTGAAACATGCGGGAAAATCACGGTTGAATCCCATGTTGCAACCTTTGGTAACGGCAGATATGTTGTTGAAAATCAATGATGATGGGTTGAGTTATATTGATGATTTTCAAGATGTGCAGATTTATAAGAAAATTAATGCAGATCTTTTTGCCCTTTCTTATGCGACCTATGTTCTGGCGCTTGCAGATGCAAGTATTCAGGATAATCAGGTGGATCCGGCCCTGTTTGCTTTTTTGGAAAAGACCTTGTCTTTGATGGAAGAGGGACTGGATTATGAGGTTTTAACCAATATTTTTGAGATTCAGATTCTATCACGATTTGGAGTTGTCTTGAATCTGCATGAATGCTGTTTCTGTCATCGGGTTGGACTTCCTTTTGATTACTCTTTTCGCTATAGTGGGGTCCTTTGTCCGGATCATTATGATCAGGATGAGAGACGTGCTCACTGGCATCCGAATGTTCTCTATTTATTGGATCAGTTTCAAGCAGTACGATTCAGTGAGTTAGAGACGATTTCCCTACAAGCGGAGATGAAAACAGCTCTGCGTCAGGCAATTGATCAGTTGTATGAGGAGTATGTAGGGATCCATTTAAAAGCTAAAAAGTTTATCGATTCCTTGAGTGACTGGGGAGCGATTATGAAAGATTCATCTGGAGGTGAAACATGAAAAAAATTGCAGTAGATGCAATGGGGGGCGATAATGCACCTCAAGCCTTGGTAGAAGGTGTGAATCAAGCCATTCGTGATTTTGATGATATTGAGATTGTCTTATATGGCGATGAGGCAAAAATCAAAGACTATTTAACCGCAACCGAACGTGTATCGATTGTGCACACGGAAGAAAAAATTGATTCAGATGATGAGCCAACGCGTGCCATTCGTCGGAAGAAACAGGCTTCGATGGTCTTGGCTGCCAAGGATGTGAAGGCTGGTGAGGTGGATGCCATGCTATCTGCGGGAAATACAGGTGCCTTGTTGGCAGCAGGTTTCTTTATTGTTGGGCGCATCAAGGGCGTGGAACGTCCAGGTTTGATGTCGACACTTCCAACGGTTGATGGTCGTGGGTATGACATGTTAGATTTGGGTGCTAATGCGGAAAATACACCAGAGCACTTGCATCAGTATGCTGTGATGGGGTCTTATTATGCTGAAAATGTTCGTGGGATTCAAAAACCGCGTGTGGGTCTATTGAACAATGGGACAGAAGCTAGTAAGGGAGATCCTTTGCGCAAGGAAACCTACCAATTGTTATCTGAGGATGAGTCGATTCATTTTGTTGGAAACGTGGAAGCGCGTGACTTGATGGATGGCGTTGCTGATGTCGTTGTGGCGGATGGTTTTACAGGAAACGCTGTCTTGAAAACGATGGAAGGAACGGCTTTTGGGATCTTGAAGCAATTGAAACAAGCAATTGCCACAGGAAACTGGAAGGCGAAATTGGGAGCTTTTCTGCTCAAGGACCGTTTGAAATCATTGAAGCAAACCTTGGATTTCTCAGATGTTGGAGGAGCGGTCTTGTTTGGCCTTCAAGCACCTGTTGTTAAAACGCATGGTTCGAGTGATGCCAAAGCTGTCTATAGCACGATTCGTCAGATTCGGACTATGTTAGAGACAGATGTTGTTGGAAAATCAGTGAAGGAATTATCGAAGGAAGGGTAATGTATGAGTAAACAAAACGAAATTTTAGCTACTATTGAGGAATTTCTCAAAGACCGCAAGGGACCAGATTTTCAAGTATCTTTGGAATCTGACTTACGTAAGGATTTACAGGCGGATTCTGTTGAATTGATGGAATTTATTATCAATCTTGAGGATGAATACCAAATTGAGATTCCGGACAAGGCTATTGATGAATTTAACACAGTAGGGGATGTTGTCGACTATATCGAAAAACGAACTGCTGGTCACTAATGAAAAAGGGATCGTTCAGAGATTATTCTGGATGATCTTTTTTTCTGTCCTTTTTATTCGGATTCTGCTTATATTGTACGGAATTTTATTGAAAATACACTTTGTATGTGATAGAATGAAGGTGATAAAATACGAAAGGCGAACAAAGTCATGACCAATCAACTGATTTATACTGGAAAAGCTAAGGATATCTATACTACTGAGGACGAACATGTGATTAAGTCGGTCTACAAGGACCAGGCAACCATGCTAAATGGGGCTCGTAAAGAGACTATTAAAGGAAAAGGTGTGCTAAATAATCAGATTTCGTCTCTTATTTTTGAAAAATTGAATGCTGCGGGTGTAGCTACTCACTTTATCGAACGTATTTCTGACACAGAACAACTCAACAAGAAAGTAAAAATTATTCCTTTGGAAGTTGTTCTTCGTAACGTGACTGCGGGTTCCTTTTCTAAACGTTTTGGCGTGGAGGAAGGCTTGGACTTGAAAACTCCAATCGTTGAATTTTACTATAAAAACGATGAGTTGGATGACCCATTCATCAATGATGAGCATGTGAAGTTTTTGGATATTGCCAATGATGAACAAATTGCTTATATTAAGGAAGAAACGCGTCGTATCAATGAATTGCTGAAGGATTGGTTTGCACAAATTGGTCTTCGCTTGATTGACTTCAAATTGGAATTTGGTTTTGATAAGGATGGCAAGATCATCTTGGCGGATGAATTCTCTCCAGATAACTGCCGCCTTTGGGATGCTGAAGGGCACCATATGGACAAGGATGTTTTCCGTAGAGATTTGGGCAGTTTAACGGATGTATATCAGGTTGTATTGGAAAAATTGCAAGGTTTGAAGTGATCTTTTTGAAATAGAAAACCTTCGTCTTCGATAACCTATTTGAATAGAAATAAAGGAAATAAAATGGATAAACGTATTTTCGTTGAGAAAAAAGCTGATTTTCGTGTGAAATCGGACTCTTTAGTAAAAGAATTACAGCATAATCTTCAGTTGAAAACGTTGAATGATCTTCGGATTGTTCAGGTTTACGATGTCTTTGGTTTGGTAGAGGACTTGTTTGCGCGTGCGGAAAAACATATCTTCTCTGAGCAAGTGACTGATACTGTTTTAGATGAAGCTGAGGTTCAGGCTGATCTTGAGAAATATGCTTTCTTTGCTATCGAAAGCTTGCCTGGTCAATTTGACCAACGTGCGGCATCTTCACAAGAAGCTTTGCTTTTGCTTGGTAGTTCAAATGATGTAACAGTGAATACAGCGCAATTGTACTTGGTTAACAAGGATATTGATGCGAATGAGTTGGAAGCTGTCAAAAACTACCTTTTGAACCCAGTGGATTCTCGTTTCAAAGATATCACTGTTGGTATTGCGAAACAGGATTTCTCTGAGTCTGACAAGACCATTCCAAGCTTGGATTTCTTTGAAACTTATACGGCAGAAGATTTTGCACAGTATAAGGCTGAGCAAGGATTGGCAATGGAAGTGGATGACCTTCTCTTCATTCAAGATTACTTCAAATCTATTGAACGTGTACCAACTGAGACTGAGCTTAAGGTTTTGGATACTTACTGGTCTGACCACTGTCGTCACACGACTTTCGAAACTGAGTTGAAAACCATCGACTTCTCAGCTTCTAAATTTAAAAAACAATTGCAAGCGACTTATGACAAGTATATTGCCATGCGTGATGAGTTGGGACGTACAGAAAAACCTCAAACCTTGATGGATATGGCAACTATTTTTGGCCGTTATGAGCGTGCTAATGGTCGTTTGGATGACATGGAAGTGTCTGATGAAATCAATGCCTGCTCTGTTGAAATTGAAGTGGATGTCAATGGTGTCAAAGAACCATGGCTTCTCATGTTCAAGAACGAAACGCACAACCACCCAACGGAGATCGAACCATTTGGTGGAGCGGCTACTTGTATCGGTGGTGCCATTCGTGACCCATTGTCAGGGCGCTCCTACGTTTACCAAGCCATGCGTATCTCAGGTGCTGGTGATATTACAGCTCCAATTTCAGAAACTCGCGCTGGTAAATTGCCACAACAAGTGATTTCTAAAACAGCGGCTCACGGTTATTCTTCATACGGTAACCAAATTGGTTTGGCGACAACTTATGTTCGTGAATACTTCCACCCAGGTTTTGTTGCTAAGCGTATGGAGCTAGGTGCAGTTGTCGGTGCGGCTCCTAAAGAAAATGTGGTTCGTGAAAAACCTGAAGCAGGTGATGTGATTATCTTGCTTGGTGGTAAGACTGGACGTGACGGTGTCGGTGGTGCGACAGGTTCTTCTAAAGTTCAAACGGTTGAATCTGTTGAAACAGCTGGTGCTGAGGTTCAAAAAGGGAATGCCATCGAAGAACGTAAGATTCAACGTCTTTTCCGTAATGGAGAAGTGACCCGTCTGATCAAGAAATCAAATGACTTTGGTGCCGGTGGTGTCTGTGTGGCGATCGGTGAATTGGCAGATGGTCTTGAAATTGATCTAGACAAAGTGCCATTGAAATACCAAGGTTTGAACGGTACAGAAATTGCTATCTCAGAATCTCAAGAACGGATGGCTGTAGTGGTTCGTCCAGAAGATGTAGATGCTTTCGTTGCTGAATGTAACAAAGAAAATATTGATGCTGTTGTCGTTGCAACAGTAACTGAAAAACCAAATCTTGTCATGCACTGGAATGGTGAAACCATCGTTGATTTGGAACGTCGTTTCCTTGATACAAACGGTGTACGTGTGGTTGTAGATGCTAAGGTGGTTGACAAGGATGTCAAGCTTCCAGAAGAACGTCAAACATCTGCTGAAACCCTTGAAGCGGATACTCTTGAAGTCTTGGCTGACCTGAACCATGCCAGTCAAAAAGGTTTACAAACCATCTTTGATAGCTCGGTTGGTCGTTCAACAGTCAATCACCCACTTGGTGGTCGCTACCAAATCACACCAACGGAAGCTTCTGTACAGAAATTGCCAGTCCAACATGGCGTGACAACAACTGCATCTGTTATGGCGCAAGGATTCAACCCTTATGTAGCAGAATGGTCTCCATATCATGGCGCTGCTTATGCGGTCATCGAAGCCACAGCTCGTTTGGTTGCTGCTGGTGCAAACTGGTCTAAGGCTCGTTTCTCTTATCAGGAATACTTCGAGCGTATGGATAAACGAGCAGAGCGTTTTGGTCAACCAGTCTCAGCTCTCCTTGGATCAATCGAAGCTCAGATTCAACTTGGTTTGCCATCTATCGGTGGAAAAGACTCTATGTCTGGTACCTTTGAAGAATTGACAGTACCACCAACCTTGGTTGCTTTTGGGGTAACAACTGCGGATAGCCGTAAGGTTCTTTCTCCAGAATTTAAAGCTGCTGGTGAAAATATATATTACATCCCAGGTCAAGCTTTGGCACAAGAAATTGACTTTGATCTCATCAAGTCTAACTTTGCTCAATTTGAAGCCATCCAAACTAACCACAAAGTGACAGCAACATCAGCTGTTAAATATGGTGGTGTGGTTGAAGCTCTTGCCCTTGCAACATTTGGTAACCATATCGGAGCTAATGTTGAATTAGATAATCTTGACACTAGCTTGACAGCCCAATTGGGTGGATTCGTTTTCACTTCGCCTGAAGAAATTGCAGGTGTTGCTACGATCGGAAAAACAGCAGCTGACTTTACACTTACTGTCAATGGTGTAACGCTTGATGGACACAAACTTGACAGTGCTTTCCAAGGTAAATTGGAAGAAGTTTACCCAACGGAATTTGCACAGGCAACTGAGTTGGAAGAAGTACCAGCTGTGGCATCAGATGCTGTGATCAAAGCTAAAGAAACAGTTGATACACCAGTGGTTTACATCCCAGTATTCCCAGGTACTAACTCTGAGTACGATTCAGCTAAGGCCTTTGAAAAAGAAGGTGCAAAAGTCAACTTGGTACCATTTGTCACACTGAATGAAGAAGCTATTGTCAAGTCTGTTGACACTATGGTTGACAATATCGAAAAAGCTAACATTATCTTCTTTGCAGGTGGCTTCTCAGCAGCGGATGAACCAGATGGATCAGCTAAATTTATCGTGAACATCTTGCTCAATGAAAAAGTACGTGCAGCCATTGATAGCTTCATCGAACGAGGTGGTTTGATCATCGGTATCTGTAATGGATTCCAAGCTCTTGTTAAATCAGGTCTTCTTCCATACGGTAACTTTGAAGATGCAAGTAGCACCAGTCCAACCCTCTTCTACAATGATGCCAACCAACACGTGGCTAAGATGGTTGAAACACGGATTGCCAACACCAACTCACCATGGCTTGCCGGAGTAGAAGTTGGTGACATCCATGCCATTCCAGTATCACACGGTGAAGGGAAGTTTGTCGTGACAGCTGAGGAATTCGCAGAGCTTCGTGACAATGGTCAAATCTTTACCCAATATGTTGACTTCGAAGGTAAACCAAGCATGGATTCTAAATATAATCCTAACGGATCTGTAAATGCTATCGAAGGTATCACAAGTAAGAACGGTCAAATTATTGGGAAGATGGGTCACTCAGAACGTTTCGAAGATGGTCTCTTCCAAAATATTCCAGGAAATAAAGACCAACATCTCTTTGCATCAGCGGTTCAATACTTTACTGGAAAATAAAAGGTATACAAAATGACATACGAAGTTAAATCTCTTAATGAAGAATGTGGTATTTTTGGGATCTGGGGACACCCAGATGCTGCAAAACTGACTTATTTCGGATTACACAGTCTTCAACACCGTGGTCAAGAAGGGGCGGGGATCCTTTCGAATGATGCGGGTCAACTAAAACGGTATCGTGATACGGGTCTTCTCTCAGAAGTATTTCGAAATCCTGCTAACTTGGATAAGTTAACAGGAACGGGAGCGATTGGCCATGTTCGCTATGCGACAGCTGGGGAAGCTTCGGTGGATAACATCCAGCCCTTCCTCTTTCGCTTTCATGATACCCAGTTTGGACTGGCCCACAACGGGAATTTGACCAATGCCAAGTCCCTCAAACGGGAGTTGGAAAATAACGGGGCGATCTTTAGCTCAACTTCTGATTCAGAAATCTTGGCCCACTTGATTCGTCGGAGCCACAACCCTTCTTTCATGGGTAAGGTGAAAGAAGCCCTGAATACGGTGAAAGGTGGATTTGCTTACCTTCTCATGCTGGAAGATAAGCTGATTGCGGCCTTGGATCCAAATGGTTTCCGTCCTCTTTCGATTGGGAAAATGGCCAATGGAGCTATCGTGGTTTCATCTGAAACTTGTGCCTTTGAAGTGGTTGGAGCAGAGTGGATCCGCGATGTAAATCCGGGTGAAGTCGTGATCATTGATGATAATGGCATCACTTACGATAACTATACAACGGACACCCAATTGGCTGTTTGTTCGATGGAGTATATCTACTTTGCCCGTCCGGACTCCAATATCCAAGGGGTCAATGTCCATACAGCTCGTAAACGTATGGGAGCTCAATTGGCACGTGAATTTAAACATGAAGCAGATATTGTGGTCGGTGTACCTAATTCATCACTTAGTGCTGCCATGGGCTTTGCGGAAGAATCTGGTTTGCCAAATGAAATGGGCTTGATCAAGAATCAGTATATCCAACGGACCTTTATCCAACCGACTCAGGAATTACGGGAACAAGGAGTGCGAATGAAACTCTCTGCCGTATCTGGTGTCGTAAAAGGCAAACGGGTCGTCATGATTGATGATTCTATCGTGCGTGGAACCACCTCTCGTCGAATTGTGAAATTGTTGAAAGAAGCAGGGGCTACAGAAGTCCATGTGGCAATTGCCAGCCCAGCTCTGGCTTATCCGTGTTTCTATGGAATTGATATTCAGAGCCGTGAGGAGCTGATCGCAGCCAATCATACAGTGGAGGAAACTTGTGAGATTATCGGTGCGGATAGCTTGACTTACTTGTCCATTGATGGCTTGATTGATTCTATTGGCATTGATACCGATGCACCAAACGGTGGTCTTTGTGTTGCTTACTTCGATGGGAAATACCCAACGCCTTTATATGACTACGAAGAACGCTATGTAGAAAGTTTGAAAGAACACACTTCTTTCTATTAAGAACAGTGCAAAAGAAAAGGAATGAATAAAATGACGAATAAAAATGCTTATGCGCAGTCTGGTGTGGATGTTGAAGCGGGTTATGAAGTTGTTGAACGGATCAAAAAACACGTAGCACGTACAGAGCGTGCAGGTGTCATGGGAGCTCTTGGTGGATTCGGTGGCATGTTTGACCTTTCAAAAACAGGTGTCAAAGAGCCAGTTTTGATCTCAGGGACAGACGGTGTCGGAACCAAACTCATGCTAGCTATCAAGTACGACAAGCACGATACCATTGGTCAAGACTGTGTAGCTATGTGTGTCAATGATATCATTGCTGCAGGCGCGGAGCCCCTCTACTTCCTAGACTATGTGGCAACTGGGAAAAATGAACCAGCTAAGCTAGAACAAGTGGTTGCTGGTGTTGCAGAAGGGTGTGTGCAAGCAGGCGCAGCCCTCATCGGTGGGGAAACGGCTGAAATGCCTGGTATGTACGGTGAAGACGACTATGACTTGGCTGGATTTGCTGTTGGTGTTGCGGAAAAATCTCAAATCATCGACGGTTCAAAAGTAGCAGCAGGTGATGTGCTTCTTGGTCTTTCCTCAAGCGGTATCCACTCAAACGGTTACTCCCTTGTTCGTCGTGTCTTTGCGGATTACACAGGCGAAGAAGTTTTGCCTGAGTTGGAAGGTAAAAAACTCAAAGACGTCCTTTTGGAACCAACTCGTATCTACGTCAAAGCTGTTTTGCCTCTTATCAAAGAAGAATTGGTCAATGGGATTGCCCACATCACAGGTGGTGGTTTCATCGAAAATGTCCCACGGATGTTCTCAGATGACTTGGCTGCTGAAATTGACGAAAGCAAGGTTCCAGTTCTTCCAATTTTCAAAGCCCTTGAAAAATATGGACAAATCAAACACGAAGAAATGTTTGAAATCTTCAACATGGGTATTGGTCTCATGCTTGCAGTTAAACCAGAACATGTTGAACGTGTCAAAGAACTTCTTGACGAACCTGTTTATGAAATCGGTCGTATCGTCAAGAAAGAAAACGAAAGTGTTATCATCAAATGAAAAAAATAGCGGTTTTTGCCTCTGGTAATGGCTCAAATTTTCAGGTGATTGCTGAAGAATTTCCAGTGGAGTTTGTCTTTTCAGACCATCGTGATGCCTATGTGCTCGAGCGTGCCGAAAAGCTTGGAGTTCCTTCCTATGCTTTTGAACTCAAGGAATTTGAGAGCAAAGCAGACTACGAAGGAGCCATTGTCGAGCTCTTGGATGAGCACGAGATTGACCTAGTCTGTTTGGCTGGTTATATGAAAATCGTCGGTCCAACCTTGCTAGCGGCTTATGAAGGCCGTATTATCAATATTCACCCGGCTTATCTCCCTGAATTTCCAGGCGCTCATGGTATTGAGGATGCTTGGAATGCAGGTGTTGAGCAGTCTGGTGTGACCATTCATTGGGTGGACTCGGGCGTGGATACCGGTAAGGTCATCAAACAAGTCCGTGTACCACGCCTTGAAGGGGATACCCTTGACACTTTCGAAACCCGCATCCACGAAACAGAGTACAAACTCTATCCAGAAGTATTGGAACTTTTGGGAGTGGAGAGGAAATAAGAAGGAAATCAAGTTTTGATTGTGTAATTTTGGTAGGAGAAAAATGATTAATCTGAAATTAGTAGATGAGAGCAGTTTTCAGGTAGTGCTGGATTTGAAAATATCTGATGCTGATAAACGAGCACGTTTCGTAGCTCCAAATGTGCGCTCTTTAGCTGACGCATGGCTCTACCGAGAGAATGGGGATGTGTTTCCAATGGCAATCTATTGGAATGAGCAAGTAGTTGGTTTTCTCCTGCTGGAAATAGATAAGGATGAAGCAGAATACTTTATCTGGCGGATAATGATTGGCCAGCAGTACCAAGGAAAAGGTTATGGACGAAAAGCCTTGGAAGTTCTAATCAAAGAGGCTCAGATGGATAGATGTTGCAATCATATTATCGCAGATTATGTAGTCGGAAATGAAAAAATGAAGCACCTGCTGACTAGTCTGGGTTTTCGGGAAACAGGATTTATAGAAGAAAATAATGAAATCGCTATGCGCTTGGACCTAAAGAAAGAGGAATAGAATGACGAAAAAAGCTTTAATCAGTGTCTCAGATAAGACAGGCATTGTAGAATTTGCGAAAGAGCTGAAAACTCTGGGCTGGGATATCATCTCAACAGGTGGTACCAAAGTTGCCCTTGACAATGCCGGAGTAGACACCATTGCTATCGATGATGTGACTGGTTTCCCAGAAATGATGGACGGTCGTGTGAAGACCCTCCATCCAAATATCCACGGTGGTCTTCTTGCTCGTCGCGACCTCGATAGTCACCTAGAGGCTGCTAAGGACAATCAGATCGAGCTCATCGACCTTGTGGTGGTTAACCTTTACCCATTCAAGGAAACCATTCTCAAACCAGACGTGACTTATGCGGATGCCGTTGAAAACATCGATATCGGTGGTCCATCAATGCTTCGTTCAGCAGCTAAAAACCACGCTAGCGTAACAGTTGTTGTAGACCCTGCTGACTATGCTGTTGTTCTTGACGAATTGTCAGCAAACGGCGAAACCTCTTACGAAACTCGTCAACGTTTAGCAGCAAAAGTATTCCGTCACACAGCAGCCTATGATGCCTTGATTGCGGAATACTTCACAGCTCAAGTGGGTGAAAGCAAACCTGAAAAACTCACTCTGACCTATGATCTCAAACAAGCTATGCGTTACGGGGAAAACCCTCAACAAGACGCTGATTTCTACCAAAAAGCTTTGCCGACGGATTACTCTATTGCATCGGCTAAACAGCTCAACGGGAAAGAGTTGTCCTTCAACAATATCCGTGATGCGGATGCTGCGATTCGTATCATTCGCGATTTTAAAGACCGTCCAACCGTTGTGGCATTGAAACACATGAATCCATGTGGAATCGGTCAGGCTGATGACATCGAGACTGCTTGGAACTACGCTTATGAATCTGATCCGGTGTCTATCTTTGGTGGTATCGTCGTTCTCAACCGTGAGGTAGATGCTGCGACAGCTGAGAAGATGCATGGTGTTTTCCTTGAAATCATCATCGCGCCAAGCTACACAGACGAAGCACTTGAAATCTTGACTAATAAAAAGAAAAACTTGCGGATCCTTGCCTTGCCATTTGACGCTCAAGATGCTAGTGAAGTAGAGGCTGAGTACACAGGTGTTGTTGGTGGCCTTCTCGTTCAAAACCAAGATGTGGTGAAAGAAAGTCCCGCTGACTGGCAAGTGGTGACCAAACGCCAACCAACTGATATAGAAGCGACTGCTCTTGAGTTTGCTTGGAAAGCCATCAAGTATGTCAAATCAAACGGGATTATCGTGACCAACGATCACATGACACTTGGTGTTGGCCCTGGTCAAACCAATCGTGTGGCTTCCGTCCGTATCGCCATTGATCAAGCGAAAGACCGTCTTGACGGAGCTGTTCTTGCTTCAGATGCCTTTTTCCCATTTGCAGATAACGTGGAAGAAATCGCCAAAGCAGGAATCAAAGCGATCATCCAGCCAGGAGGCTCGGTCCGTGACCAAGAATCTATTGAAGCAGCTGATAAATACGGTTTAACCATGATCTTTACAGGTGTTCGTCACTTCAGACATTAATCAAATAAGGCACTCATCGATAGATGAGTGCCTTTATTAATCAAGCGACCTTTAATTTGGATAGATATAGCTGACCGTTCCCCAGACAGCATTCGTGGGGTCAAACCAGCCACGGAAATTGTTGATGGTCCGATTTCCATTATAATTGGCTTCTTTCACTTGGATTTTTTGGTTATGTTCGACCTCCGTCACGACTGCAACGTGGCCATAGCCTCCATTATCCCAACAGGCGATAGCGCCGACCTCAGGGGTATTTCCTGTCCGGAAGCCTGCAACGCGAGCACTAGTAGCCCACATGCCACCGTTTCCCCACCAGTTTTGTGACCAAGGAGCCAGTTCTTTTGCTGCCCAGGTACATTCACCAACGGGATAGTAATTATCCGGTTGGGTGACCAGTGGAGTAGCTTTAGCCCGCTCGACCTGAAATTCTGTGGCGAGCAGGCCTTTTAAGTGTCCCTTGTCTTTCTGGTAAACATGGAGATGAAAGGTTCCTTTCCCTGTATGTTTCTCGGCGTTGAAGGACAATTGGTAGCGACCAGGTGCCGTTTTTTTTGCGGGATACCAGATCAAGTCGTCTTGGCCACCTTGTTCAGACCAGATGGGAAAGAGGACTTCCTCCACATCTTCAAAGAGCTGGAGTTGGATCTCAAATAGCTGCGCACCGCTAGGCCGGACTGTGATCTTAGGTTGGGAAGATGCGAGGTCTTTTTTCTCAACGATTGTCTGTAGTGGAAATAGTCCTTCAAGGTTTCCGTTAGAATGGATGCCGTAGACATGGATGTGATAAAGTCCTGCTTGATCCAAATGATTGGTCAGTGGTACTTGCAAATCAAATCCATTTTCTCCTTGTTGAACAGGATACCAAATAAGGTCGTCTTGGCCGTTTTGCTCGGACCAAATGGGGATGCTAACGCTTTGGAAGCGGTCTGGAATGGTCCCGAGGTGAACAACTAATTGTCCCTTTTCCTTGTAGATGTAATTGACATTTTGCTCTGCTCTTGCAACTTGTGAAGCCCCTGCCCAGAAAAGGCAAGCTGCCAAGAGTAGTTTTTTAATCCCTTGCATAAAACTCCTTTTTTTAAAATATTAGAGGTCTCAATTATAATATTCGTAAAAAGGAGCAGAAATTTTAAAAATAATGAAAAAAGTTTGTTTTCTAACGAAAATCATAGGATAATCCTTGAAACATTAGAACAAAACGAACGTATGTGGTATAATTTAATAAAATAATTCGCAAAAGAGGTTCGAGATGAAACTTTTGGTTGTTGGATCTGGCGGTCGTGAGCATGCGATTGCTAAGAAATTGTTGGAGTCTAAAGACGTTGAACAGGTTTTTGTGGCTCCAGGTAATGACGGAATGCGATTAGATGGTCTAGATTTGATCAATATCGGAATTTCCGAACATTCTAAGCTGATTGATTTTGCAAAAGTCAACGATATTGCTTGGACCTTCATTGGACCAGATGATGCCCTTGCGGCTGGGATCGTGGATGATTTCAATGCAGCTGGTCTCAAAGCATTTGGCCCGACCAAAGCTGCGGCTGAGCTGGAGTGGTCTAAGGATTTTGCTAAGGAAATCATGGTCAAATATGATGTTCCGACAGCAGCCTATGGAACATTTTCCGACTTTGAGGAAGCCAAGGCCTACATCGAAGAAAAAGGCGCTCCAATCGTCGTCAAGGCAGACGGCTTGGCCCTTGGGAAAGGTGTCGTCGTTGCTGAAACGGTTGAGCAAGCTGTCGAAGCTGCTCATGAGATGCTGTTGGACAATAAATTCGGTGACTCAGGTGCGCGTGTGCTCATCGAGGAATTCCTGGATGGAGAAGAGTTCTCTCTCTTTGCCTTTGTCAATGGAGACAAGTTCTACATTATGCCAACGGCTCAGGACCACAAACGTGCCTACGATGGCGACAAAGGTCCTAACACTGGTGGGATGGGTGCCTATGCGCCAGTTCCTCACTTGCCACAGAGCGTGGTTGACACAGCGGTTGACACCATTGTCAAGCCAGTTCTCGAAGGGATGATTAAAGAAGGACGCCCCTATCTTGGTGTCCTTTACGCGGGGCTTATCTTGACAGCTGATGGACCTAAAGTTATCGAGTTTAACGCTCGTTTCGGAGATCCTGAAACGCAAATCATCTTGCCTCGTTTGACATCTGACTTTGCACAAAACATCACGGACATTTTGGATGGCCAAGAGCCAGCCATCACTTGGACGGACAAGGGTGTGACACTAGGTGTGGTTGTAGCATCAAACGGCTACCCACTCGCTTATGAGAAGGGTGTCAAGCTTCCAGCTAAGACAGAGGGTGACATCATCACCTACTATGCAGGAGCTAAATTTGCTGAAAATGGGCAAGACCTTCTTTCAAACGGAGGCCGTGTTTACATGCTGGTCACAACAGCAGACACCGTCAAAGACGGTCAAAATATCATCTACAACGAACTCAACAAACAAAACACAGAAGGCCTCTTTTACCGAACAGATATCGGAAGCAAGGCGAATAAATAAATTTTAAAAGCGGCGAAGTCGCCAAACACGATAATGGTCGCCGTGGTGAAAAGACCAGAACAGAAACTGTTCTGGTCTAGGGAAAATTTGAGACCTTAGGCTCAAATTTTAGGAATGAAACCGAAGGTTTACTTCCGTCCCCCACCACCTAAGACCATTATCAAAAAGAAGAAAAGGAAAAATTATGACTAAACCAATTATTTCCATCATCATGGGCTCCAAATCCGACTGGGCAACCATGCAAAAAACAGCAGAAGTCCTAGACCGCTTCGGTGTAGTCTACGAAAAGAAGGTTGTCTCTGCCCACCGCACACCAGACCTCATGTTCAAACATGCGGAAGAAGCACGTAGCCGTGGCATCAAGGTCATCATCGCGGGTGCAGGTGGAGCTGCTCACTTGCCAGGGATGGTTGCTGCTAAAACAACTCTTCCAGTTATTGGGGTACCCGTCAAGTCACGGGCCCTTAGTGGCGTGGATTCGCTTTATTCCATCGTTCAGATGCCGGGTGGGGTACCTGTTGCGACCATGGCTATCGGTGAAGCAGGTGCGACTAACGCTGGCCTCTTTGCCCTTCGTCTCCTTTCAGTAGAGGACCAGACTATTGCGACAGCATTAGCGGATTTCGCAGAAGAACAAGGAAAAATCGCAGAGGAGTCGACAAATGAGCTCATCTAAAACAATCGGAATTATCGGTGGTGGTCAGCTGGGTCAGATGATGGCTATTTCTGCTATCTACATGGGGCACAAGGTCATCGCGCTGGATCCTGCAGCGGATTGCCCGGCCTCTCGTGTGGCGAAAATCATCGTGGCCCCATACGACGACGTGGATGCTCTTCGTCAGTTGGCAGATCGCTGTGATATTCTCACTTATGAATTTGAAAATGTTGATGCTGATGGCTTTGACGCCGTTATCAAAGAAGGACAGCTCCCACAAGGGACAGACCTGCTTCGCATCTCCCAAAACCGGATTTTTGAAAAGGACTTTTTGTCAAACAAGGCCCAAGTCACTGTGGCACCTTACAAGGTCGTGACTTCTAGCAAAGACTTGGCAGATATTGACCTATCGAAAAACTATGTCCTCAAAACTGCGACAGGTGGCTATGATGGCCATGGTCAAAAGGTTATTCGTTCAGCGGAAGATTTAGAAGAAGCCTATGCACTAGCGGATTCAGCCGACTGCGTTTTGGAAGAATTTGTCAATTTCGACTTGGAGATTTCTGTCATCGTGTCTGGAAATGGAAAGGACGTGACAGTCTTCCCTGTTCAGGAAAATATCCACCGCAACAACATTCTTTCAAAAACCATTGTGCCTGCTCGCATTTCAGAAAGTCTAGCTGAAAAAGCCAAAGCGATGGCAGTGCGAATCGCAGAACAACTGAACCTTTCTGGAACTCTTTGCGTGGAAATGTTTGCGACAGCTGATGACATCATCGTCAACGAAATCGCGCCTCGTCCACACAATTCAGGGCATTATTCGATTGAAGCTTGTGACTTCTCCCAGTTTGATACTCATATCTTGGGCGTTCTCGGATTACCACTTCCTGCTATTCGCCTCCATGCACCTGCTGTCATGCTCAATGTTCTCGGCCAACACGTCGAGGTTGCTGAAACATATGTGACAGAAAATCCAAGCGCTCACCTCCACTTATATGGTAAACTAGAAGCAAAGCACAACCGCAAAATGGGACATGTGACTTTGTTTAGCGATGTGCCAGATAGTGTGGTTGAGTTTGGGAGAGGGATTGATTTTTAAAATGACAGAAGAATTTGATGAATTGCTAGATGATGAAATAACGACCGTAACACTGACTTATACGGACGATTTGATTGTTCCAGAGATTGCGGATAGAGAGGGGATTCATATTTTAGAAAGAGCTGGCAATCAGCTAGTCTTAGAATATTCTTGTTCCGTGAAGGAAGTTAAGGATTATCTGAGTAGTTACGGCCTGCCTAGACATCCTGAGAGAATTTCATTTGAATTTTCTATACATGAAGACTCAGAAAATGATAATCTTTAAAGCTAAATGGAGACCAGTTTATGATTCAAATTATTGTCAACGCTTTTGTTAAACGAGAGAAGCAGATGACTACTGTTGGAAAGGAATTGATTTTTAAGTGAAAATAGCGATTCTAGGACTTGGAGTCATCGGGACTACTTATGCCTATGCTTTTCAAAAAGCAGGTCATCAAGTGGAACACGTACTGAGAGATAGTAAGAAAAACAATGCTCCCAAGGAGTTGTCGGTTGATCTGCTAGATGGTCGCTATTATTCCAAAGGTGAAAACAAACACGATACCTATGAGGTTCGTGTGGCAGAAGCTGATTCGGAATATGATTTTATTTTTCTGAGTGTGCGTCATGGGTTTGTCAAAGAAGCTGTGGAAACCTTGCGAAAAAATAATATCAAAGGCACTCTCGTTTTCTTCTGCAATTTCTGGAATACTCGAAAAGAGGTCCAAGAGTGGGCAGGAGATTACGACTATAT
This sequence comes from Streptococcus parasanguinis, assembly GCF_032163505.1. Classification (NCBI taxonomy): domain Bacteria; kingdom Bacillati; phylum Bacillota; class Bacilli; order Lactobacillales; family Streptococcaceae; genus Streptococcus; species Streptococcus parasanguinis. The sequence continues at coordinate 47,142 of NZ_CP134147.1, forward strand.
TCTGGCTTTTCCGACAGCGGGTGGTCATATGCAGGAGAACCATTTAGATGGCGTCTTGTTTGACCATTTAATGCTAGAAGTTGAGCAAAAAGCACACATTTCTAACTATGCTGATTTGACGACTTTACTGACTTCTGCAGATTTGAAGTGGGAAGTTCCTCATGATATGGTCGAGTGGATTTGGATTCACATGGCGATTAATGCGGGTGTTACTTCGACAGCTGCTCGCTCGGGAAATTTGGAAAATCCAGAACAGCTGGCTCTGAACTTGATGAATAGTTCTTCAGAATTGTCATTGGCCATCAAGGCCATTCGAGAGGCTTTGAAAGTCGTAGAAGCATGTGGTGTAAATTTGAAGCTTTATAAAGCTGAACTCTTACCTTACAAAATTCCCGCTTGGATTGCAGGAAAAGCCATGAAAGTCATGTTTGCGAAAAATGAGCTGACCCGAAAAATCATGACTTTGCACAATGATAAACAGGACATCTTCTATTGCTGTCAAAGTGTTTATCAGACTGGTCAGGAGTTAGGTGTGAAGATGCCTATTCTGGAAGCAAATATGAAGGGCATTTCGATTTAGGAGGTTTTTATGATTCAACTCATTGTCAACGCATTTGTTGAAAAAGAAAAAACGGGAGCAGTCGTCGAAGTCTTGTATGCTAGTAGCGATCACGAAAAAGTGAAAGCGAAGTATGAAGAGCTAGTTGCACAATATCCTGATAACTATTTGGCTATCTATGATGCCCCGCTGGATACGGATTTGAATACACTAGATCACTACCCATCTGTGTGGATTGGGAAAGAAGAATTTGAATAAAGTGATTGTCAGTTGCTAACTGATGTGAAATATCAAAAGAATATCATCATAAAATATAGAATAGAATCAATATATAGACTACATATATAAAGTAGAGGCGGAATGCAAATGTAAGCTAGATTATATGATAGTGTTGAAAAAAGAACTGGAGTTTTTGAGTAAAAAAATGGATTATAGTTTAATAAAAAAAGATTTCAATGAGGATGTTTCAAAAATCAATGAAACAATGACCAATTTAGATATACAAGTTAATAATGTTTTAAACTATTTAAATTTACCGACTACGGATGTTGTGACCGAAGTACGTGAACGCGAATATGTTTATTCAAATTTACTATTTGTATTCGGCGCTTTAGAAGAAAAACCTCAAAATCAGCTATATTTATCTCGTTTTGTTCATGCATGCGCTGATGGATTATTTGATGCAGCATTAAATTATTTGTGGAATGCCACAGTAGAAGTTTTAAGGCAAAAAGTTATTGAGTATGATATAGTTTATTTTTATGATTTAGTTTATTCAGATGCAAAACTTAGAAAAAATTATAAAAATGAATCTGATATTACTAAAGTATCAGAGAGTGAGCTATTACAAGGTATTAAGCAAATGGACTTTATTAATGCTACAGAGTATCAACAGTTGTTACATATAAATTATATGAGAAACTGGAGTAGTGCCGCTCATCCAACTAGAGTTATTTTAGACGGACCAACTTTAATAAGCTATTTAAATCAATGCTTTAAGATAGTATTTAACATGAAAGTTTCTAGTTTTAGTTTACAGATTAGTACACTATTACGAGATATTAAGAGTAGAAGATTAGATGCAACTGAATTAAATACTAGAAGACAGATTATGACAGATTTACCTAGAGATAAAGCTAATGGTCTGATTCAAGGTTTTTTTGGGATATATACTGATGATATAGTGTCGCAAGATACGATGGAAAATATACATGAATTAGCGCCTACATTATGGACAGTAGTTGATGAGTCTGTAAAAACAAAAATAGGTTTAAATTACGCTCAGATAAAAATTAATGGAACAACACAGGAGTCTGAGAGAGCAGAAGCGTTTTTAGAAGTTGTAAAAGGCAAGGCTTATATACCAGATGTTTTTAGGGCGGCAGAAATAGATAGTATATTAGAAGAATTACAGAATGCACATAAATCAGGCGGGAATTTCTATAGTGAGCCAGTTGTCGTCCAACAATTAATTTTAGTTACTTCTAATATTGGAGTTGGGATTCCAAAGGAAGTAAAGTTTAAGTATGTAACTACGCTTGTAAATTGTTTTCTAACAAATGGTTTTGGAGAGGCTTGGAATGCTCAACCATACTATTTGGATTTAATTAATAAATTTACAAAAGAAGAAGCAGAACTGGCTTTATTATCATTTTTTGAAATAGAAATTAACCAGAAATTGAATTATTCTTTATGTATAACTAAATTTAAAGAAATGTTAGAAAAAATACGTTCTAAGTTTACTGGAGACCAATATAGTGATTTTATAGATTATTTAATTGGATTTGGTGCGGAACCGTTAACAAAATTTTTACAAGATCAGAAATATAAAAATAATTTTGAGAACTTCATTAATTCATTACAAAGTTATAATCTTTATATCAATAACTTGCATAAGGAGAAACAACAATGATCGAACGTTACTCTCGCCCAGAAATGGCGAACATTTGGAGTGAAGAAAATAAATACCGTGCTTGGCTTGAGGTGGAAATCTTGGCTGACGAGGCATGGGCTGAGTTGGGAGAAATCCCTAAGGAAGATGTGGCTTTGATTCGCGAGAAGGCAGACTTTGACATCGACCGTATCTTGGAAATCGAGCAGCAAACTCGTCATGATGTGGTGGCCTTCACACGTGCGGTTTCTGAAACGCTTGGCGAAGAGCGCAAGTGGGTTCACTATGGTTTGACATCTACTGACGTGGTAGATACGGCCTATGGTTACCTCTACAAACAAGCCAACGATATCATCCGTCGTGACCTTGAAAACTTCCTCAACATCATCGCTGACAAGGCCAAGGAGCACAAGTTCACCATCATGATGGGTCGTACCCACGGTGTGCACGCTGAGCCGACAACTTTTGGTTTGAAATTGGCCACTTGGTACAGCGAAATGAAACGGAACATCGAGCGTTTCGAACATGCGGCTGCTGGTGTGGAAGCTGGTAAGATTTCTGGTGCGGTTGGTAACTTTGCCAACATCCCACCATTCGTAGAGCAATATGTCTGCGACAAGCTTGGTATCCGTGCTCAAGAAATCTCTACACAGGTGCTTCCTCGTGACCTTCACGCTGAGTACTTTGCAGTTCTTGCTAGTATCGCGACTTCTATCGAGCGTATGGCGACTGAAATTCGTGGTTTGCAAAAATCAGAACAACGCGAAGTGGAAGAGTTCTTTGCTAAAGGTCAAAAAGGGTCTTCAGCAATGCCTCACAAACGCAATCCTATCGGTTCTGAAAACATGACAGGTCTTGCGCGTGTTATCCGTGGTCACATGGTAACAGCTTATGAAAACGTAGCCCTTTGGCACGAACGTGATATCTCTCACTCGTCAGCTGAGCGTATCATCACGCCAGATACGACCATCTTGATTGACTATATGCTCAACCGTTTTGGCAACATCGTCAAGAACTTGACGGTCTTCCCAGAAAACATGATCCGCAACATGAACTCTACGTTTGGTCTTATCTTTAGCCAACGTGCCATGTTGACCTTGATTGAAAAAGGTATGACGCGTGAGCAAGCTTATGACCTTGTTCAACCGAAGACGGCCCAATCATGGGATAATCAAGTAGACTTCAAACCACTTCTTGAAGCAGATCCAGAGGTAACATCACGTTTGACTCAAGAAGAAATCGATGAAATCTTCAACCCAACTTACTACACCAAACGAGTGGATGAAATCTTCGAACGCATCGGTTTGGGTGACTAATCGCAACGAAAAAGGGAATTTGAAAAATAGACGAAAGAGGCTGGGCAAAAACTGTCCAGCCTTTGATGTTTGATAAGACTAACTGCAAGACGCAGTGGTTGATTGGTATCTTTGTTCGCTTATGAAGCTCCAAAGATGACCTAATCAACTGTGCGGGGGTGGGGAAGACGAACTCTTTTTAACTAGTCGGAGTTCTTTCCCACTCCCTTTTTAAACTTTTTATAGCTAAACTATCACTAATTATATATATTTTTAAAGAGGTCTTTAGAAATCGTTTTCAACATGCTATACTGGAGCTATAAAAAAGACCGAGATGTCTCAGTCTTTTTGGTTCTTAGTGATCGCGGTCACAGGAGATGAACTTGATCTTGTAGTAGTCACCGCGTTTATAGGTTTCCGTGTATTCAAGGATTTGGCCAGTCGCTTCTAGCTTGGTCGTCTTCACTTGTTTGACCGTTGGGAAATTTTCGTCGATCTTCAATACTTTAGCAACCTTGCTTGGTGTAGGAAAGACGATTTCGTTGACTTCTTCGAAGTGCTCATCATTCATATGAATGTGATAGTCTTCTTTGAAGCGATCATAGATAGAGCTGTAGTATTCCAAATTTGGATAGTTTGGATTGATGTATTGTTCAGGAATATAGGTTTGGTGGAAGATATAGGTATCATCCCCTGTCTGGCGAGTCCGTTCGATCTTATAGTAGAACTGCGTTGGGTTGAGGCCTAGTTTGTCTAGGATGCTCAAGGTATTTCCACGTTTAATAGAGAGAACTTTGACTTTGGCCTTTTGGATTGGGAAGGTTTCAACATCTGAAAATTCTACCAGTTTGTGTTTTCGAGCACGAGAAACAAAGGTTCCCTTTCCTTGCTGACGGACAATGTAGCCATCGGCGGCGAGGTCGTTCAAAGCACGGACAACGGTGATAGAGCTGACATCATAAATTTTGATGAGTTCAGCTTCCGTATAAAATTTATCTCCATTTTCAAATTTTCCTGAGATAATTTGCTGCTTCAAATCATCTTTGATGTGTTGGTACTTTGGAATTGCCATAGTGCTACCTCTCTTTAGATTTCTCTTATTTAACCCTATTTTAACATATTTTTTATAAAAGTGTTGACATTTTTCAAATAATTTATTATATTAATAAATGAAAAGGGTTACATATAAGAAAGGGGGGCGTTTATGGGAGTTTTTGAGATTCGCGATGCTTTCTATTTAAAAGGTCAACCCTTTAAGATTTTATCCGGAGCAATCCATTATTTCCGTATTGACCCAGCAGACTGGTATCATTCCTTGTATAATCTAAAAGCTTTGGGTTTTAACACGGTTGAGACCTATGTTCCTTGGAATGCGCATGAACCCCGCAAAGGGCAGTTTGACTTTAGTGGCCGATTGGATCTAGAGCGTTTCATTCAAACAGCCCAGTCCCTAGGACTTTACATGATTGTAAGGCCGTCGCCCTTTATCTGTGCAGAGTGGGAATTTGGTGGATTGCCAGCTTGGCTCTTAGAAGAAGACCTGCGAATCCGCTCATCAGACCCAGCCTTTATCGAAGCGGTGGATCGTTATTATGATCGCTTGCTTGGGTTGTTGACACCCTACCAAGTGGATCGGGGTGGTCCAATCCTTATGATGCAGGTGGAAAATGAGTACGGCTCTTATGGAGAAGATAAGGATTATCTTCGTGCCATTCGGGATTTGATGAAGGGAAAAGGCGTGACCTGTCCTCTCTTTACATCAGATGGTCCATGGCGAGCAACGCTAAGAGCAGGAACCTTGATCGAAGAAGACCTCTTCGTGACAGGAAACTTCGGTTCCAAAGCAGCCTATAACTTTGGTCAGATGAAAGAATTCTTTGACGAATACGGCAAGAAATGGCCCTTGATGTGTATGGAATTCTGGGATGGCTGGTTTACCCGCTGGAAGGAACCCGTGATTCAAAGGGACCCAGAGGAGTTGGCAGAAGCTGTCCATGAGGTCTTGGAGCTTGGTTCCATCAACCTCTATATGTTTCATGGCGGAACCAATTTCGGCTTCATGAATGGTTGCTCAGCTCGGGGAACGCTAGACTTGCCACAGGTGACGTCCTATGACTATGGGGCTTTGCTCAATGAGCAGGGCAATCCGACGGAGAAGTATTATGCTATTCAAAAAATGATGGCGACCTATTATCCGGAATACCCACAGCAAGAACCACTCATCAAAGAGTGTTTGCCAGAACAAACCTTGCAATTGGCAGCCAAGACTAGTCTTTTTGGGAATCTGGATAATTTGGCTCAAGTCGAGACCAGCCTTTATCCTGAAAAGATGGAAGAGTTGGGGCAAACCACAGGTTATCTACTATATGAGACAGACCTTGAGTTGGATGCGGAAGAAGAAAAATTGCGCATCATTGATGGTCGGGATCGGGTACAAATTTACCTGGATGATCAACATGTAGCAACACAATACCAAACAGAGATCGGTGAAGATCTTTTTATCAAAGGAAAAAAGAAAGCGGTTACGAATTTAAAAATCTTGCTTGAGAATATGGGCCGTGTCAACTATGGTCACAAGCTCTTAGCTGATAGCCAGCACAAGGGCATTCGCACAGGTGTCTGTGTGGATTTGCACTTCCACCTTCATTGGAAGCAGTACCCACTGGATTTACAAGATCTCAGTCAGCTCGATTTTTCAAAGGAATGGCAGGCAGGTGCTCCAGCCTTTTACCGATATGATTTTCAGCTGGACCACAACCTTGACACTTATCTGGATATGACAGGATTTGGGAAAGGGGTCGTCTTTGTCAACGGCCACAACCTTGGCCGCTTCTGGGAGGTCGGACCGACCACTTCACTTTATGTGCCTCATGGTTTCCTCAAAGAAGGAGCCAATAGCCTGATCGTCTTTGAGACAGAAGGGCGTTACCAAGAGACACTTCAACTTGTTCAACAACCTACATTCAAAGAAGTAAAGGGGGAAAACTTATGACTATTGTAGGATGCCGTATCGATGGACGTTTGATCCACGGGCAGGTAGCCAATCTTTGGACTACCAAACTAAATGTTTCACGTATCATGGTGATCGATGATGAAGTCGCTCAAAATGATATTGAAAAAAGTGGCTTGAAACTAGCGACACCACCTGGTGTTAAGCTCAGTATCTTGCCAGTCGCAAAGGCTGCGGAAAATATCTTGGCTGGAAAATATGATAGCCAACGACTCTTTATCGTAGCTCGCAAACCTGATCGTTTCCTTCGTTTGATCGAAGCAGGCGTTCAGCTTGAAACGCTGAATGTCGGCAATATGTCTCAATCTGATGAGACACGTGCGATTACCCGCTCGATCAATGTGGTGGACGCGGACGTGGAAGACTTCAACAAGATCCACGAAAAAGGTGTAAAGATTACGTCTCAGATGGTGCCAAACGACACTGCAGAAGACTTTATGAAGTTATTAAAGTAAAAGAAAATTTTTAGGAGGAAATTGTCATGATACAATGGTGGCAAATTTTACTACTTACTTTGTACTCAGCTTATCAAATCTGTGATGAGTTGACGATTGTTTCATCAGCAGGATCACCAGTCTTTGCTGGTTTCATTACAGGACTTGTCATGGGGGATTTAAAGACAGGTCTATTTATCGGAGCTTCTCTTCAATTGACAGTGCTCGGTGTAGGTACTTTCGGTGGAGCTTCTCGTATTGACGCAACATCTGGTGCCGTTCTTGCGACTGCCTTCTCAGTAGCAAAAGGGATTGATCCAGAGATTGCTATTGCTACAATCGCTGTGCCGGTAGCAACTTTGTTGACCTACTTTGATATTCTTGGTCGTATGACTACAACTTACTTCGCTCACCGTGTAGATGCTGCGATCGAACGTTACGACTATAAAGGAATTGAACGCAACTACCTTCTTGGTGCTGTTCCTTGGGCTCTTTCTCGTGCCCTTCCAGTCTTCTTCGCGCTTGCCTTTGGTGGTTCTTTCGTAGAAACTGTTGTTACAGGTCTTGCTAATGTACAATGGTTGGCAAACGGTCTGAAACTTGCAGGTCAAATGCTTCCAGGTCTTGGATTTGCGATCTTGCTTCGTTACCTTCCTGTTCGTCGTAACCTTCACTACTTAGCACTTGGCTTTGGCTTAACAGCAATGTTGACAGTGCTTTATAGCAATGTTCAAAGCCTTGGTGCTGCAGTGTCTAGCATTGTTGGTTCTGATGTGTTCGCTAAACTTCCAAAAGAACAAGCTATTACTTTTGTTAACAACTTCAAGAGTGTATCTATGATTGGTATTGCCATTATCGGTATCTTCCTTGCAGTACAACACTTCAAAAACAGTCAACGTACAGTCGTAGCTGCTCCAGCAAGCAATGTAGAAAGCGGGGAAATTGAAGATGACGAATTCTAATTACAAACTAACAAAAGAAGATTTTAAACAAATCAACAAACGTAGCCTCTTCACCTTCCAATTGGGTTGGAACTACGAACGGATGCAGGCTTCTGGTTACCTTTATATGCTTTTACCTCAGTTGCGTAAAATGTATGGTGATGGCACTCCAGAATTGAAAGAAATGATGAAATTGCATACGCAATTCTTCAATACTTCACCATTCTTCCACACCATTATCACTGGTTTTGACCTTGCTTTGGAAGAAAAAGATGGTGTCAAATCAAAAGATGCGGTGAACGGGATCAAGACAGGTCTCATGGGACCATTCGCTCCTCTTGGGGACTCAATCTTTGGATCATTGGTACCAGCTATTATGGGTTCAATCGCAGCAACTTTGGCTATTGCAGGAAACCCAGCCGGTATCTTCTTGTGGATCGCTGTGGCAGTTGCTTATGACATTTTCCGTTGGAAACAGTTGGAATTTGCCTATAAAGAAGGGGTTAACCTCATCAACAATATGCAAAGTACCTTGACAGCTTTGATCGACGCAGCTGCCGTTCTGGGTATCTTCATGGTTGGTGCCTTGATTGCCAGCATGATTGGTGTTGAAGTTTCTTGGACTCCACACATTGGGGACAAAGCGATTGAAATTCAAGATATGCTCAACCTTATCTTCCCACGTTTGGTACCAGCTATCATCACAGGTGTAATCTACTGGTTGCTTGGACGTAAGGGTATGAACTCTACAAAAGCTATCTTGCTCATCATCCTTGCAGCAATCGCATTCTCAGCATTTGGCCACTTCTTCTTTGGAATGGCATAATGGAGTAAGGTATGGCAAAAGAGTTAGTATTGGTCAGCCATGGTCGCTTTTGTGAAGAGCTCAAAGCGAGCACAGAGATGATTATGGGGCCACAAGAATCCATCCATACGGTTGCACTCTTACCAGAAGAAGGGCCAGAAGACTTTACCGCTAAATTTGAAGCAACAGTCCAAGGTCTAGAAGACTATATTGTATTTGCCGATCTCTTGGGAGGAACTCCTTGCAACACTGTGAGTCGCTTGATCCTTGAAGGACGTGCGATTGACTTATACGCAGGGATGAATCTTCCGATGGTCATCGAATTCATCAATAGTAGCCTGACTGGTAATGAAGGGGACTACCCTGAACGTGCAAAAGAAAGTATTGTCAAGGTCAATGACCTCTTGTCAAACCTTGATGATGATGAAGATGAGTAGGTTGGTAGGGAGTCTGGGAGTATCATCTCAGGCTCCTTTCCCATTTATCAATGTTAGATTGTAGAAAGGAACAACAGTTTCTATGTTAGACTATACAAAAGAAGACTTGCAGGAGCTAGGAGCAGAGATCACAACACGTGAGATTTACCAACAACCAAGGGTTTGGAAAGAAACGGCTCGCTTGTACCAAGAAAGAAAAGCGGAAATAAAAGCTTTCTTAGAAAAGATTGGACAAGAGCATGACTATATCAAGGTCATCTTGACAGGGGCAGGGACCTCAGCCTATGTGGGGGATACCTTGGTTCCTTACTTGCAGGAAGTGCATGATGAACGCCACTGGAATTTCCAATCCATTGCGACGACGGATATCGTAGCTCATCCTCAAACCTATTTGAAAAAAGAGGTTCCGACGGTTTTAGTATCCTTTGCCCGGAGTGGTAATTCGCCAGAAAGTGTCGCCACCGTGCAGTTGGCCCAAGATCTGGTTGATGAACTCTATCAGATCACTATTACCTGTGCCGAAGAAGGAAAACTGGCCCAGCAAGCCCACGGGGATGAGCGCAATCTCTTGCTTCTCCAACCTAAAGAAACCAATGATGCCGGCTTTGCCATGACATCCAGCTTCACCTCCATGCTCTTGACAGCTCTCTTGGTCTTTGATCCAAGCGAGGAAGAGATCAAGGAAAAACGAGTAGAAGAGCTGGTTCATCTATCTGAGCAAATCTTGGAGAAGGACCGTGCGGTCAAGGAAGTGGTCGATCTAGACTTTGAGCGCGTGATCTATCTGGGAGCAGGACCTTTCTTTGGCCTAGCCCATGAAGCCCAGCTCAAGATTTTGGAATTAACAGCAGGAAAAATTGCAACCATGTATGAAAGTCCTGTCGGATTCCGTCACGGTCCGAAATCCCTCATCAATGACCAGACTCTGGTCCTGGTATTTGGCTCCATTGATTCTTATACCCGTCAGTATGATCTGGACTTGGTTCGCGAAGTTGCAGGAGATCAAATTGCCCGTCAGGTCGTTCTCTTGGCTGATCAAGCTGCAGGGATCGAGCATGTACGGGAAGTGTTGGTGGAAGCATCAGCAGACTCATTAGATATCTACCGTGCCTTCCCTTACATTATCTATGGTCAATTGATTTCTCTTTTGACTTCGCTCAAGGTGCAAAATCGCCCAGACACACCTTCACCGACTGGTACCGTCAATCGGGTTGTTCAAGGGGTGATCATTCATCCATTTCATAAAGAATAGCCACTAATTTTCTATAAAAAGTGGAGTGTTTCTTCTTGTGAAACTGATACAATGGAGAAAAACAGTGAGAGGAGAAGGTTAGTGAAACAGTATCAAGAAAGCGTGTTTGGGGAATGGCAAAATCAAGAGGTTCGGGCTTATCGCCTCGAAAATGACAAGGGCTACCAATTATCTGTCATGACCTATGGGGCGACGATCTTAGAATATGTGACACCGGATAAAGAAGACCAGTTTACGAATATTATTCTAGGCTTTGATCGCTTTGAGGACTATGTGGGCAATAGCCCTAAATATGGGGCTAGTATTGGACCGGTAGCAGGTCGGATTGCAGGAGCTAGCTTTGAACTCAATGGAGAGACCTATCACTTGGAGGCCAATAACGGTGCCAACTGCAACCACAGTGGACCGACGGGTTGGGACAGCGCTTTGTTTAGCGTGGAGTCGGTAACGGATCAGGAAATTACCCTATACACAGAACGTGCAGATGGAACCGGTGGTTTCCCTGGAAATCTCAAGATCTGGGTAACCTATGGTTTGACTGAAGATGGTGAACTCGAGATTGCTTATCGGGTAGAAACGGATCAAGATACCTTGGTCAACCCGACTAACCACAGCTATTTCAACCTATCTGGGAACTTCACCCAGCCGATCAATGACCATGTCTTTCAGATCAACCATCAAGGGCTTTACCCTATCCATCCAGACGGTGTTCCTCTTCAGACCGTGGATAGAGAAAGTCCGGTTGTCCAGCATCTCTACCAAGCTATGCTCTTGGAGGATCTTTTTAAGGACTCTGATCCGCAAATCCGTCTGGTAGAAGGATTAGACCATCCATTTGCTCTTCCAGAAGGGCATGAAAATGCCGGCTTTCTTTACCATCAGCCATCTGGACGTTTTTTGACCTTCAGGTCAGAAGCCCCAGCCTTGGTGGTATATTCAGCCAATTTCGTAGACGAAACTGTTCATCTGCAAGGCCAACCAATGGTTCAGCACAATGGCTTGGCTCTAGAATTCCAAACAGTGCCAGATGCCATTCACAGTGACCAGGCTGAAAAGGTCATCTTGAGAGCAGGTCAAGTCTTCACCAGCAAGACTAGCTACCATGCCATCGCTAAGAAATAAGGAGGAAAGGGGTGACCCAAACAAGGATGTGAAAATCTTGCTTGGGACATCCTCTTTTTCTAGAAAAAATTTTTTAGAAAAACTATAAGGAAATTTTAAGCTTCCTATCGTATACTAATAGCATCATCAAAGACCTCCTAACTTTGAATGATAAAACTCCTAAAACTTTTTCATAATAATCTCCCTATAAGAGCCACCAAAACCGGTGGCTTTTTTCTATGTACCTTAGTGAGTCAAGTCTGATAGGGACGTAGACGAGCTTAGGTACATTGACGCAGTTCGAACGCAAGTGAGAACTACGATCTTTAAAAAATTAATGAGGTGAACTCAGAGAGTTCAACCGAACCAAAGGTACCGAAGTATTTTAATAGAGCGTAAGCTCTTTATTTTTTTGCACAGAAAAAAGCTCCTTGAGAAAATCTCAAGGAGCAGTGGAATGACTACTTGCTCGTTGCATCAGACACTTTTTTGAATTTTGCTGAAATAATCGTATTTAGATTATTCCGTCCATCGCGTTGCTCAATCGTCAACGTTAAAATATCTCCATCAATAGAGTATTTATACGTAGTTTCTTTAGCGACAGGTCCAATGGACATGGTTGCAAGTTGCACAATATTGATAGCTTCTGGGAAGATAATCGTTTGGTTTGCTGTATCTAATTTACCGTTCTTCAAGACAGAATGAATTTTAGCATTACCTTTATCAAATTCATAAGTTGTATTGGGCAAGTCCTTAGCGCCATCCTGTAGATTGACTGATAATTTGGTAAATTGATCTTTAATATATTCGTCTTTCGTTTGAGTCACTTTAGATGCATCTTTTTGTTTTAAGTAATCGTAGAACCTTCCAAAACCATCTGCTAGAGATACAGTATAGTCGAATTCAACAGATGTATCTGTAATGTTCAACGTTGGTTTTAAATCTTTCCATGCCTCAGGATAGATCAGCTTGATAGCCGAATCATCATTGTCAAAATCTTTAAAGGCTAAGCTACGTTCAAGAGCTGGTCGGAAGTCGATGGCTTGCCATTTTCCTTCAATTGGAACAGGGTCTTTTTGAGTAGTGCTTCCTTTACGTTTGAAGTGTAGTTCATAGTGAACTGGAAGATTATTTTTCTTCGCTTTTCCGTCAATCGTGACATAAAGCATGTCGTCTTTTAATTTGTAGTGATATGTGTTTGGCGAAACGCGATTTTCACCGAATGAGAAGAAGAATGAGTTTGCTACTGAAAGTCCTTCATCAAAGGTCATTGTTTTGGCACCTTGATCAATAGAACCCGTTGCTTCGTAGCTAAACACGCCAGTATCTTTATTCATGCTGACTTTGTATTTCTTAAAGTCGCCTGCAAATCCTTCATGAGAGTCATACATGATTTTTTTGAATTCTTCTTCAGTCTTGCCTCTAGCTTCTGTTGTGACAGTGTAGAAAGCTTTAATAAAGTTATCAATGTTATAGTCGTATTTAATCGTTGCCGTATTGTTTTCAATCTTCATGTCCATTTTGAAGTCTTTAACAGATTCAAGCAAGTGTGCAAAGTGGATTCCATGGAGGGTATAGGCACCGATGGATTCCGTTAAAGCATCGAGAGTATCGACTAATTCCCATTCGCCATCAATCGTTTCGACTTTTGCTGTTTCTGTTTTAGCAGCATTTTTAGAGCCACTTTGTTTTTGAGAACAAGAAGCTAGTAGGAAGACTGAGAGCAGAGCAACGAATGCTAAAAATAATTTTTTATAACGTCTAATCATCGTTAGACCTCCTTAAAATAGATGATTGTATTACGCTTATATTATACGTTCAACACAATTGTTTTGCAAGGGCTTTCAAACGAATCGCAATTTTGTTTTGTAACTTGACCGATTATTCAACATAAGAAACGGAAAAATTGTATGTAGCAGAGTACCCAATAGATGAGATTCTCAAGGTTTCCTAAATTATTTTTTTGCACAGAAAAGAGGCTGGGACAAAAGTCCTAGCCTCTCAATTATTTTTGGATTGTCGAGCAAGACGCAGTGGTTGAGTGGGCTCTACTACGCTGATTTCATCAGCTTTTACAGCCCTACTCAACTGTGCGGAGGTGGGACGACGAAATCGAATTCTAACGAATTACCGATTTCTGTCCCACTCTCAGTGAGCTATTTAATTAGTTTTAGGATCTGAAACTTTCTTGAATTTCATTGGATAAACGAGATGTGCTCCTGTTTCTTCGAATGTTTTTTCAGCGTAAATTGTAAGGATGTCACCATTCAATTCGTAGTGATAAGTAATTGGTACGTCTGTAGAATTAATATAAAGAGGTAGAACTCCAAAGATGTTTGGAACTTCAGGGAATACGATCGTTTTTGCATTCTCGTTTAAAACCCCATCATTTAACGTTGCAGTTAACACTTTTGTATTGTTATCAAACGTTCCAGTTTGATGTTTAAAACTTCCAAATTTCTTTTCTCTTACGCCTAGAAGGATGGCAGTAGCTTCTTCTTTTGTAGGATATTCATCTTTATTCTGTTCAGCATAAAAATCAATATACTTATTCATATCAGCACTATAAGAATAAGTTACATCTGTTCCTGTGATTTTTAGAGTCGGAACGATATCTTGGAAGGCTTCAGTAACCTTTAATCGACTATTAGCATCACCATAATAAATTAAGAAAGTACGTTCCACTGTATCTCTAAAATCTACAGCTTTCCAGTCTCCTTCGAGTGAGACTGGGGTCGGTGCTACTGTGGTAGTTTCTGCAACTGTTGTAGTCTCAGCTGTTGTTTGTTGTTGCTGTTGTTTCTGTTGTTTTTGCCCACATCCTGATACAAATAGAAGAGCAAGAAGGGAAAACATCCATAGGGAACTTTTTTTCATATTGTTCATGATTGATCACTCCTTCTAATGATTGTCTCCTACGTAGTTGAAACGAAGACGCATTACTCTAAAATGACTTTGTTCATCTTTCCCTTCAGCATAAAGTGTTATTTGCTTACCTTCAACGGTGTAAGTATAAGTAATGGGTACAAGTGAATTATACGTGGTTCCCATAACAATTCTACTTAAAAATGTAGGTGTTTCAGGGAACGTAATAGTATGTTTCTGTGTATCGATTTCTCCAGTTAGAGAGTAATCATAGGCATAATTAGGTTCGTCAAGAGTAATCTTTGTATGTTTCAAATTTGGAATATAATTCTTAAATTCAGCAGTTTTATTTTTTAAATACGATTCATAATTCGCTTTGTTCTCTCCTGTTGCAAATGCTTGATCCTCATACAGTTTTCTGTAATCAAAATGGTACTTCAATTCAACGGTTTTATCTTTAATGGTCATCGTCATCTTAACCTTATCGAAGTCATCAAGCATTAGTACAGCGGCAAGTTTTTTGATATTAGAAGCTAGGAATACTTTTTGAATGGTCATTTGTTGGTCAGTCCATTTCCAAGTTCCTTGTTGATCCTTTGTAAGATCTTGTGGTGCTTTGATTGTTTGAGGAGATTTATCTGTTTGAGAAGACTTATTTGTTTTAGAAGACTGCGATGGAGAAGACTGACATCCTGCAATAAGGAGCACTGCAAAGAATGCCAAGAAACCGAAAAGGATCTTCTTTGTTTTAGTAAACATAAATTTACCTCCTAAACGTTGTTGCTTTAATTTTATCATTAAAGGAAATAATTATAAAGTGAAATGGTGAGCGATAGAAGAAGAAGGGACTGTATAATAAAAAGAAAGGTTGGCGATGAGGGCAACCATTCAACTTATTCTAACGAACGCTAGTGAGAACCAGGATCTTTAAAAAACACATTCTATTTATGGTACCGAAGGTATCATTTTTTGCTATAATAGACTGTATGAGTAGAATTTTAGACAATGAAATCATGGGCGATGAAGAGGCCGTTGAACGGACGTTGCGCCCGCAATATTTACATGAATATATCGGTCAAGATAAGGTCAAGGACCAGCTGAAAATCTTTATTGAGGCGGCTAAGCTTCGGGATGAGGCGCTGGATCATGTCCTTCTTTTTGGCCCTCCGGGGCTTGGGAAAACCACCATGGCCTTTGTCATCGCTAATGAACTGGGCGTCAATCTCAAGCAGACTTCTGGTCCTGTCATTGAAAAGGCCGGTGACTTGGTAGCTATCCTCAATGATCTAGAACCGGGGGATGTCCTCTTTATCGATGAGATCCACCGTCTTCCTATGTCAGTCGAAGAAGTGCTTTACAGCGCCATGGAAGATTTTTACATCGACATTATGATTGGCGCTGGGGAGAGCAGCCGGAGTGTCCATCTGGACCTTCCTCCTTTCACTTTGATTGGGGCGACAACGCGAGCTGGTATGCTGTCCAATCCCTTGCGTGCTCGCTTTGGAATTACGGGGCACATGGAATACTATGAGCAAGATGATTTGACAGAGATTGTCGAGCGGACCGCCGAAATCTTTGAGATGGAAATTACCCACGAAGCTGCCGAAGAGCTTTCTCTTCGTAGTCGTGGGACCCCTCGGATTGCTAACCGGTTGCTCAAACGGGTGCGCGATTTTGCCCAGATTATGGGCGACGGCTTGATTGACGATACCATTACCGACAAGGCTCTCTCTATGCTAGATGTGGACCATGAAGGACTGGACTATGTCGATCAAAAGATCCTGCGTACCATGATTGAAATGTACGGCGGTGGCCCGGTCGGGCTTGGGACTCTATCGGTCAATATTGCTGAAGAGCGAGAGACTGTTGAGGACATGTATGAGCCTTACTTGATTCAAAAAGGCTTTATCATGCGGACCCGAACAGGGCGCGTGGCGACCCGCAAGGCCTATGAACACCTGGGATATCCCTACAATGGAGACTAAAAGAAGATGCTGACGGAAGAAGTGATAGTAGAACAGATCCAAGCGGATCCGGAGATGATGACTGTCTTGGCCATTATTCGAGATCTCGACTTGGCAGATGCCTGGTTAGCAGCGGGCGCGGTGCGAAATTTCATCTGGAACCAGCTCTCTGGAAAACCAGGGTTTGATGCGACGACCGATATGGATCTGGTCTTTTATGACCCTGAGATCAGCTATGAGGAGACTCTCCAGATCGAGCAGGAATTAAAGAAGACCTATCCCCAGTACGCTTGGGAAGTGAAAAATCAAGTCTACATGCACCAGCATAGCCCGGGGACGGCTCCATATCATAGTGCCTGTGATGCGGTTTCCAAATACCCCGAGCAGTGTACGGCTCTTGCGGTTCGCTTAAGGAAAGAGGGTCAGCTAGAGCTCTTTCTCCCTTATGGGACAAAGGATATCGAAGACTTCATCGTTCAGCCGACTCCACATTTTTTAGCCAGCCCCGAGCGTTTAGCGGTTTATACAGAGCGGATGAAAAAGAAGGATTGGCAGAGTAAATGGCCTCCATTAGAGGTTCGTTTTCCAAAATAGAGAAACAGATCAGATTTGAAAAAGGAATCTGATTTTTCTTTAAAATGATGGAGGCACTTTGTCATCTTTCTGTCACATTTTTGTTATAATGGTAATAGTATGCTGGTTTTCCATAGTGGAAAGCCAAGAGCTCAGCTAGGTTGGGCAGTCCGAACAAGGAGTTAGGTGGAATCATGAAAAAAATCGTCTTTGTCTGCTTAGGAAATATTTGTCGGAGCCCCATGGCGGAGTTTGTCATGAAGGACTTGACGGATCAGTATGAGATTGAAAGTCGGGCCACCTCGAGCTGGGAACATGGCAATCACATCCATCAGGGAACCCAGAAAATCTTTCAACAACACCAAGTCCCGTATGATCCAGCCAAGACATCCTTACAGATCAAGGAAGAGGATTTTTACAACTTTGATTTGATCCTAGGGATGGACGAAAACAATGTAGCAGATCTGAAGCGAATGGCTCCTGCAGGAACAGAACACAAGATTCATCTTTTTGCTTCTGAAAGTGTGCCAGATCCGTGGTATACCGGTGATTTTGAGGAGACCTACTCCAGAGTCCTGAGTGGCTGTAAGGCTTGGTTAGATCAGCTAGCAACTTCTTAAGAGTTTGATATGTGAGAGAATGAATATGAAAGAATTTTATGAGACTTATAAGGTCTATCTGACGCGAAAAAATTTAGAAATAGCAGCATTAGTCGTGATTGTTCTATCTGCTTTGCTGGTTTTCCTTTCAGCCATTCCAGGTCAGGGCGTCTTGACCTTGGATAAGGGGGCGATCCGTTACGACGGAAGTTTGGTCCGTGGCAAGATGAATGGCAAGGGAACCGTCACCTTTAAAAATGGGGATACCTATACAGGTAACCTCGTCAACGGCTCTTTTAGCGGCTATGGTAAGTTTAAGTCCAAGGATGGTTGGACCTATGAAGGGCAGTTTGTTAACGGCCAGCCGGAGGGCAAAGGCACCTTAACCACAGAAGCCAACGTCGTATACAAAGGAACATTCAAGCAGGGGATTTATCAAAATGCGCATTAAATGGTTTTCACTAGTCCGTGTTACAGGACTCTTATTGGTATTGCTTTACCATTTCTTCCAAAAAGCCTTTCCTGGAGGCTTCATTGGGGTAGATATTTTCTTCACCTTCTCAGGATTTTTGATTACAGCGCTCTTGATCGATGAATTTGCGCGCAAGCAAGGAATCGACTACCTGGCATTCTTGAAACGGCGCTTTTACCGGATCGTACCACCCCTTGTCTTTATGGTCTTGGTCGTGATGCCCTTTACCTTTATGGTCCAACGGGACTACGTGGCTGGTATTGGGACTCAGATTGCGGCGGTCTTCGGTTTTGTGACCAATTTCTTTGAGATGGCAACGGGTGGTAGTTACGAAAGCAACTTCATTCCACATCTCTTCCTTCATACCTGGAGTTTGGCTCTAGAAGTGCATTACTATGTGCTATGGGCACTTTTGGCATGGTTCTTGGCTAAGCGGGCTAAGACGGTTGGAAAGTACCGAGGCATGCTCTTCCTGGCATCCAGCGGGCTCTTTCTCTTCACCTTCTTGTCCATGTTCATCCGCGCCTTTCTGACAGCTAATTTCTCTACTATCTATTTTTCTAGCTTCACTCACATCTTCCCCTTCTTTGCGGGATCATGTCTAGCAACGGTAACAGGGATTGCTAATGTCAGCCCGAACTTTACAAAGTTGGTGCAGTCTTGGAGCATGAAAAAGACCTTATCGGTCTTGGGTGGAAGCTTTGCCTTCTTGTTTGTGCTCAGTCTTTTCTTGCCATTTGATAGCTTGTGGACCTATCTGTTTGGCTTTTTAGCAGCGACAATCGCAGCTTGTGCCATGATTCTGTCGGCCCGCATTCTCCATGAAAAGACGCCAGATAAAAAAGAACCAGCCATTCTCAATTTCTTGGCAGATACTAGTTATGGTGTCTATCTTTTCCACTGGCCTTTCTTTATCATCTTCTCTCAACATTTGGGAAATATGATGGCAGCCCTTGTGACGACGATCGTTTCCTTGATTCTAACGGCTCTGTCCTTCTATATTTTGGAGCCAACTATTGCAGGCAAGGAACCTCGTGTCTTCGGCATGAAGATGGATCTCAGTTTTTTGACCAAGCCGATCTTTTACCTCATGATTCCTCTGGCTCTCTTGATGATTGGAATCTCCGCCTTTGCACCAACCGTTGGAGCTTTTGATGAGAGTTTGGTAGTGAGTGGGCTCAATCAAGCAGACAGCAAAATGCAGGTCACACGGACGCAAGTGGATAATGCGACGGCAACAGACTATAACGTCTCAAATGGTGTGACCATGATCGGTGATTCCGTTAACTTGCGAGCGCAGGACTACCTGACTAAAGCCATCCCTGGCATCCAGATCGATGCAGTGGTGAGCCGTCAGTTGGAAAATGGAATGAAGGTCTTTGAGACCGATATCTCCAATAAAGTTCTCCTAAAAAATGTGGTCATTGCCCTAGGAACCAATACTGTAAGCAACTACAAAGAATTGCTGGATCAGTATGTTGAGAAACTTCCAAAAGGCCGTCGCTTGATCCTTGTGACACCATATGATGGGCGCTATGCCAACGATCAGTCCAGTGAATCGGTTCAAACGCGTCTTTATGAGTTGGAACTAGCTAAGAAATACGACTTTATCACGATTGCGGACTGGTACCAAGTAGCAATTGAAAATCCAAACATTTGGGTGGGAACAGACTCTGTTCACTTCAATATGGAAACCAATGGTGGGGAACTCTATGCTCAAACAGTCAAAGAAGCCCTTGATAAGGCCGAAAAAGGTCCGGTCAAGAAGTAACAATGCTTCTCTGAAACTGAAACAAAACAAATCCTAACAAAATAAAACAAAAAGCAACTTTTTACTTGTAAAAAGCTGCTTATTTTAGTAAGATTAAGAAAACGCTTACAAAAATCAATTGAAAACATCTCTTTGTGAAGAAAAAATTTTTTTAATTATTTTTTCACAATTTTGCTAGACAATTGCTTTCACATCAATAAGATTGATAAAAATTTCACAAACTTCAAAAAAATCTTTGTGAAAGTTGCTTGGAAGTGTTTACAAAAATCTCAAAATAGAGTACAATTATATTGTGAAATAATTAACAAATCGAAATTTCTTACACTATTCTTGAAAATTTCAGAAAACATGAAAAAGTTCTAGAAAAGGATAAGGGTTTCAAACATTGGAGGAAAGCATCAAATGGCTGATAAAAAAACTCTCTCACCTGAAGAAAAGAAACTCGCTGCTGAAAAACACGTAGACGAGTTGGTGCAAAAAGCGCTGGTGGCGCTTGAAGAAATGCGCAAATTGGATCAGGAGCAAGTAGACTACATTGTGGCGAAAGCATCTGTGGCGGCTCTTGACGCTCACGGTGAGCTCGCTCTTCATGCCTATGAAGAAACTGGTCGTGGAGTCTTTGAAGACAAGGCGACGAAGAACTTGTTCGCTTGTGAACACGTAGTAAATAACATGCGTCACACGAAAACAGTTGGTGTCATTTCAGAAGATGATGTCACTGGTTTGACCCTGATTGCTGAGCCAGTCGGAGTTGTCTGCGGGATCACACCTACAACCAACCCAACTTCAACAGCAATCTTTAAAGCCTTGATTTCATTGAAAACACGGAACCCTATCGTCTTTGCCTTCCACCCATCTGCTCAAGAATCATCTGCTCATGCGGCACAAATCGTACGCGATGCGGCAATTGCAGCTGGAGCACCTGAGAACTGTGTGCAATGGATTACCCAACCTTCTATGGAAGCAACTAGTGCCCTTATGAACCATGAAGGAGTTGCGACCATCCTTGCGACCGGTGGTAACGCCATGGTAAAAGCCGCTTATTCTTGTGGAAAACCAGCTCTTGGGGTAGGTGCCGGAAACGTTCCTGCTTACGTTGAAAAATCAGCCAATATCCGCCAAGCAGCACACGATATCGTCATGTCTAAATCATTTGACAATGGTATGGTCTGTGCGTCTGAACAAGCGGTTATCATCGATAAAGAAATCTACGATGAGTTTGTTGAAGAATTCAAATCTTACCACACTTACTTCGTTAACAAAAAAGAAAAAGCCCTTCTTGAAGAGTTCTGCTTTGGTGTAAAAGCCAACAGCAAAAACTGTGCGGGTGCGAAATTGAATGCGGACATCGTTGGGAAACCAGCAGCATGGATCGCTGAACAAGCTGGCTTCTCTGTACCAGAAGGAACCAATATCCTTGCGGCAGAATGTAAAGAAGTTGGCGAAAAAGAACCGTTGACTCGTGAAAAATTGTCACCAGTCATCGCTGTCTTGAAATCTGAAAGCCGTGAAGACGGAATTAACAAAGCTCGCCAAATGGTTGAATTCAACGGTCTTGGTCACTCAGCAGCCATCCATACTGCTGATGAAGAATTGACCAAAGAATTTGGTAAAGCAGTTAAAGCTATTCGTGTGATCTGCAACTCTCCTTCGACTTTCGGTGGTATCGGGGATGTTTACAATGCCTTCTTGCCATCATTAACACTTGGATGTGGTTCTTACGGACGCAACTCTGTTGGGGACAACGTTAGTGCCATCAACCTCTTGAATATCAAAAAAGTCGGACGCCGGAGAAATAACATGCAATGGATGAAACTTCCTTCAAAAACATACTTTGAACGTGATTCAATTGAATACCTACAAAAATGTCGTGACGTTGAACGTGTCATGATCGTTACAGACCACGCTATGGTAGAGCTTGGTTTCCTTGATCGTATCATCGAACAGCTTGACCTTCGTCGCAACAAGGTGGTTTACCAAATCTTTGCAGACGTAGAACCAGATCCAGATATCACAACTGTTGAACGTGGTACAGAGATCATGCGTGCCTTCAAACCAGATACGATCATTGCTCTCGGTGGTGGATCACCAATGGATGCGGCCAAAGTAATGTGGCTCTTCTACGAACAACCAGAAGTGGACTTCCGTGACTTGGTACAAAAATTCATGGATATCCGTAAACGTGCCTTCAAGTTCCCATTGCTTGGTAAGAAGACTAAATTTATTGCGATCCCAACAACATCTGGTACAGGATCTGAAGTAACTCCATTTGCCGTTATCTCTGATAAAGCCAACAATCGTAAATACCCAATCGCAGACTACTCATTGACTCCAACAGTTGCCATCGTAGACCCTGCCTTGGTATTGACAGTTCCAGGATCTGTTGCAGCAGACACTGGTATGGACGTCTTGACGCACGCGACAGAAGCTTACGTATCACAAATGGCTAGCGATTTCACAGATGGTCTTGCTCTTCAAGCTATTAAACTTGTCTTTGAAAACTTGGAAAGCTCAGTCAAGAATGCGGACTTCCATTCACGCGAAAAGATGCACAATGCGTCAACCATCGCAGGTATGGCCTTCGCCAATGCCTTCCTCGGTATTTCTCACTCAATGGCCCACAAGATCGGTGCGCAATTCCACACCATCCACGGACGGACCAATGCCATCTTGCTTCCATACGTTATCCGCTACAACGGTACACGCCCAGCCAAGACAGCTACATGGCCTAAGTACAACTACTACCGTGCAGATGAAAAATACCAAGATATCGCTCGTATGCTAGGACTTCCATGCTCTACTCCAGAAGAAGCCGTTGAAGCTTACGCAAAAGCTGTATACGAACTCGGTGAACGCTGTGGTATCGAAATGAACTTCAAAGCACAAGGCATCGATGAAAAAGAATGGAAGAAACATTCTCGTGAATTGGCCTTCCTTGCTTATGAAGATCAATGTTCACCAGCTAACCCACGTCTTCCAATGGTAGACCATATGCAAGAAATCATCGAAGATGCTTACTATGGTTACAAGGAACGTCCAGGACGTCGTAAATAAGACGCCAAGGAACAACTGATGTTTATCAGCTACCCCCACTCGAAAGAGCGGGGGATTTTTGCTATTTGGGTCCAAAACTCGTTTTTTCATAAAAAATTAGACTTTTTTTCAGAAATTGTGTTATTTTTATAGCATTCCGAGCTATTTTATGTTACCCTATAGTGTGTGAATCTGCCTGTAGCTGAAGGGTTATGATCCTTTTTCAGTTATAGGAAACGAAAAAATAAATCCAAGAAAGGAGGCCATCTCAAATGGAGTTAGAAGGTGACGTGCAAGGAAGACAAGATCAGGCACAGAAAATTATTGAAATGCCCCAACGAGATCGGGAAACTTCCACTTCAGAAAATCAGCCATCATCTGCTTCAGTGGTCTCCATGTATGGGCAGGAAAAGCCAAGCATTTCTAGCCTCCATCAGCAACTAGCGAGCACGTCTGGGACCCAGACCATTCAATTGCGCGAGGAATTGGTGCTGGCGGTAGCGCAGAATGCTTCAGCGCAAGCAACTGCCTTTGAGGCAGAGGTCAAGGATAAGCTGGAAGAGGCCAAGGAGACGGTTTCTCATAAGGTCGCTGAGGTGTCACAAATGGCCCACAGCATGGCCCAATTTTTAACAGATGCAGAAGTGGAGCAACTATTAGGAGAGTTCTCCATGGATACTTGTTGGGACCAAGCGGTAGAGGCGGAGAACCTCGCCCAAGCAAAGGCCTACTCTACTCGCTTGTCAGATTTGGCAGGTCAGCTGGAGGCTGCTTCAGCTCAATTGGTGGACTTGGACAAGGGACAAGCGACGGCCTTTGATTTTTCATAAGTAGGAGAAAAAGATGTTAGAGATCCTGGGAGAGGACAGAGAACGAATTGAGGAGCTCCATCGAGAGATTAAAAAGGAGCAAGAGCGGATTGCGATCAGAAGTTTGATTGCAACGCAAAAAGCCTTGATGATGTTGGAAGGGATGAGTTTGCAGGTAACCTTGGGCGGTCAATCCGAAAAGATGCGCTCTTTTGCTACAACGACCCTCGTTAGTGATTTGAAAGATGGATTTACAGGAGGAGCAGCGGACGCGGTAGAAACAGCACTGAAATCAGTGAAGAAGCCGATTTTATTGAGTCCGATTAAAGGAGGTATGTGATGTACCATTCAGGAAATAGTGAATTAGAACAACTAGAAGATCGACATTACCGCTTCAACCAGAAACTTAGCGAGTTGGAGTGGGATTATGCGGATATGCGTATGGATGTCCGCCAACATACAGAAAATTTAGTGGACTGGCTAAGTGCCCTTCATTTTCAAGCGCCAAGTGCGGAGGCCCAAAGTGGCTTGGAGCGTTTATTTGCCTTGCAAGAAGAGTTTGAGGCAGAACTCAAGCGCTATGAAGAGCGTTTAGAAGAAGAGCGTGAGCGCGAGCAGCAAGAGTACTACAAGCAGCGCCAACAATTAGAACAAGGTGATTGAAACATTCCTCTGGTAGAGATAAGAGGAATGTTTTTGTTTGCTCAAAAACTTTTAAAAATGTGCTCATAAATTCTTGCAAGCGCTTACTTAGTATGTTATAATATTCACAAAGAAACGAAAATAAAATGGTTTTATCAAACCAACAAAAAAGGAGTCGCTTATGAAAGCTGCAACTTATGTATCTGCAGGCAATCTGCAACTGCTGGATCAACCAAAACCAGTGATCAAAAATCCAACGGATGCCATTGTGCGTGTCTTGAAGACAACCATCTGTGGGACAGACCTTCACATCCTAGGAGGAGATGTGCCAGCTTGTAAAGAAGGCACGATTTTAGGCCACGAAGGAATCGGGATCGTCGAAGAAGTCGGCGATGCAGTGAATAACTTCAAGGTAGGCGACAAGGTCATCATCTCTTGTGTCACAGCTTGTAATACCTGCTACTACTGTAAACGTAGTTTGCCTTCTCACTGTGAAGATGGTGGTTGGATTTTGGGTCACTTGATCAACGGAACCCAAGCAGAGTATGTCCACATTCCACATGCGGATGGTAGTCTTTATCATGCGCCTGAAACTGTGGATGACGAAGCCTTGGTCATGCTCTCAGATATTCTCCCAACCTCTTATGAAATCGGGGTCCTCCCATCTCATGTAAAACCTGGGGACAATGTCTGTATCGTTGGAGCTGGTCCGATCGGTCTTGCAGCTCTCTTGACTGTGCAGTTCTTCTCACCAGCTACGATTATCATGGTGGACTTGTCTGAATCTCGTCTTGAAGCGGCTAAGAAATTTGGAGCAACTCACACCATCTGCTCCAGCGATATCGCTGAAATCAAGGCCTTTATCAATGAAGTGACCGAAGGTCGTGGTGTCGATATCTCCATGGAATGTGTGGGCTATCCTGCTACCTTTGATGTCTGCCAAAACGTCATCTCTGTCGGTGGACACATCGCTAATGTCGGTGTCCACGGAAAACCGGTTAGCTTCAATTTGGATGATTTGTGGATCAAGAACATTACCCTCAACACCGGTCTTGTCAATGCCAATACTACTGAAATGTTACTCAATGTCTTGAAATCAGGCAAGATCGATGCGACTAAGCTCATCACCCACCACTTCAAACTCTCAGAAGTTGAAAAAGCCTATGATGTCTTTAAACATGCGGGTGAAAACCATGCTCTCAAGGTGATTATCGAAAATGATATCAGTGAATGAAGTGGCAACTAATATTTGTTCATAGTTTTTTTAGACGGACCAGAGATATTCTGGTCCTATTTTCAACCCCCAAAAGCCAATGATTCCTTGCAAAATAAATTTGTTGTCTTATAATAGAAGTACAGAAAACGATTACATAAAGAGAAAGGTGTGATCTTATGAAACGGTTTTGTTATCATCGTGAATTCTGGATGGACTTCCATTTCTGGATCTTGGTCTTGCTTTTAGCGGCTGTGGCGTTGACGATGCGGGCTCCGCTTTCGGTAGTTAGCCTGGCTTATCTTGCTTTTGTTGGGATTTTGATCCTTCTTCAGGTCTTTCAACCGGCTGTATCGACACGTCAGTATCCAGAAGGTAGCTACCATTTCAATTGGACCTTCTATCGCGATACCCGACTGTATATCGATCTCTCTTTACTAGCAGGTCTCTTGGCAGGCCCAATGGCTTCATCGGATATGGTCTATTGGATCTTGCTTGGAGCCGTCGTCGGCTCTATCGGCTTTGTATTTGTCGTAAAGGAAAAAGCGACTCAAAAGATGACCTAGGGAATCACCATGTCCTAGATCTCTGAAACTAGTTTCAGAGATCTTTTTATTTTCCCCTAAATGTGAAACTATAATCCAATTGCACGATTAATATTGTAAGCGCTTTAAAAATAGATTATAATCAATTTACAAGTACTCGAGTTGCCTTATTATCAAAGGAGTAGGAGTTATGTCAAAGATTACAAAAGATGAACTGATTGAACAAATCAAAGACGGCATCATTGTTTCTTGTCAAGCTCTCCCTCATGAACCGCTCTATACAGAAGCAGGAGGAGTCATTCCTCTCTTAGTAAAAGCGGCTGAGCAGGGTGGAGCTGTCGGAATCCGAGCCAATAGTGTCCGGGATATCAAGGAAATCAAGGAAGTGACCAAGTTACCGATCATTGGGATTATCAAACGTGATTACCCACCTGAAGAACCCTTTATCACGGCGACTATGAAAGAAGTCGATGAGCTGGCAGCTTTGGATATCGCAGTCATTGCGCTTGATTGTACCAAACGGCTGCGTCATGATGGCCTTTCGATTAGTGACTTTATCCATCAAGTCAAAGAGAAATATCCTGACCAACTCTTGATGGCTGATATCTCTACTCTGGAAGAAGGATTGACAGCTGTCGAAGCGGGAGTGGACTTTGTCGGAACGACCCTTTCGGGCTATACGGACTACAGTCCAAAGGTTGATGGTCCAGATTTTGAACTGATTCATCGTCTCTGCCAAGCAGGAGTAGATGTCATCGCAGAAGGCAAGATCCACTATCCGGATCAAGCCAAGAAAATCCATGATCTCGGGGTTCGCGGCATCGTTGTAGGTGGTGCCATTACTCGACCAAAAGAGATTACAGAGCGCTTCGTCGCAGCCTTAAAATGAGTAAACAAAACAGTAGATTGAAGGAGGAGGAGACCGAATAGAGAGTAGTCGAATCTGAAACATGAACAAGAATAGGCGTCCTCATTGAGGATAACCCCCTGTAAGAGTAATCTTACCGTAAATTGTGAGGAGAAATCACATGAAAATGAAAAAAGTATTGTGCTCGTTGGTAGCTGGTGCAGCTCTTCTAGCACTCGCAGCTTGTGGATCTGGCGGAGGTTCAAAAACAGAATCTTCTAGTGGAAATTCAGGTAAAACAGAAATCACTTGGTGGGCCTTCCCAGTCTTTACTCAAGAGAAAGCTGATGATGGCGTAGGAACCTATGAAAAAACTATTATCGAAGCCTTCGAAAAAGCCAATCCAGATATCAAAGTTAAACTAGAAACCATCGACTTCAAGTCTGGCCCTGAAAAGATCACAACGGCTATTGAAGCAGGAACTGCTCCAGATGTGCTCTTTGACGCTCCAGGCCGGATTATTCAATACGGTAAAAATGGTAAATTGGCTGACTTGAACGACCTCTTTACAGAAGATTTTGTAAAAGATGTCAACAACGACAATATCATCCAAGCTAGTAAAGCTGGCGACACTGCCTACATGTACCCAATCAGTTCAGCACCATTCTACATGGCGATGAACAAGAAGATGTTGGAAGATGCAGGAGTTCTAGACCTTGTCAAAGAAGGCTGGACAACAGACGACTTTGAAAAAGTCTTGAAAGCCTTAAAAGATAAAGGTTACACACCAGGATCCCTCTTCAGTAATGGTCAAGGTGGAGACCAAGGAACTCGTGCCTTCATTGCCAACCTTTACGGTGGTTCTGTTACAGATGAAAAAGTAACTAAATATACAACAGATGATCCTAAATTCGTCAAAGGTTTGGACAAGGCGTCTAAATGGATTAAAGACGGTTTGATGATGAACGGATCTCAATTCGACGGTGGAGCAGACATCCAAAACTTTGCGAATGGTCAAACTTCTTACACTATCTTGTGGGCGCCTTCACAAAACGGTATCCAAGCTAAATTGTTGGATGCAAGTAAGGTTGAAGTAGTAGAAGTGCCATTCCCATCTGACTCAGGCAAGCCAAAATTGGAATACCTTGTCAATGGATTTGCAGTCTTCAATAATAAAGATGAAAAGAAAATTGCTGCTGCTAAGAAATTTGTACAGTTCATCGCAGACGACAAAGAATGGGGTCCAAAAGATGTTGTGCGTACAGGAGCCTTCCCAGTTCGTAGTTCATTTGGTAAGTTGTACGATGACAAACGGATGGAAACCATCAGCACTTGGACAAAATACTACTCACCATACTACAATACGATCAACGGTTTTGCAGAAATGCGGACCCTATGGTTCCCAATGTTGCAATCTGTTTCAAACGGGGATGAAAAAGCAGAACCAGCTTTGAAGACCTTTACTGAAAAAGCAAACGAAACCATTACGAAAAAATAATCAGTCTATGAAGCAGACCTAAGTCTTTCATAGAAACGAGAATTTGCAGGCCCCTTCGAATCCGTATTTCTCTTTTTGGAATGGAACGAAGGGGTCTTCATTCTTTCTGGATCTTCTTTTCTTAAGTCGTAAGATATGTTTAGAAAAGAAAATAGAAAAAGAACACTAGGAGGTGCCTTACTGTGAAGGTAAACAAAATCCGAATGAGGGAGACACTCGTTTCCTACGCATTCCTAGCACCCATTTTAATCTTCTTTACGGTCTTTGTCCTAGCACCCATGATCATGGGCTTTGTGACAAGTTTCTTCAACTACTCGATGACATCCTTCAAGTTTGTCGGTTTAGAAAATTATTCCCGCATGTTTGCGGATAAGGTCTTTGTGAAGTCCTTGATCAATACCGTCATCATCGTTATCGGATCAGTTCCGATCGTCGTATTGTTCTCCTTGTTTGTGGCTTCTCAGACCTACCATCAAAATGCTATTGCGCGTTCCTTCTATCGTTTCGTCTTCTTCCTTCCAGTTGTTACAGGGAGTGTAGCGGTAACGGTTGTATGGAAATGGATCTATGATCCACTATCAGGGATTTTGAACTTTGTATTGAAATCTGGACATGTCATCAACCAAAACATTTCTTGGTTGGGGGACAAACACTGGGCTTTGATGGCCATCATCATTATTTTGTTGACCACTTCAGTTGGTCAACCGATCATCCTCTACATCGCTGCTATGGGAAATATTGATAATTCCCTCGTAGAAGCCGCGCGTGTGGATGGTGCGACAGAATTTCAAGTTTTCTGGAAGATCAAATGGCCAAGCTTATTGCCGACAACCCTTTATATTGCGATCATTACGACCATTAACTCTTTCCAATGTTTCGCCTTGATCCAATTGTTGACATCCGGTGGTCCTAACTACTCAACAAGTACCCTTATGTACTATCTCTATGAAAAAGCCTTTAAACTCTCTGAATATGGTTATGCCAACACCATGGGTGTCTTCCTTGCGGTGATGATTGCTATCATCAGTTTTGCGCAATTCAAGATCCTCGGAAATGACGTAGAATACTAAAGAAAGGAGCCTCAGATGAAACCAACACAAAAGAAACCCATCACTGCCTTTACAGTGATTTCAACGATCATTTTGCTCCTTTTAACAATTTTGTTCATTTTCCCATTTTATTGGATCTTGACAGGGGCATTTAAGTCTCAACCAGATACGATTATGATCCCACCTCAATGGTGGCCAAAGACACCAACTATGGAAAACTTCCAACAGTTGATGGTGCAAAACCCAGCCCTACAATGGTTGTGGAATAGTGTCTTCATCTCCCTTGCAACCATGCTTTTGGTATGTATGACCTCGTCCTTAGCTGGCTATGTCTTGGCTAAGAAACGCTTCTATGGGCAACGAATTCTCTTTGCCATCTTCATTGCAGCTATGGCCCTTCCGAAACAAGTTGTCTTGGTCCCATTGGTACGCATTATCAACTTTATGGGAATCCATGATACCCTTGCGGCCGTTATACTACCATTGGTTGGATGGCCATTCGGGGTCTTCTTGATGAAGCAATTTAGTGAAAACATCCCAACAGAACTCTTAGAATCTGCTAAGATCGATGGTTGTGGAGAGTTGCGGACTTTCTGGAGCGTTGCCTTCCCAATTGTCAAGCCGGGATTTGCAGCCCTTGCCATCTTTACCTTTATCAACACCTGGAACGACTACTTTATGCAATTGGTAATGCTGACCTCTCGGCAAAACTTGACCATTTCCTTAGGGGTAGCAACCATGCAGGCCGAAATGGCCACCAACTATGGCTTGATCATGGCTGGGGCAGCTCTAGCTGCAGTGCCAATCGTTACGGTCTTCCTCGTCTTCCAAAAATCCTTTACACAAGGGATTACTATGGGAGCGGTCAAAGGATAAGTCGTCTGCTTGGACAAACGATAGTTGTGTACAGATCGGTTTGCTAGGCTGAGAAGTATCGAAAGGATGAGAATATGATATTTGATGATTTAAAAAACATCACCTTTTACAAAGGAATCCACCCCAATCTGGATCAGGCCATTGACTTTCTCTATGAGCATCGGAAGGATTCTTTTGAATTGGGGAGATACGATATCGATGGGGATAAGGTCTTTCTCGTCGTTCAAGAAAATACCCTCAACAAAGCAGAAAATGATCGCTTTGAACACCACAAAAGATATGCCGATTTGCATTTATTAGTAGAAGGGCATGAGTTTTCGAGTTATGGATCTCGTGTGACAGGTGAGGCTATCGCATTTGATGAAGCATCGGACATCGGTTTTGTCCATTGTCAGGAGTCTTATCCGCTTCATCTAGGCTATCATAATTTTGCGATTTTCTTTCCAGAGGAGCCTCACCAGCCCAATGGTTATGCAGGGCAAGAAGATATCGTGAAAAAATATTTATTTAAAATTGCGATCGATTGATCATGTTAGAAAGGAGTGTCTATGTCATCTAGGGGGGCAGGATTGATCAAATCCGTCTTTAACACGGACAATGTAGTGATGCGCATCAGTGAGAAGGTGCTCGACTTGGTAACCGTTAATCTTTTATTTGTGCTAAGTTGTTTACCAGTTCTCACGATTGGAATTGCGAAAATTAGTTTGTATCAGACGGTTTTTGCCATTAAGCACCAGCGTCGTGTTCCGGTGATTCGTAGTTATGCGAAGGCTTTTCGGGACAATTGGAAGATAGGCTTGCAACTAGGAAGTCTGGAACTGCTTATTGCAGGTATTTGTCTCTTTGATTTGTTCTTATTTTGGGGGCAAACTTCCCTAGCTTTCCAAGCTTTAAAGACCATTTGTTTAGGCCTCTTTCTCTTTCTTGTGTTTATCTTATTGGCTGCTTATCCGATTGCAGCCCGTTACCAATTGGATTGGAAAGAGTGTTTGCAAAAAGCCATGATTGTGACAGGCTTGCATTTTCCTTGGTTCTTCGTCATGGGAAGTGCTCTCTTACTTCTATGTATGGCTCTTGCAAGCTCAGTCTTAGCTTTCCTATTGGGACTCACGATCTTTTTCTTGTTCGGTTTTTCAAGCTTGGCTTATGCACAAGTTGGATTAATGGAAAAGATTTTCGCCCATTACCAAGAATAAAATGAATTCAATAGTGACAAAAGGAGAAAATATGTCAGATTTAAAAAAATATGAAGGAGTCATCCCTGCTTTTTATGCCTGCTATGATGACCAAGGGGAAATTAGCCCGGAGCGGGTGCGTGCTCTCGTAGAATATTTTATCGCGAAAGGTGTGCAGGGGTTGTATGTCAACGGATCCTCTGGCGAATGTATCTACCAGAGCGTGGCCGATCGCAAGCTGATCTTGGAAGAAGTCATGGCAGTAGCTAAAGGAAAATTGACCATCATCGCTCACGTAGCCTGCAACAACACCAAGGATAGCGTGGAATTGGCACGACATGCAGAAAAACTAGGAGTGGATGCCATTGCGGCCATTCCGCCGATCTATTTCCGCTTGCCAGAATACGGTGTGGCCCACTACTGGAATGAAATCAGTGCAGCTGCCCCCCATACAGACTTTGTCATCTACAATATCCCGCAATTGGCAGGGGTCGCTTTGACACCGAGTCTTTACAAGGAAATGTTGAAAAATCCACGGGTGATTGGGGTGAAAAATTCTTCGATGCCTGTTCAGGACATTCAAACTTTTGCTTCTTTAGGAGGCGATAACCATATCGTCTTTAATGGTCCGGATGAACAATTCTTAGGTGGCCGTCTCATGGGAGCACATGCTGGGATCGGTGGGACCTATGGTGCTATGCCAGAGCTATTCTTGAAGCTCAATCAGCTAATTGCTGAGAAAGACTTAGAGACTGCACGTGCCTTACAGTTTGCCATCAATGATATTATCGGAGTCTTGACGTCTGCTCATGGCAATATGTATGCGGTCATCAAAGCGGTTTTGCGCATCAATGAAGGTTTGGACTTGGGATCTGTTCGCTCCCCTTTGACGCCAGTAGTAGAAGCGGATCAAGAAGTGATTCAACGTGCTGCTCAACTCATTCAGGACACAAAAGACAGATTCCTTTGATCAAAGGAGGTCTAGATGAATCCATATGTTGTAATTGATATCGGAGGGACCAGTATCAAGTATGGTCTAGCCGATGCAAAAGGGCAACTCCTAGAGACCCATGAAATGCCAACGGAGGCCCAAAAAGGAGGACCTCATATACTTAAAACAACAAAGGAAATTGTAGCCCGTTATTTGAAGAAGCATGCCTTGGCAGGGGTTGCGATATCCTCAGCTGGGATGGTGGATCCGGATAAGGGAGAAATCTTTTATGCTGGGCCACAAATTCCCAACTATGCAGGAACCCAATTCAAAAAGGAAATAGAAGAGACTTTTCAGATCCCTTGCGAGATTGAAAATGATGTTAACTGTGCCGGTCTTGCAGAAGTTACAACAGGTCATGCAAAAGGCTCGAACAATGCTGTTTGCTTGACGATTGGAACAGGGATCGGTGGTTGTCTCTTGCTGGATGGTCAGGTTTTTCATGGCTTTAGCAATTCAGCCTGTGAGGTTGGCTATCTTCATTTGCCAGACGGCGCCTTTCAGGATCTAGCTTCAACGACGGCTTTAGTCGAGTATGTGGCAGAACATCATGGTGATCCTGTGGAACAGTGGAATGGTCGCCGGATCTTCAAGCAGGCAACTGAAGGAGATAAAATCTGTATGGCTGGAATTGATCGGATGGTGACCTATCTTGGAAAAGGATTGGCTAATATCGTTTATGTGGTCAATCCGGAAGTCATCGTTCTTGGAGGGGGAATTATGGCTCAGGAAGCGATCCTGAAACCTAAAATCTATCAAGCTCTGTGTGCGGAACTGGTTCCTAGCCTAGCAGATAAGATCCGTTTAGAATTTGCTCACCATCAAAATGCTGCGGGTATGTTGGGGGCCTACTACCACTTTAGACAAAAACATGGAACATAAAACAAGTCGCACTGACGACTTGTTTTTGCTTCATCACAAAAAGCATGAAAGACGAAGAAAACCTTATCTTTCATGCTTTTTAAATAGGGAGACTATATTATGATTTTCGAGAACGTTGACTAGAAAGCTTTTTGTTTTCCCAGTAGCTATTAAAGACAATTTCCTTTTGTTCTCGGCTTTTATTAAGGAAATGGGCATAGATTAAATCGACCACGATGAGGAGTGGTAAAATCGCAGAGATACGATCGATATAGGTACTACTAGGAAGGGGTGCGGCTGGTAACACTTCTGTGAATCCTTGATGGATGGCAGCGGGATTAGCGGTCACAAGAACCGTTTTAGCCCCTTTTTCTTTCGCATTCAGAAGACTGTCTGTAATGGAGTTGGTGCCTCCTGACAATGAGAAACCGATGACTAAACAAGAGGAATCGAGAATACTGGTCGTCCAAGCAAAGCCATCTTGATCAGTCAGGGCTTCACAAACGACGCCTAGTCGCATAAAGCGCAATTTCATTTCTCGAGCGACTAAACCGGAACTACCGATCCCGAAGAAATAGACTCGGTCTACTTGATCGATTAGTTCAGCTACCCGATCTAATTGGGAATCTTTTACCAGACTTTCAGTGACGTTACTGATATGGTGGTAGCGTTGCAAGACACTGAGAGTGAGTTCGTCATGCTCTTGCACCTGTTTTTGATTCTTTGTTTCCTCATTAAAATGATAGACAAACTCCCGATAGCCGGAAAAACCACATTTTTGAGAGAAACGCGTTAAAGCTGCCTTTGAAACATGGAGTAACTCCGTTACACGAGAAGAGGACAGGGAGTGCTGTCGTGCTTCGGATGATAAAAAATATTGGGCAATGTCGCGTTCCATATCTGTTAACTCAGCTTCATGGCTGGCGATAATGGCGCGTAAATCTTGATCTTGTTTCACAGCAATCCTCCTTTCTCACGAGATGAAATAACAGGATGCTCCTATAATATATTACACATTATAACATGGGTAACCGCTTTATTCAAGTAAAAGAAATCAAGAAATACTGAAACTAGGAACAGGATATGCGAAAAGAAGAGAACGCTACCAATCCTGGCAGTAGTGGCTTGTTGGTTATCCACAATTTTCTGAAAATTTCCGGTTGGGCCTGAACAAACGATATGAATTGTGGTATAATTTAAGATAATTGTACTGTTGTTGGAAGAACAATGGTTGAATAAGGAGGTGTGACGATGTCGAATGCAACACTCGAGATGATGCAAGAGATCGAGCAAGCTGCTCAGGGCGTGATCGTAGGCTATGAAGCTCAAGTTGAACAAATCCGAACGGATTCGCGCGATCGCCTTGCAACAGTGGCACAGCATTACGATGAGGAAACCAAGCAATTGGTCACAGAGGCAGAAAAAAACGCCCAGGAAAGACTCGTCCGTTTAACGAAAGATCTGGAAGAAACGGTTGCGCGCAATGATGCCAAGGTACAAGAGGCGATGACCGATAAGCGAGCTGGGTTAGTTGAAGCCATTGTAGAAAAGGTGGTAGCAAGCTATGGCCGTTAGTCAGATGCAAAAACTGTCCCTCATCTTGCCCAAAGATGACTTGGACAGTCTCCTACTAGCGCTACAGTCTGAGGCGAAAATCCAGATTTATGACCTAAGTGAACAGGAAGAATGGCAGGCTGCCTTTGAGGCAAATACCTTGTTTCAACCCTTGACAGAGGACAATCGTCAAGCCTTGGTAGAGCTGCAAAAACGTCAAGAACAAGTTGAAAAAATGATTCAGACTCTGGAGCCCTACATGCCTGAGAAAAAGGCCCTGCAAGCTCTAAAGGAAGAACCCTTAAGTTTGTCTTTTGATGACTTGCAGGCCCACGGGATGATTCGAGATGAGGCTCTTCTATTGACCAAGTTGAAACGCCAATTGCGCGTGTTAGACAAGGCTCGTCAGAAGATTGCGGATGCAAAGGGAGAGATAGAGCGCTTAGAAAAATGGCGACCGTTAGAGGTGACGCCAGCTGCTCTCGCTAATTTTCACTATGTGCATGGCTTGATCGGGACGATTCCGAATAGTGATACAGACGCTGTTCGTTCTTCCTTAAAAGCTCATCCAGAGCTGGAGTTAGAAGAAGTCTTTACGTCTGAAACCGAACACGGTTATGTCATCTTGTATCGTTCGGGAGACCGTGTAGCTGTTCAGGAGCTTCTGGAAGAACATGGGTTCAAAGAATTGGACTATGAAGAAGAGCAGGTCCCGGCCGCCTACTTGGATCGCCTAGAAGGGGAAATCAAAGAACAAGAAGCTGTAGTTGCAGCAACCCTAGCCGAGTTGCAAAACTCCCAGAAGGAGTTGGACCAGCTTAAGTACCAGATGGATTACTTGCTGAGTTCGGGAGCTCGTGAGGAAGCCAAGTCGCTTCTTGCCAGCACGCAAAGCTTGGTAGCCCTAGAGGGTTGGATTGAAACCTCCCAAGTGGCCTCATTGCGAGACTTCTTGCAAGAAGGTTTTGGTTCTCGGGTCTTACTAGAGACGCGCGATGTGACGGAAAAAGATTGGGATGACGTTCCGATCCAGTTGCGAAATAATGCCTTGGTAGAACCCTTTGAATTAGTCACAGAGATGTACGCCCTGCCTAGGTATTACGAGAAAGATCCGACACCGATCGTTTCTCTCTTCTACTTTGTTTTCTTTGGCATGATGGTTGCAGATATCGGTTATGGACTGTTGCTAACGGTAGCGACAGGCTTTGCCCTTAAAGCCTTTAAGCTCAAGCCTAGTACAGCCAAGAACCTTCGTTTCTTCAGCCTCCTTGGAATTTCAGTTGCCCTTTGGGGTGTGGTCTATGGCTCTTTCTTTGGATTTGAGATGCCTTTTGCCCTGATCAGTACGACCAGCAACGCCATGACCATCCTGATCCTCTCAGTGGTCTTTGGTTTTATCACCGTCTTAGTGGGCCTCTTCCTAGGAGGAATGAAAAATGTTCGCCTCAAAGACTACACCGAAGCCTATAATGCTGGCTTTGCTTGGGTCTTGATCCTACTTGGTTTAATGCTTCTAGCAGTAGGCAATATCTTGCCAGGGATGAGCCTTCTAGTTCCGATCGGCAAGTGGCTGGCTATTTTAAACGCCATTGGGATCTTGATTGTTTCCATTGTCAGTGCCAAGAAGCTGTCCGGTTTAGCTTCTGGTCTCTTTAACCTCTACAATGTCAGTGGGTATGTTGGAGACTTGGTCAGCTTCACCCGTTTGATGGCCTTGGGCTTGTCTGGAGCGAGTATCGGTTCAGCCTTTAACCTTATTGTCAATCTCTTTCCACCGCTTGGACGGTTTACGGTAGGGCTTCTGCTCTTTATCGTCCTACATGCCATTAATATGTTCCTGTCCTTCTTGTCAGGATATGTGCATGGAGCCCGTTTGATCTTTGTGGAGTTCTTCGGTAAGTTCTACGAAGGAGGAGGCAAGCCATTTCGTCCTCTCAAACCTTCTGAACGCTATATTAAAACAAAAAAATAAGTATTATCTTTAATAAATAGGAGTATATTCATGGAATCTTTAGCATCATATTTTTCAGCCCATGGGGGCGCCTTCTTTGCAGCATTTGGTGTGGCGATCGCCGTTGCACTTAGTGGAATGGGATCTGCCCTTGGGGTTGGTAAAACGGGTCAAGCAGCAGCAGCGCTCTTGAAAGAACAACCTGAAAAATTTGCCCAAGCCTTGATTTTGCAATTGTTGCCAGGTACACAAGGTTTGTACGGTTTCGTTATCGGGATCTTGATCTGGTTGCAAATTAAGCCAGATATGCCACTTGAAACAGGGGTTGCTTACTTCTTTACAGCTCTTCCAGTTGCGATCGTTGGTTATTTCTCAGCAAAACACCAAGGAAATGTTGCGACAGCAGGGATGCAAATCTTGGCCAAACGCCCTGAAGACATGATGAAAGGGGTTATCCTTGCGGCCATGGTTGAAACCTACGCCATCTTGGCCTTCGTTGTGTCCTTCCTATTGACCCTACGCGTCGGCTAAGAGCTAGCTTTGATGGATTCGCCTCGCGAGGCGAAAAACACAAGACGCATGCAATAGGAGAAAAACGATATGGATGAACAAACCCAATTAAAGGATTCGATCTTGGCCCAAGCCCATGAAAAAGGGCGTAAACTCTTAGAAGAGGCCAAGGAAACCATCCTAAAAGAAGAGACTGCGCAAGAAGAGCGTTTGATTCAAGATAAACTCAATCAACGCTCCGAGCAGCTCAAGCGGATTCAACGTCAATTGCAACGTGAAACCCAACAAATCGAAAATAAAAAACGCCAATCAACCCTTGTCACCAAGCAACGCGTCTTAAAGGATCTCTTTGCAGATGCTTATGAAGCGATGGTGGCTTGGCCCCTTGAAAAGGAAATGCAGTTTGTAGATGCGGTCTTAGATCGCTATCAGGGACAAGTTGTGACCCTGACCTTCGGTGCGGTGAGTGCTAGCAAATTTGATTCAGCAGCTCTCGAGAGATTGAAGCAGACGCATCAGAATGTGACAGTTGCAGATGCAACGATCCCAGCTCAAGCAGGCTTTGTCCTGTCGGTTGGGAAGATTGATGACAACTATCTCTACCGTGATTTGGTGGATTCCATTTGGGAGCAAGAAAGCTACCAGATGGCAGCCAGCATTTTCACAGATGAAGAGAACTAGGAGGTTGCAATGAGCGAACGGACCTATTCTCAAGTCAATACAGGAATCAGCGTACGTGAGGCTAGTTTTGTCAGTCCCAGTCAGTTCGAGCAGTTGCTTGCAAGTCCCTCCAGTGAGAGTCGAGAAGGCTTGCTACAAGGGACGCCTTATGCTTTAGACAGCCACGAGATCAAGGATTTATCAGCCCTTGAAGCCCGCCTGATGACAGCCTTGTTGGCAGAATACCAATGGGCTTTTGAGGTAAGCCCTCAGTCAGATCTGGTTAGCCTCTTCACCTTGAAATACACCTATCATAATCTCAAGGTTTATCTAAAACACAAGGCGACAGAGCGCAAGTTAGGGCACTTATTGATCCCTATCGGTCCTTATTCTCTCGATGTGCTCGAGCATTTGGTGGCGACCTTTTCTGCGGAGCATTGTCCGGCTTTTA
Organism: Streptococcus parasanguinis; assembly: GCF_032163505.1. Classification (NCBI taxonomy): domain Bacteria; kingdom Bacillati; phylum Bacillota; class Bacilli; order Lactobacillales; family Streptococcaceae; genus Streptococcus; species Streptococcus parasanguinis. The sequence continues at coordinate 85,776 of NZ_CP134147.1, forward strand.
TGGCGGAAGAAGTGGCTGCAACCTGGCAAGAATTCCAAGACTATCAGGACTTGCGAGTTCTCGAAATTGGGATGGACTTAGCTTATTTTAAACACCTAAGATACATAGGGGACAGCCTAGATCATCCGATTCTGAAGCAGTTGGTGGACGTGACCATTGACTTTTACAATGCGATTACAGTTAAGCGGGCCTTGGATCAGCAAAAACCGCATAGCTTTATGCACCAATTACTCTCAGATGAAGGGAGCCTCAATGCCTATCAGGTGATCGACCTGCTAGAATCCGGTCAGTGGTTGACCTGGTTTTATCAAGTTAATCCACTGGAGTACGATCTCGCCTTAGAGACTTATGAAGAAAAGATGCGCACCGGTCAACTAAAGACCGTAGAGTTGGAGTATTTAGAAAGCTTGGTGAAATTCAGTCTTCTAGACGCTGGCCGTTTTGAAGTCGATGGACCACTCCCTCTTGTTCGTTATCTTTACGGGAAAGAGTTAGAGGTGACCAACCTTCGTTTGGTCCTCTCTGGTTTGGACAATGGTTTTCCGCTAGCAGACATCAAAGAAAGGATGAGACCGATTTATGGACAAACAGACCTATAAGATCGCAGTTGTGGGCAATCGGGACGCCATCCTTCCTTTTCGCCTGATTGGCTTTCAAACCTATCCGGTCACAGAGCCACAAGAAGCGATCAATACCCTGCGAAAACTCAGTCGGGAAAACTTCGGGATTATCTACCTGACAGAGGATATTGCTCAGGCTATTCCAGATACAGTGGCTTTTTACGACCAGCAGCTGACTCCGGCTCTGATCCTTATCCCGACCCATAGAGGAACTACGGGACTGGGCCAACAGCGGATTCGTGATAATGTCGAAAAAGCAGTAGGACAGGATATTTTATGAGAACAAATGAATTTGGCCAAGCGATTGGCGATGCACTGCCGGATTTTACACCGGGGCGTCTGCCAGCTATTGAGCGGATCGAAGGTCGCTATACCGTGATCGAGCGCCTCTCAAAAGAAAAACATGGAGCAGATCTTTATCAGGTCTACGGGCCGGACTCTCCAGCAGCTATGTGGACCTTTCTGTTCAAAGGCCCTGCCCGTAATGAAGAGGAGTGGGACCACTTATTAGATGATCTCATGACAGCCCAAGGTCGCTTTTACTATGCGATTGTAGACAAAGATTCAGGCAAGGCTTTGGGGACTTTCTCTCTCATGCGGATCGATCAAGCCAACCGGGTGATCGAAGTCGGAGCAGTGACCTACTCACCAGCGCTCCAACAGACTCGCATGGCTACAGAAGCCCAGTATCTCTTAGCGCGCTACGTGTTTGAAGATTTAGGATACCGCCGCTATGAGTGGAAATGCGATGCCTTAAACCAAGCATCTCGCAAAGCAGCTGAGCGCTTAGGGTTCACCTATGAAGGCTGTTTCCGTCAGGCTGTTGTTTATAAAGGTCGTACCCGTGATACAGACTGGTTGTCTATCATTGACCAAGAATGGCCAGAAATCAAACAGCGACTAGAAGCTTGGTTGGATCCAAGCAATTTCGATGCCAATGGCCAACAAAAGCAATCTCTAAGAGAGATAGCACAAAAGTAAAACAAAGAAACAAAGGATTCCCAGGAGGAATACATGACTCAAGGAAAAATTATCAAAGTTTCCGGTCCCTTGGTGGTTGCATCAGGGATGCAGGAGGCCAATATCCAAGACATTTGCCGGGTCGGCGATCTTGGTTTGATTGGCGAAATTATTGAGATGCGGCGTGACGAAGCCTCTATCCAAGTATATGAAGAAACGTCTGGAGTCGGTCCAGGAGAACCAGTGGTCACAACCGGAGCTCCCCTTTCTGTTGAATTGGGACCAGGTTTGATCTCTCAGATGTTTGACGGGATCCAACGCCCCTTGGAACGCTTCCAAGAAGTGACTGCCAGTGACTTTTTGGTTCGTGGGGTGCAAGTTCCAAATCTAGATCGGGACACCAAATGGGCCTTCGAACCAAGTGTGACTGAAGGGACAGAAGTGGTCGCTGGAGACATCGTCGGTACCGTTCAAGAGACCAATATGGTGGAACACCGCATCATGGTACCCTTTGGTGTCAGTGGACGTGTGACCAAGATCGCAGCAGGTTCTTACACAGTAGAAGAGCCGGTTTATGAGATCGAGCAGGCAGATGGCAGTTTCTTTACTGGTACTTTGATGCAAAAATGGCCGGTTCGTCGAGGCCGTCCCTTTGCACAAAAACTGATTCCAGTAGAGCCTTTGGTTACCGGTCAACGGGTCATCGATACTTTCTTCCCTGTGACTAAAGGTGGAGCTGCAGCTGTTCCGGGTCCTTTCGGAGCTGGGAAAACAGTCGTGCAACACCAGGTGGCCAAGTTTGCCAATGTAGACATCGTAATTTACGTTGGTTGTGGGGAACGTGGAAATGAAATGACGGACGTTCTGAATGAATTTCCAGAATTGATCGATCCAACGACTGGTCAATCCATCATGCAACGGACTGTTCTGATCGCCAACACTTCGAACATGCCAGTAGCGGCGCGGGAAGCTTCCATCTACACAGGGATTACCATTGCCGAATACTTCCGCGATATGGGCTACTCCGTTGCCATCATGGCGGACTCTACTTCTCGTTGGGCAGAAGCTCTCCGTGAAATGTCTGGTCGTCTAGAAGAAATGCCAGGGGATGAAGGCTACCCAGCCTACCTTGGTAGCCGGATCGCCGAATACTACGAGCGTGCAGGTCGGGTTAAGACGCTTGGAACTACTGCGCGCGAAGGCTCGATTACGGCGATCGGTGCCGTTTCCCCTCCAGGTGGAGATATCTCAGAGCCGGTGACCCAAAACACCCTGCGGATCGTTAAGGTTTTCTGGGGACTGGATGCTCAATTGGCGCAACGACGACACTTCCCAGCCATCAACTGGTTGAGTTCTTATTCCCTTTACCAGGATGAAGTCGGTCGCTATATCGATTTACATGAACAAATCAGCTGGTCTGAAAAAGTGACCCGTGCTATGAACCTGTTGCAAAAAGAAAGTGAATTGCAAGAAATCGTTCGCTTGGTTGGTTTAGATTCCTTGTCTGAAAAAGACCGCTTGACCATGAATGCGGCCAAGATGATCCGCGAAGACTACCTGCAACAAAATGCCTTTGATGATGTCGATACCTATACCTCTTTCAGCAAGCAGGTGGCCTTGTTGACCAACATTTTGACCTTTGACCAAGAAAGTCAAAAAGCACTAGAATTAGGAGCTTACTTCACAGAAATCATGGAAGGAACCGTAACTCTTCGAGACCGCATTGCCCGGAGCAAGTTCATCCATGAGGATCAGTTGGCAACTATTCAAGCCTTGAAAGAAGAAATCGTAGAAACCCTACACCAAATCGTCGCAAAAGGAGGAGTAGACAATGAGCGTGATTAAAGAATACCGTACTGTCAGTGAAGTTGTTGGCCCCTTGATGATTGTCGATCAGGTCGAGGGGGTTCACTACAATGAACTCGTAGAAATCAAGCTCCATGACGGAACGACCCGCCAGGGACAAGTCCTCGAAGTCCAAGAAGACAAGGCCATGGTCCAGCTCTTTGAAGGATCTAGCGGGATCAATTTGGAAAAAGCCAAAGTCCGCTTTACCGGACGTCCCCTAGAACTTCCTGTGTCTGAAGACATGGTCGGACGCATCTTTAACGGGATGGGCAAACCCATCGATGGTGGTCCGGAGATTATCCCAGAGAAGTACTTGGACATTGATGGACAAGCCATCAACCCTGTTTCGCGGGACTATCCGGATGAATTTATCCAGACAGGGATCTCAGCCATTGACCATTTGAATACCTTGGTTCGGGGCCAAAAACTCCCAGTATTCTCAGGTTCTGGTCTTCCTCACAAGGAGTTGGCGGCTCAGATTGCTCGTCAAGCGACGGTTCTTAATTCTGAAGAAAACTTCGCCGTGGTCTTTGCGGCTATGGGAATCACCTTTGAAGAAGCCGAGTTCTTTATGAACGACCTTCGGGAGACAGGTGCGATTGACCGCTCGGTCCTCTTTATCAACTTAGCTAATGACCCCGCTATCGAGCGGATTGCCACTCCTCGGATCGCCTTGACAGCTGCCGAATATTTGGCCTATGAAAAAGACATGCACGTCTTGGTTATTATGACCGATATGACCAACTACTGTGAAGCCCTTCGGGAAGTATCCGCTGCCCGCCGGGAAGTTCCAGGTCGTCGGGGTTATCCAGGTTATCTCTATACCAACCTCTCAACCCTCTACGAACGTGCAGGACGCTTGGTTGGAAAGAAAGGATCTGTGACCCAAATTCCGATCCTCTCTATGCCAGAAGATGACATCACCCACCCCATCCCTGACTTGACAGGCTACATCACCGAAGGTCAGATTATTCTGTCCCGCGATCTCTACAATAGTGGTTACCGCCCACCGATCAATGTTCTTCCATCCCTTTCTCGTTTGAAGGACAAGGGTTCTGGTGAAGGCAAGACTCGGGAAGACCATGCGGCGACCATGAACCAGCTCTTTGCGGCCTACGCCCAAGGAAAACAAGCCAAAGAACTGGCTGTAGTGCTTGGGGAATCTGCCTTGTCAGATACCGACAAGCTCTATGTTAAATTTACAGACCGCTTTGAGCAAGAATACATCAACCAAGGTTTCACTACCAATCGGACGATTGAGGAAAGTTTGGATCTCGGTTGGGAACTCTTATCCATCCTTCCACGAACAGAGCTTAAACGGATCAAGGATGAGATGATTGACAAGTATCTGCCAAACAAAGAGGATTAGCCTATGGCACGATTAAATGTAAAACCAACTCGGATGGAGCTCAATATTCTCAAAGAGCGCCTCAAGACAGCAACCCGGGGGCACAAGTTGCTCAAGGATAAGCGGGATGAACTCATGCGTCGCTTTATTGAAGCTGTGCGAGAGAATAATCGTCTGCGCCAAAAGGTGGAGGCAGCGCTGGTGGGCAATATGCAAGATTTCGTGATGGCCAAGTCCTTGGAGAGTGACCTCATGGTAGAAGAAATCTTTGCCGTTCCCACTCGAGAAGTGATGCTACACATCGAGGAAGAAAATGTCATGAGTGTGCGCGTGCCCAAGCTCCATGCCCGTATCGATAATCCATACGGAGATGATGAAGGGGACGTGGTTTATAGCTACCTCGCCTCCAACAGTCAAATGGATAGCACGATCCAAGAAATGGGGGATCTACTCCCTGATTTGCTCAAGTTAGCGGAAATCGAAAAAAGCTGCCAACTCATGGCAGATGAAATCGAGAAAACCCGCCGTCGAGTGAACGGACTCGAGTATGCGACCATCCCAGACCTCAAAGAGACTATCTATTATATCGAAATGAAACTCGAAGAAGCCGAACGCGCCAACCTCGTCAGAATCATGAAGGTAAAATAAGATACAAAGAGTTGTAGGCGTGTTCAATTACTTAAAAAAGACAAGAACCTCATCGAGGAACCGCTCCTTGATGAGGCTTTTTTTGCGCCCTCGAACTCTTCTTCCAGGACCCTAATTTTATGTTACTAGTTTGTAACAATGTGACAAGAAAGACGAAATGTTACAAGAAAAATACAGTTTTGTTAAATAGCCAAAAAGGCCTTTTATTATTTTTAAATTGTGATAAGATAGTATGGTAGTTAATTTGTCCAAGAAAATCTTGAGCAAAAAAACAAAGAAAAAAGAGGATAAAAGATGAAATTAAAAGTTAATACGAAAGCCTTGATCGCTTCAACAGTAGCTCTTGCAGTGATTCCATTTACAAAAGCCACTGCAGAAACACTTGAAGATTGGGTAGCTCGCTCAGTAGATGAAATCAAACATGATATCCAACAAAGCGGTGAAAACCAACAAACTTATACCATCAAATATGGTGATACATTGAGTTCGATCGCAGAAGCGCTTGGAATCGATGTTCATGTGTTGGCAAACTTAAACAACATCAGCAACATGGATTTGATCTACCCAGGTACTGTATTGAAAACAACAGTAAATGATCAAAAAGAAGTAACTTCAGTTGAAATCCAAACTCCTCAAGCAGGTGCGACAGATGCAACCGTTGCAAGTGCTGACTTGACAACAAACCAAGTGACAGTTGATGACCAAACAGTCGCTGTCAACGATTTGTCTAAACCAGTAAACGAAGATAACAAAGCTGTTCCAGTAGCTCCAGCAGCGGAAACTCAAGAAGCCCCAGCGGAAGCTCCTGTAGTTGAAGTACCAGCAGCAGAAACACCAGCACAACCAGCTGTTCCAGAAACACCAAACTACGGTGCTCCAGCTGTCAATGTTGAAGTACAAAATCAAGAAGTAGCGCCAGCTGCTCCTCAATCTGCTCCAGCGGAAGCTCCTGCTGAAACACCAGCTTCTGCTCCTGAAGCTCCAGCAGCACAACCAGCAGTAGAAACTGCTGCAGCACCTGAAGTGCAACCAGTAGCATCAACTCCAACAAGCGGAAATACTATTCCAACTGATCCAAATCTTCAACCTCAAGCGGAAGCTTTCCGTCAAGAAATTGCAGCGAAATTCGGTATCACAAACATCGGTGGTTACCGTGAAGGGGATCCAGAAGACCATGGTAAAGGACTTGCAGTAGACGTGATGGTTCCAACAAATTCAGAGCTTGGAGATCAAGTTGCACAGTATGCGATTGATAACATGGACCGTGCAGGTATCTCATATATTATCTGGAAACAACAATTCTACATGCCAGTAAATAACATTTACGGACCAGCTAATACATGGAACCAAATGCCGGACCGTGGTGGAGATACAGCAAACCACAACGACCACGTACATATCTCATTTAACGGATAATAAAACTTTGAACTAGGACAAGTGCCTAGTTCTTTTTTTGTATGCACAAAAAAGGCTGGAAGACGAATCTTTCAGCCAGACGATGATTATAAAATATGATCGACTTTTTCCACCTGATAAAGGGCAATCGCCATGATAATGGTTAAGACCAGGAGCATAAGAATGGCAGGTGTCCAAGAGTGGAAGAGAGATTTGCTGTAGCCGAAGAGGATGGGACCAAAGGCTGCAAAGACGTAGCCTCCTGTTTGGGCAAGACCGGAAAGTTGAGCTGTTTTTTCAGGTGTGCTGGATTTCATAGAGAAAGCGACCATGAGGTAAGGGAAGAGCGAACTAACGGAACTTCCAATCAGGGCATTTAATACCAACCAGTAGAAGAAGTTGCCAGTCGGGATTAAGAGCATGGCTACCCCCAGAATCCCTGCTCCGACAACAATCGTCAGCATCAAGCGTCGATTGCGATCGGATAACCGTGTCGTTAAACTTGGGATCGTCAAGGAGAATGGGAGACTGATCAGGGTGAACACGGAGGCCAGTAGTCCAGATTCAACCTTTGAAAGGCCAGCTTGAACAGCCATGGTCGGAAGCCAGGTCATACTTGTGTAGAAAAGCAGTGACTGCAAGCCTCCAAAAATCATGATAGCCCAAACATATTTATTGGTATACCACTTGCTACTAGATTCTGTAGTAGCCGTCTTTTTTAGATGGTGGTTGTAGCGAAGGTTAGGAATCCAGATGACCAAAGCAAGAGCACACAAGGCTGTCAAGATGTTGACCAAACCTTGCCAAGAAGTGGCTTTGGTGATCGGAACGGCCACAGAAGAGGCGATCGCTGTGGACATCCCCATAGAAGTAATGTACAAAGTGGTCAGAATGCCTAGTTGGCGGGGTCTGTTCGCCTGAATCAGGCTTGGAAGCAGCACATTGAGAAAGGCGATGCCAGCTCCAATCAAGATGGTTCCCAGATAGAGGAAGGGGAGATTGATAATCCGAATGGCAGATCCGATCGTAATCGCGATCAAAACTAGGAAAAAGAGGCGCTCAATCCCCAACTTTTTAGCAAATTGAATCGCAAAAGGTGAGAAAATGGCAAAGGTGAGAAGTGGCAAGCTAGTCAATAGTCCCAGAGAGCTCACATCAACCCCCAAACCAGCTGCGATGTCAGACAAGACCGTCGGAAGCGTAGTAAATGGTGTTCGTAAAACAATCCCAAGCATAATGATGCCCGGGATGAATAGCGTAGAATGTGTTTTTTTCATAAATCCTCCTCAGACAAAAATTCTCTTCATTATAACATAGATCGAGTATAAATTGGAGTATTTGTACAAATGAAGGGTAAGGAACGTAGTTCTCACTCCCATAGAAAAAGCCACCGGTTTTGGTGGCTCTTATAGGGAGATTATTATGAAAAAGTTTAGGATTTTCTATCAAACAAAGTTAGGAGGTCTTTATTTGATGGTTTTATTATAAGGCGGTTTGCTTAAAGAAATCTTAAGAAAAGGTTGTGTTTAAAAAATAGGTCTTAAGTCTGACAAAATGCATTAATCATCATTCCAAACAGTAAAATTACTTATTCCATTCTAAGGAACGTAGTTCTCACTGCCGTTCGAACTGCATCCATGTACCTAAGCTCGTCTAAGCCCCTATTGGACTTGACTCACTAAGAATAGGTTAGTAATAATTGTATAACGCAGTGGTTGATTGGTATCTTTGTTCGCTCTTATAGCTCCAAAGATAACCTAATCAACTGTGCGGGGGTGAGACAACGAACAATTTTAAATAATTGTTCTGTCTCACTCCCATAGAAAAAGCCACCGGTTTTGGTGGCTCTTATAGGGAGATTATTATGAAAAAGTTTAGGATTTTCTATCAAACAAAGTTAGGAGGTCTTCATTTGATGGTTTTATTATAAGGTTGATTTCTTAAAGAAAACTTAAGAAAAGACGCTGTTTATAAGAATCGGTCTTAGGTCTGATATTTTTTTACAACAGAAACTATTTAGAATTTTTTCTAAATAGAGTTGACAAAGCCATCCGAAAGTACTAGAATCTATTTAGAAAGAAATCTAAATAGATTGGAGAAGATAGAGAATGAATTTTGCGCAAACATTTAAAGCTTTATCGAATCCGATAAGAAGAAGTATCTTAGAGCTGCTAAAGGCAGGGAAATTATCCGCTGGCGATATCGCTGGCCACTTTGATGTAGCAGGAGCGACCATTTCCCATCATTTAAGCCTCCTCAAGCAGGCAGATTTAATTCGAGAGGAAAAAGAGAAGAATTTTATCTACTATGAACTCAATACTTCTGTCTTGGAGGATTTAATGGTCTGGCTCGTTGATTTGAAAGGAGACTCTACTGATGAAAACGAATAAAAAACTATTGCTATTAACTTCTATGGTGATCCTTTTCCCCATGCTTTGGGGGCTGATGATTTGGTCGCAATTGCCTAACCAAATCCCGATTCATTTCAATTTTGCTGGCCAGGCCAATAACTTCCAATCGAAACCCCTGGTTGTGTTTGGTCTTCCTATTTTCGATCTCATGGTGCATCTGTTTATGATCTTTATGATCGGACGTGATCCTAAGAATAGCGCTATGAATGAAAAAATGATTAGAGCGATTTACTGGTTGACCCCAATCGTTTCCTTAAGTACCTCCTATCTCATTTATAGCAAGGCGCTAGGATCTACTACCAATCCATCTGTTTTTGTTTCGGTGTTGCTGGGTCTTATCTTTGTGATCATGGGCAATTACATGCCTAAGTTGAAAGTGAATCACACGGTTGGAATCCGTCTGCCCTGGACCTTGCAGAGTGAAGATAACTGGCACAAAACCCATCGCTTGGCAGGGAAGTTGTGGGTCCTCGGAGGCTTGATCCTTCTGCTTGAAGCAGGCCTTCAATTCGCCCTTTCTTATGTTTTGGCGCTGGTCATCCTCGCCATTGTCCTTATCCCTGTGATGTACTCTTATCAATTAAGTCGGAAAAATCGTTAGTATGAAAAACAACCAGAGAAGAAGCCAGTCGGGAACGGTTTCTTTTCCGGTTGTTTTTGCTTGTTCATCGTTTCAAATTTAAAACTTTCAGGAAAATACTTATTTTTCGGAAAGAATCTATTAGGAGCTGATATACTATGCTATACTATATATAGCAGTTTATCTTTTTTTGAAAATTTAGGTTATGGTTTTTATGAGTAAAAAAATTCTCTTTATTTTATAGTTTACGAGGTGAATAAATTAAGAAAAAAATATATTTGAAGGGATGGGTAGGATACCCTATTTTGATACAATAGGGAAAAATGATTCGACTCTAATATCGTTTAAAAAACTGAAAAATTTGGTTGTGAAGGAGTGACATATGCAAGAATTTACAAAGATAACTATTGAAAAAGACTACTTACCTTATAGGAAGATAGAACTAAATTGGTTGAAGAAAGAAAGCAATCCGGATACTGAAATACTCAGAAGTATGATTATATTTGGAAGAAATGGAACAGGGAAAAGTACTATTTCTAAATCTATTTCTAGTTTAAGAGACATAAGTGAGGATATTACCCTTATTAATGAAAAAAATAGAGTGAGTAACACGATAAATATTACTGATAGAGATAAAGAAACTATATTTGTATACAATGAAGAATTTCAAAATGAAAAAGTAACTTTTATAGAAAATGAAAGATTTGAAGCAATTGTTCTTATTGATGATCAAAAAGATTTAATGTCGAAAATAGCGTTAAACAAAAGTGAAGTAAAAAGATTAGAGTCTAAATTGACTCAATATAACGATGCTCTTTCAACTGCTGAAAATGACATAAAAGAAAGTATTGTAGGCACGAAAAAATCAAGGTGGAAGAGTATTTTTAGTGAATTAAATGATAAAAATCCATACTTTAATGCTAGTTTAATAAATAGAATTTCTAGTTCTGTATCTTCAAGATCAGTGGTAGAATTAGGGGAGAATCTTAGTAATCTGATAAAAGAAATAGAATCAGCTAAGAATGAAAAAAGGATTAACAGATGTTCGGAAGTAGAAATTCCCATTAATGAAATAAAAAACAAATTAAAAATTATTGCTGAGCCAGTTAGTATGATAGAGCTAACCGAGAGAGAGAATCAGATTATTGAAATACTTGGAAATAATGTTGACAGTAGTATAGAAAAAACAGAAAATATATTAAAAGGGAATTCAAATAATTGTCCAACATGTTTTCAGGAAATCAACGAGGATTATAAACGAGATACTTTAGCTCAATTAAAATCTGTTTTGAAAAAACAATTGTTAAATAATGAGATATCTGAACATATTGAATGTATAGATCAAGTTATTAAAATATCTGAGCTTATAATTGCAGAATTAGATTTTGTAGATTTAGATAAAAGAATAGAAGAAGATGTAAGAATAAGTTTGAATAAATCAATAGAAGATTTGAAATCAAAGCTTAATCTAATGATTAAGAAGCTGAAGGATAAGAAGAGTAATGTATATAGGACCTCTGACTTTAATGACGAAACTCTTTTTAAAGCTAAAAATGCTTATGATGTATCATTATCTAAATACAATAGAGCTTGTGATGAGTATAATATAAGATTTAATAAACTTGATGAAAATATTAAAGAAGCAAATAAGCTGAATGATAAATTAGCTTATAAAGAAACAGAGAATTTTTGTAAAGAATTATTTGAAAATAGAGAAAAAATAAATAAAGCTGAGAAATCAATAGAAGAGTTAAATGAGGAAATTGTAAAAGATGAGCAGTCGGTAAAAAATACTACTTTAGCTCTTAACAATATTAATAAACAATTGGGTAGAGTGTTTTATGAATCTGAGCGATTAAAATTAGAACAGGAAGATGGATTTTATTATGTTTTATCCAGAGGTAAAAGGACAAAATTAAGTAGTTTATCTACTGGAGAAAGAAATGCAATTGGTTTGTGTTACTTTTTTTCTATAGTCAATCAAAATCAAAATGTTGATAATCAATATAATTTACCACTTTTAATAGTTCTTGATGATCCGGTATCTAGTTTTGACCATGAGATTAAATTAGGAATATATAGTCTGCTTAGAGGAGAAATTGAGAAAATTGGTATTGGTAATGAGAATAGTAAGATACTGATACTAACTCATGATAGTGATGTCTATTATAATTGTTTTAAAATATTTGAAGATATCTTAGATGCTGATGGGAAGAGAGTTTTTAGAGATAATCAGATTAAATTAAAACAATTGAATTCTATGACTGGTATAGAGACAGCTGAGAAAGAGGAAAACTTCTATTCTACGCAACTTACAAAAATATATGACTTTGCTTGTATTGAGGATGAGGAATGTGATTTTGCAAAAGAATTTTCTCCATATATAGGTAACGTTATGAGACGAGTGTTGGAAGCTTTTTCCACATTTAATTATCAAAAAGGGATATCAGAGTTAAGTTCGAATGAAGTATTATTAAGTGAATCGATTGATGATAGAGAGGAGAGAGAGCTTCTAAAATCTCATATGTATAGATTGCTTTTGAATGGAGAAAGCCACTATTCAGATAAAATTTATGGAATAACTGAAAGAGATAGAGAAGTATTGTTGACAATTAAACAAAAGATTCAAACAGCTAGATTTGTATTAGTTCTTTTATATAGTCTTAATCCAATTCATCTTAAATACCAAATCAATAATTTAGATCAAACAATATTAGAAAGATGGAAATCGGATCTTATAGGTAGTAAAAAATAAAGATACCATTTCTACTCATCATAAAGTTGAAAAAGTTTCTCCTTTTAAAACAATTTGAATGAAATTTTTTCAAATTATTTAAGTAAGTGAAGTACGTTTAATGTTGTTATACTATGATTCTGAAATATGTTAAAATACTTCTCTATCAAACCAGGTCTTAAGAAAGCTCGTAAAGCATCACAATTATCAAAACGTTAATCAACACGCTTATATCAACGTTTACAGACATTTAAGAAATTTCTCTTGGATGTCTTTTTTTGTCTAGCTAAATTTTACAAATTGGGCAATTTAGGTTACTCAATAATATAAAAAAGATAAAAATTTAAAGTTCGAATTTTAATTTTAAAAAAAGTAATTATTATTGAATATCTGTTCAAACATTTTTTCTTTTCTAAGGTTAATATAAGTATATATACTTTAAAAAAGGAAGTCAAACATCTTGCTCATAGATTTTTGCATTTTTAAAAAATACATTTTGTCATATAATAATGTGGAAAATTGACGGATTCCTTACATAATCATATAATATGAATATGTAAACCCTTACATACTATTCTACTTATACTTGATAAAATGCAAGTTCTTGAGGATCTATAAATATATAGACACTCTTCTATTTATAAAGTGAAATAAAGAATCACGGAGAAAGTTTATGGATATTAAAGAGACATTCAACCAGCTAGACAATACAAAATTTAATGATTTCAATAATCGCCTTGAAGGTTTTGAGAAACTTTTTAAAGACAAATATTATTTTACCCATCCCGAAGATTTTAGCTCAATCTTTAGCATTTTGGTAAAGTATGGAAAAAGTACAAGTAAATATATTTTATCGAAAGGAGAGATATATGAGTGAAATAGTTATTAATGCTCAGAATTTATCTAAAAATTTTTATAATTTTGATTCAAGACTCCCATTTATCAAGAGATTTTTGAAACGTAATCAAATAACGATTCGAGCTGTTCAAGATATTAGTTTTACGATTAAGAGAGGGAGTATAGTTGGCTTTATTGGGAGTAATGGAGCTGGTAAATCCACAACGATTAAAATGTTGACTGGGACTCTTTATCCTAGTTCCGGAAAATTAGAAGTGAATGGAGAAATTCCATTTAAAAGAAGTATAAATTTTAGAAAAAAAATTTCAATAGTAGTAGGAAATAAATTACAGTTATTTCAAGATGTTTCGGCTATGGATTATTTTCAATTGATTGGTACTTTATATGAGGTAGAACCGGCGATTTTACAAGAACGAATTCAGGAATTAAGCAATTTGTTGAATGTAAAAGATCAGCTTTACCAGCAGGTCCGGACCCTCTCTCTTGGACAAAAAATGAAAATGGAGTTTATCGCGGCATCTTTAACAAGTCCGGAAATATTATTTTTAGACGAGCCTACTATAGGGTTAGATATACAGTCTAAAAAAGATATCAGAACATTTTTAAAGAAAATGAATGAAGAATGTCATACTACTATTATTTTAACGAGTCATGATATGGATGATATTTCGTCTGTTTGTGACGAATTAATCGTCATTGACAAAGGAAAAATTATTTTGCAGGAGTCAATGGATGTTATTTTATCTAAATTTTCTGATTTTAAATATTTAAAGATAAAAATGATATTAGATTTGGTACCAGAGTTATGCTCTGTTAAAGGAGTAGTAGTCATTTCTCAAACAAAATCGGAATGTATACTAAAAATACCTAGAGATTTTGTCTTTGAGACATTAGAATCAATCAATAAGCTTGTAGATATAGAAGATTTTGAAATATCAAATCTTTCTTTAGAAGAAATTATTTTACAAAACTATTTTACAAAAAAGGAGCACAATTGAAAAAAGAAATGTCTATTATTCTGATATCATTTCGATCTATTTTGAACTATAAATCAAGTGTACTATTGTTAATGTTACAGGCAAGTATACAAATTATGATATCAGTATTTTTATGGACGTATATATATCAGAGTAACCAGATAAATATAGCAGGATATGATTTTACCTCAATGGTTCAATACTATTTGGGGACTATAATTTTTTCATATTTTGTTTTTTATCCAGTTGATTGGGAAATCAATGACGATGTTCATTCAGGAAATTTTTTTAGCATATTAATAAAACCTGTTACTTTTTATAAGTATTATTTTTGTAAAATGCTTGGAGATAGGCTTGCTCATTTATTATTTATCATCATTCCTGTCATTTTATTCTCCAGTGTTTATTACAAGAATGAGTTATTAACCATTGAAATTCTTATTTTAGGAAGTATTGCAATTATTCTATCTATGGTTCTATGGTTTTTAATATCATGTTGTGTAGGTATGCTTTCTTTTTGGTTAGAAAATATATTTTTTGTCCTTACTGTTAAAGAAATAGTAATTCAGTTTTTATCAGGAATATTATTGCCTTTAAGTTTTTTTTCAAATAATTTTCGTCTGTTTTTAGATGTATTACCTTTTAAATACTTAGTATATGAACCGCTTCAGATGTTTAGTAATGATACATATAAATTAATAGACTATTTGAGAATTATTTGTATTCAATTGATTTGGTGCATCATTTTTTATATTATATCAAGATTCATATTGAGAAAAGGAGTGGAGCACTTCTCAAATGTGGGAGGATAAAATGTTTAGAATAAAAGTAATTTTTAGGCTACTTCATTTTGGTTTTAAATCTGATATGAATTTTCATTTTGACTTCTTTTGTGGTCTATTTTCGTCGATACTGTGGATTGGTTTACCTATTGTATTTTTTAGATTGATTTTCTTAAACATAGACTCTTTTAATGGTTGGGACTATTATCAAATTTTATTTTTGGTAGGTTCCTACACTATTGTAGATGGAGTTATGATGGGATTGTTAATTAGAAGTATGGGAATTTTAGAATCAGATATTTTGAGTGGTAACTTGGATCAAATTTTATTGAGGCCGTTTGATACTCAGTTGTTCTATATTTTTAGATCATTTAATTTAGTTCAATTCGTGAATACTTTTTTTGGTCTTGCGATCATTTTTATAAGTTATGGAAATTTAAATGTACATTTAAATTCATTAAAAATATTATTTTATATCCTTTCTTTAATGTGTGGTTGTATTATATATTATTCAATTTGGTTTCTAATAACGATTAGTTCATTTTGGTTCCCAACTAAATTTTCAAAAGTAGATGTATTTTTGAATTATATTGGAATTTCTAAGTATCCATATAATATTTTTACAGGTATTAACAGATTGATCACTATGTTATTTGTTCCCAATTTATTAATTGCCAATCCTGCAGTATTAATATTTTTAGGGAAAGATACATTGAACCTATTTTTCTATCAAATAGTTTTTACAGTTTTTTTGATTATTATCAGTCGTACATTTTTTAGAAAAGGATTGAAAAAATATGAAAGTGCAGGAAGATAAACAATGTTGTTCAGTTATATGTTTGACTAAAGGAAGTGATTCGCTGTACTTTGTTTTGTGGTCATTGAAACATCAGATAATTATAAACTATAATTTAAAGAATAGTATTATTAACTTATAGGTGCTAAGAAAAAATTTAAAGAAATTCCCTCATTCAATCAAACTTATTCATATTTTTTAAAATAAGAAAATAGTTGGATTTTGATGATGGTTGATATAAAGCTAAACTGAAAGTACCTGAAATCCAACTGTGTCAAACCAGGCTTGAAAAAAGCTCGTAAAGCATCACAATTTAGTAAACGTTAAAACTTATTTAAACTTATTGAAAGCATTTCGTATCAAAAATACGGGATGCTTTTTCTGTTCACCCCAAATTTTTGTAACTAGGTGATACTTGAAATTAATACAAATTTGGTTGTTTTTGATAAATCTAAGCAACACTAAATGATGAAGTGAAAGGGGATGAATCTTTGATAGTATTCATTTATTGTGAAATATGATATATTTATTAATTAGATGGATGAATACTTCTAGAGTTAAATATAGCATAATAGGGACAGACTTTTTGGTTTATTTTTGTTTGTAGTCGGATTATGAAAGAATATCCAATATTATGCGATAAGATAGAATGTTACAAAAAAGAAAGGGGATGCAATCCGATGAAGAAAGACAGATTAATTGTATTGACAGATGCTGTTCTAGCAATTATTATGACCATCTTGATTTTAGAGTTAGAAAAACCAACAACACCAAGTCTTGAAGCTTTTTGGGATTTACGGCAAAATTTCTTTGCTTGTTTTCTTTCCTTTTTCTGGTTGGGATCGTTATGGATGGCACTAAACACATTATGGGAAAAGGTTGAGAAAATTTCCTCAGAAATTATTTGGTGGAATTTGTTTCTACTCTTGGAGCGGCAGGAGTTCTCTTTGGAGAATTTCATGCCATCCAAGATACCAGTCTGAATGATGTGGTGGACCGGATCTATATAAATGTCAAGGATTTACCGTTTCAGTCCTTGGGAGCTTTAGCTAATATCCTGTCTGATGTTAAGAAGGGACTGATTCAAGACAGTCATATCTGGTCTTTCTTCCAGTCATTTTTCAAACAATATCAGTTGATAATCAGCTTAAATCAGATCTATCAGTTTGTCTATCTTTCTCTGATGGAGATCATGTCCTATCTTCACTTTGATTATTGGAAAAAACGGCTCGGTCAGGAGCTAGTATGAATAAGGAGAACAAATGAGACGTTTAAAAATGTTATG
The DNA here is from genome assembly GCF_032163505.1 of Streptococcus parasanguinis. Lineage (NCBI taxonomy): Bacteria > Bacillati > Bacillota > Bacilli > Lactobacillales > Streptococcaceae > Streptococcus > Streptococcus parasanguinis. The sequence continues at coordinate 103,018 of NZ_CP134147.1, forward strand.
GCATATTATACAGGTTACGGGTTTTACTCGGTTTGCTCTGAGTTTTGTGACCTTTGTTTTTGGGTCAGGAGGCGTGCTTTTCCTAGTTGAACCTGCTATCACAAATTACGGAGACGGTCTTTGGTATGCTTTTGTGACTTCGACGACTGTCGGCTACGGGGATCTCCTAGCTGTGACCTTGATTGGAAGGATTACCAGTGTCTTCTTGACGATTTATGGGCTCATATTTTTTGGCTGTTTATCAGCTGTTATTATTAATTATTATACCGATTTAAATAAGGAAAGAGGAGAGGACAAATGACTGCCAATTATTCAACACGGGAATACCGTGAGAAATTATACGATGACCTTCATGTTCGATTGAGAGATACAGCGATTTTGATGTGTGCAATTTTTATTGCCTCTATCGGTCTAAATATGAATTCAACAGCTGTTATTATTGGAGCCATGTTAATTTCACCTCTCATGACACCGATTGTTGGACTGGGATTCGGTTTAGCTATTTTTGATACGCGTTTAATCAAGCAATCTCTAGAGGTTTTATTGACTCAAGTGTTGGTCAGTTTGCTTGTCTCGACTCTGTATTTCTGGATTTCTCCCTTGTCTTATGCAAGTAGCGAGTTGATCGCACGAACCTCTCCAACCATTTGGGATGTTCTCATTGCTATTGCTGGTGGGATTGCTGGTGTGATCGGTTCAAGGAAAAAAGAAGCAAACAATATCGTGCCAGGAGTAGCCATTGCTACAGCTTTGATGCCGCCTATCTGTACTGCTGGCTATGGTTTAGCTAATGGGAATGTACGATTTTTATTGGGCTCTCTATCTTTTCTTGATCAACTGTGTCTTTATCATGCTAGCCAACATTGTTGGAACAAGAATTTTGATGAGAAAATCTCCTTTAACTTCATTTAAAGAGCTGAGCATTAAAATGAGAATTGGCTTGATTTCTTTGATTGTATTGTTGATTCTTCCAGCTAGCTATTCGGCAGTTACTCTGACAATAGAACAAGCGCGCAAAGAAGGGATCAAACAGTTTGTAGGAAAAGAGTTCGCCAATTATACGGTTATTAATCAAGTCTACAAGTCAAGTAACAATGAATTGGTCTTGACGGTTGTTGGAGATCCGATTTCAGAAGAAGAATTAGAAACACTCCACCAAAAACAAGCCTCTTACGGTATTCAATCTGTTCAATTGAAAGTGAATCAAGTTCAGAACTCGCCAACATTAGATAGTGAAGCGACCAAGGAATTTTATGAAAACATTGACAAGTATATTGATCAAAAACTCTCTGAAAAAGATTCACAAAACGATCTCGTAAAAGAAAATGAAGCAGACAAGGATTGAGGACAATGAACTGAATCGGTTTTTACGCCGTGTTTTTCTTGTATCTTCCTCTTTCTTACTTATAGCAGGTTGTTTTTGCTTGAATAAGAAATAAATTAGAAGTTCTATCATCTAAGAAAAATGATGAAAAAAATCATTTAACTAATGGTGTGAACGTTTAGTGTTTATCAGCTCCATTCTCTGTAATTTTGGGGGTAAAATCCACACCATTTAGATAAAATTAGTTGAATTTGATTGGAAAAACGCTTTTATAAAAGCGGAGAAAAGTCTTGATATTACGCTGTTTTTAGTCCAACTGAAATTCATACTTTCCAAACCAGGTCATACGATCTGTGAGAAAAAGAACACATAACAAAAAGAGGAGCTTCACAATAAAGTTCCTCTTCTTTTATATATCCGAATCATTATTCTTATTTCAAAAAAGGTAGTGAAAAAGGTAGTGATTCGGTTGATTTATATTGCAATGTAGTGAAATTTAGAATTTCAAGAATCGCTTAAAATCAAGGTTTCTAACATCTATTGACGTGTAGTGAACCCCTATTTCACCTCTGTAAACACAACGTGTTTGCGAAGTTTTGGTGAGTATTTCTTCAATTGAAGACGGTCTGGAGTGTTACGTTTGTTTTTAGAAGTAAGGTACAAGCGTTCACCAGATTCTTTGTGTTCAAGTGTAATATTTACGCGCATGGTATCTCCCTTCTATTATTCAGCTGATGCAGCTTTAGCGATCTTACGTCCTTTGTAGTATCCTTTAAGTGATACACGGTGTGAACGTGAGTAATCTCCAGTTGCTTCGTCAAAGTTTACAGATGGAGCTGTTACTTTGTAGTGCGTACGACGTTTGTTTTTCTTCGCTTTTGATGTGCGACGTGCAGGTACTGCCATTTCGTTTTTCTCCTTTTAAGATATAAATTCAATTAGGTTTGATTTTCATCAACTGTAACAGTATAACAAAACTTTTTTGTAAAGTAAAGTTACTTGACAAAAAAATTGAAATTTTTGAAAGAAATTTTTCTGTCGTCTGTCTCTTCAAAGTCCTTGCCTATCTTTGTGGCCTCTTTTATGCTATAATGGTAAAAAATGGAACGAGAGGAATGACATGACAGAATTAGACAAACGCCATCGTAGTAGTGTCTACGATAGCATGGTAAAATCTCCCAACCGTGCCATGCTTCGCGCGACGGGAATGACCGATGAGAGTTTTGAGAAACCGATTGTTGGAGTGATTTCGACATGGGCGGAAAATACCCCTTGTAACATCCACCTTCACGATTTTGGAAAACTGGCCAAAGAAGGTGTGAAAGATGCAGGTGCTTGGCCGGTTCAATTTGGGACCATTACGGTTGCCGATGGGATCGCTATGGGAACGCCTGGGATGCGCTTCTCCTTGACGTCACGTGATATCATTGCGGATTCTATCGAAGCGGCTATGGGGGGTCACAACGTGGATGCCTTTGTAGCTATCGGAGGCTGTGATAAGAACATGCCTGGTTCCATGATTGCCATTGCCAATATGGATATCCCAGCGATCTTTGCCTATGGTGGTACCATTGCACCGGGTAATCTGAATGGCAAGGATATCGACTTGGTTTCTGTTTTCGAAGGGATCGGGAAGTGGAATCACGGTGATATGACCGCTGAAGAAGTGAAAGATCTTGAGTGTAATGCCTGCCCTGGCCCTGGTGGCTGTGGTGGTATGTATACGGCCAATACCATGGCGACAGCGATCGAGGTCCTTGGGATGAGCTTACCAGGTTCATCTTCTCACCCTGCTGAATCAGCGGATAAGAAGGCCGATATCGAAGAAGCAGGTCGTGCTGTTGTCAAAATGCTTGAAATGGGACTGAAGCCATCTGATATCTTGACCCGTGAAGCCTTTGAAGATGCGATTACAGTGACCATGGCGCTTGGTGGTTCTACCAATGCCACTCTTCACTTGCTCGCTATTGCTCATGCGGCCAATGTGGATTTGACGCTTGAAGACTTCAACGATTTCCAAGAGCGCGTGCCTCATTTGGCGGACTTGAAACCTTCAGGAAAATATGTCTTCCAAGACCTTTACAATGTCGGTGGTGTGCCAGCCGTCATGAAATACCTTCTTAAGAATGGTTTCCTTCACGGGGATCGCATCACCTGTACTGGTAAGACTGTTGCAGAAAACTTGGAGGCCTTCGCTGATTTGACACCAGGTCAAAAAGTTATCATGCCACTTGAAAATCCAAAACGTGCGGATGGTCCATTGATCATCTTGAAAGGGAACTTGGCTCCAGAAGGGGCGGTTGCCAAAGTATCAGGTGTGAAAGTTCGTAACATCACTGGTCCTGCTAAGGTCTTTGACTCAGAAGAAGCTGCCATTGAAGCCGTTCTTTCGGATGAAATCGTGGATGGCGACGTTGTTGTTGTTCGTTTCGTAGGTCCTAAGGGTGGTCCTGGTATGCCGGAAATGCTGTCCTTGTCATCTATGATCGTTGGGAAAGGCCAAGGAGACAAGGTAGCCCTCTTGACAGACGGGCGCTTCTCAGGTGGGACTTATGGTCTCGTTGTTGGTCACATTGCGCCTGAAGCTCAGGTCGGTGGTCCGATTGCCTACCTCCACACAGGAGATCTGGTAACGGTTGATCAAGATACCAAAGAAATCACCATGCACGTCTCAGACGAAGAGTTGGCGAAACGGAAGGCGGAAACAACCTTGCCACCACTGTATAGCCGTGGGGTTCTCGGTAAATACGCCCATATCGTTTCTTCCGCATCACGTGGTGCTGTGACCGACTTCTGGAATATGGAACAGTCTGGTAAACAGTAATTACAAGGACGACTTTGTCCAAAGAGAGAGTGGGACAGAAATCGGTAATTCGTTAAAATTCGATTTCGTCGTCCCACCTCCGCACAGTTGAGTAGGGCTGTAAAAGCTGATGAAATCAGTGTAGTAGAGCCTACTCAACCACTGCGTCTTGCTCGACAATCCAAAAATAATTGAGAGGCTAGGACTTTTGTCCCAGCCTCTTTTTTGGCTCAAAGTCGCTATTTTTAACCCTATCGCTGAAGCGTATGAATATTACTTTTTGGGGGATTTGAGTGTATCATCTGTCATTTTTCTTGTAAATCCGTCTATAATTTGCTATAATTGTGACTAATCGAATCAATCCTTTAATACTGTCCAGAGAGGCAGGCAAGGAGCTATGGAAATGAAAGGCCTGGGAAGACCAGCCTATATTTTGTGTATCTCCTTGTTGTGGGGGATTTTTTTGTATAGTTGAAAAGTGGTTTGATCAAAAAAGAAATCGTCGATGATGGAAGTAGGGAGTGCATCCTTACGATTTGGTCATCGAAGGTAGACGTTTTTGTTCAGCCATAGCTTGTCGCATCTTAATTTTAGGAGGTTTTTACGATCGTGAATGACGTTAAATATGATGTGAATGATATGCCAAAACCTGGTTTATTGATTGGTTTATCTTTCCAGCATTTGTTTGCCATGTTTGGGGCGACAGTGCTGGTGCCGATTTTGGTTGGGATTGATCCTGCCATTGCTTTGTTCTCATCTGGTTTGGGGACCTTGGCTCACTTGACAGTGACCAAGTATAAGATTCCTGCTTACATGGGGTCTAGTTTTGCTTATATTGCTGCTATGCAGATGTTGATGAAGACAGATGGAATCGCAGCAGTTGCCCAAGGTGCCATGGCGGGTGGTTTGGTCTACTTGTTTGTAGCTCTGATTGTTAAGCATGCGGGTAAAGATTGGATTAATAAGGTCCTTCCACCAATCGTGGTTGGCCCCATTATCATGGTAATTGGTTTGAGTCTTGCGAAGAATGCCGTCACTGATGCGACAACCTTAAATAATAGCTACAGCGGCTATGCTCTATTGATTTCGATGGTGACCCTCTTTGCGGTTATCCTATTTAACATGTATGGCAAGAAGATTGTCGGTGTCGTCCCAATTTTACTTGGATTAATTGTGGGCTATATTTTCTCATTGGCTCTTGGTTTGCTGACAGGACATAGTTTTGTCAATTTCTCAGAGGTAAGTGCGGCACATTGGATTCAAGTTCCAAACTTTGACATTCCATTTGTGGATTATAGCTTTAAACTCTATCCAAGTGCGATTTTGACTATGGCTCCGATTGCCTTTGTGACCATGACGGAACATTTTGGCCACCTCATGGTTTTAAATAGTTTGACTGAGCGTGATTACTTCAAGGATCCAGGACTTGACCATACGCTTACTGGTGATGGCTTGGCACAGATTATTGCTGGATTCTTTGGAGCTCCTCCGGTAACTTCTTATGGGGAAAACATTGGGGTTATGGCCCTTAGTAAGGTCTACTCAGTTTACGTTATTTCAGGCGCAGCAGTGATTGCGGTTGTCATGAGCTTTATTGGGAAGCTATCAGCACTCTTGCACTCTATTCCAACTCCTGTATTGGGAGGTTTGTCTATTGCCCTCTTTGGGGTTATCGCTGCTAGCGGTTTGAAAATTTTAGTTGAACATAAGATTGATTTTGATAATAAAAAGAATCTCTTGATTGCAAGTGTGATCTTGGTATCAGGGATCGGTGGTTTGATGATTGACCTCGGTGGTCTTCAAATCACTGGTGTCGCAACGTCAACCATTCTTGGAATTGTGTTGTATCAAATCCTTCCAGAACCAAAAGCTGACGAGGCTTAGTCCATTCTGGTAGTGAAAAAGTTTGAATGGATTCAAACATTATAAAAAAACGAGGAACAAACTCTGATGGCAGAGTTGGTGTTCCTCGTTTTTTTATGATGGATTGGATTCCCAAAGAGGCTTTCCTTCATTAAGTTGACTGCGTTTCTTAAATGGTAATGATTGTTATCGTGGTGGAAGACCAAGGGCGATGCGCCCGTATCGGCTGATTCGTGTAATTTTCCAAGCGGGTGACCAAGTCACTTCAACCTTGACATCTTCGATCCCCTCGATTTCTTTTAGGCGAGCGACGATTTCGATCGGAAGGCTCTCAGCACAGCTACAAGCCGTATCGGTAAAGGTCATAACCACCTTGCAAGTGCCGGCTTCATCTAGATGGATCTCGTAGATCAGTCCTAGGTTATAGACATCTAACTCAACATCGGTATCAAATACAAGCTCCAATTTTTCGATTAACGGCTTCTCTAGTGCCAGGGCGCGGTCATTGATTTTGATATCCTCTCTCATCGCAAGATCCTTTCAGTGTAGTATGGCTTCCATTTTCTCATAATTCGGCTGATAAGGCAAGAAGAGAAAGAGGTTTTGAAGGTGTTGAACGAAGGAAATTCGGTCCAGCCTCCATTTCTCTTCGAATTTGTGGTAAAATAGATGCAAAAGTAAGACAAAGGATGAAGGCTATGAAATTACAAAAACCAAAAGGGACCCAGGATATCCTTCCTGGCGATTCAGCGAAATGGCAATATGTAGAAGGCTTTGCACGCAAGGTCTTTGCGCGATACAATTATGATGAAATCCGCACACCGATCTTCGAACATTATGAAGTCATCAGCCGTTCAGTAGGGGATACGACGGATATCGTTACCAAAGAAATGTATGACTTCTATGATAAGGGAGATCGTCATATCACGCTTCGTCCAGAAGGAACAGCTCCTGTTGTCCGCTCGTATGTAGAAAACAAACTCTTTGCACCTGAGGTACAAAAACCAAGTAAGTTCTATTACATAGGCCCAATGTTCCGCTACGAACGTCCTCAAGCAGGTCGTTTGCGTCAATTCCACCAAATTGGGGTAGAATGCTTTGGATCGAGCAATCCTGCAACGGATGTCGAAACCATTGCCATGGCAGCGCAATTCCTGAAAGAACTAGGGATTGATAATGTGACCTTGCACTTGAACACCTTGGGAAGCCCTGCTAGTCGTCAGGCTTATCGCCAAGCCTTGATTGATTACCTCTTGCCAATGAAGGATCAATTGTCTAAGGACAGCCAACGTCGCTTAGAAGAAAATCCGCTTCGTGTCTTGGATTCAAAAGAAAAAGAAGACAAGGCCGCGGTTGAACAGGCTCCTTCCATCCTAGACTATCTAGATGAAGAAAGCCAAGCGCATTTTGATGCGGTTCGTCGGATGTTAGAAGATTTAGGTGTGGCCTATGTCATCGATACCAATATGGTGCGTGGCTTGGATTACTACAACCACACGATTTTTGAGTTCATTACAGAAATTGAAGGCAATGAATTGACAGTCTGTGCAGGTGGTCGCTATGATGGTTTGGTTGAATACTTCGGTGGCCCTGCGACAGCTGGTTTTGGATTTGGTATCGGTGTGGAACGGATCCTTCTCGTCCTTGAAAAGAAAGGCATAGAATTGCCGATCGAAACAGGCCTAGATGCCTACATCGCTGTCCTAGGAGATGAGGTCAATGAAGCAGCGCTTAGCTTGGTTCAAGCCCTTCGAATCCAAGGTTTCAAGGCAGAACGTGACTATCTTGGACGCAAACTCAAGGCCCAATTTAAGTCAGCAGATGTCTTTGCGGCCAAAGCCTTGATTACCTTAGGAAGTAGTGAAGTTGAGAGCGGTCAAGTTACTGTGAAAAATAACCAAACTCGTCAAGAAGTAACGGTAGCTCTTGAAAGCTTGAAGAAAGACTTCCCATCTGTTTTAGCAGAGTTGGGATTGGCTTGATCAAGTCTTACAGATACCTGTAAAACAGATTCGCATGGGAGTGGGAGCAAAGTCGTTGCGCCTGCTCTCTTTTATCTAGCTTCTGTTTACCGACCTTTGCCAAGATTTGGCGAAAAGCCGTTAAATTTTCTGACATTTATGATATAATGAGAAGACTACTAGTAAAGGAATGAATCAGTCATGACATTAGTTTATCAATCAACACGAGATGAAAATAATACTGTAACAGCTAGTCAAGCCATCCTTCAAGGTTTGGCAACAGATGGCGGCTTGTTTACTCCGGTCTCTTATCCTCAAGTGGAGCTAGATTTTAACACCCTCAAAGACGCTTCTTACCAAGAAGTGGCCAAGCTTGTTTTGTCAGCCTTTTTGGACGACTTTACAGCAGAAGAGTTGGACTACTGTATTTCTCATGCTTATGACAGCAAGTTTGATACCCCAGCTATTGCTCCGCTTGTCAAACTCGATGGGCAATACAATTTGGAACTCTTCCACGGCTCCACTATTGCCTTTAAAGATATGGCTTTGTCGATCTTGCCTTACTTTATGACAACAGCAGCTAAAAAGCACGATTTGGAAAATAAAATTGTCATCTTGACGGCGACTTCTGGAGATACAGGAAAAGCTGCCATGGCAGGTTTTGCCGATGTTCCAGGAACAGAGATTATTGTCTTTTATCCAAAAGATGGTGTCAGCAAGGTGCAAGAGTTGCAAATGACGACTCAAATTGGGGACAATACCCATGTCATCGCGATCGATGGAAACTTTGACGATGCCCAGACCAATGTCAAACACATGTTCAATGATGTGGCCCTTCGTGAAAAATTAGCAGCCAACAAGATGCAATTCTCATCAGCCAACTCTATGAACATTGGTCGTTTGGTGCCTCAGGTTGTTTATTACGTATACGCCTATGCGCAATTGGTCAAGACAGGCCAAATCACAGCGGGAGAAAAAGTCAACTTTACCGTCCCAACAGGAAACTTTGGAAATATCTTGGCAGCTTTCTATGCCAAACAAATCGGTCTTCCAGTTGGAAAATTGATCTGTGCGTCAAATGAAAACAATGTCTTGACAGACTTCTTCAAAACACATGTCTATGATAAGAAACGTGAGTTTAAGGTGACCACTAGCCCATCAATGGATATCTTGGTCTCTTCAAACTTGGAACGCTTGATTTTCCACTTGGTAGGCAATGATGCCACAAAGACCAAAGAGTTGATGGAAAACCTTGTTGCAACAGGTCAGTACCAGTTGTCCAACTTTGATGCAGACATCTTAGATTTGTTTGCGGCTGCATACGCAGATGAAGCAGAAACTGCTGCAGAGATCAAGCGGGTCTATGAAGCGTCTGATTACATTGAAGACCCTCATACCGCCGTAGCATCAGCCGTTTATCAAAAATACCGGACTCAAACAGGAGATACTGCTAAAACAGTTATTGCCTCTACAGCAAGTCCTTATAAATTCCCAGTTGTAGCGGTAGAAGCGGTAACAGGCGAGACAGGTCTAGGCGATTTCGAAGCCTTGGCTAAATTACACACACTTTCAGGTGTTCCTGTACCACCGGCTGTAGACAGCCTTGAAACTGCACCGGTTCGCCATCGTACAAGCGTGGCAGCCAAAGACATGCAAGCAGCCGTAGAAGACTACTTGGGACTTTAATTCTCTGTATTAGAAAGATCAAAAGAGCCGTTTGGCTCTTTTATATACTCATGAATTCATACAAAAAAATCTTAAATATCGCCCTTCCTGCCATGGGTGAAAATTTCTTACAAATGCTGATGGGCATGGTGGACTCTTATTTAGTGGCTCACCTGGGCTTGATTGCCATTTCAGGTGTTTCCGTCGCAGGGAATATCATCACGATCTATCAAGCCATCTTTTTGGCACTGGGTGCGGCAGTTGCTAGTGTCATGTCCAAAAGCTTGGGTGAAAAAAATCAAGAAAACATTGCCTACCATGCGACAGAGTCTCTAAAGGTGACCTTGTTGTTGAGTGCTCTCTTAGGAGGGGCTTCGCTGTTATTTGGACGCCAGATGATTTCGCTGTTGGGGACTGAAGCTGCAGTAGCCGAAAGCGGGGGGATTTACCTTTCCTTGGTTGGCGGGACCATAGTTCTCTTAGGATTGATGACGACCTTGGGCTCCTTGGTTCGGGTGGCCAACAATCCACGTATTCCTATGTATGTGAGCCTGTTGACCAATTTATTAAACGCTCTGTTTTCCTCTGTAGCCATTTTCCTTTTTGGTTGGGGCATTGTTGGTGCAGCTTTGGGGACAGTGCTGGCCCGTCTGGTGGGCGTCATCCTCTTGTGGCAAAAGGTCCAGCTACCCTTTGCCCCCCTTGGTTGGGGATTGGATCGTAAGCTCTTGAACTTAGCACTTCCAGCAGCCGGAGAGCGGCTGATGATGCGGGCTGGAGATGTGGTAATCATTGCGATCGTGGTTGCTTTTGGGACTGAGGCAGTCGCAGGAAATGCTATCGGAGAGACCCTGACCCAGTTTAATTATATGCCTGTATTTGGAGTGGCCACAGCGACGGTTATGCTCGTAGCACGGAGCCTGGGTGAAGGTGATCTTGAGCAGATTGATCGCCTTCAAAAGCAGTCTTACTGCTTGTCCTTTGTATTGATGTTACCCATTGCCTTGGGAATCTTTTTTGGTGGCACTCTTCTGACCCATCTCTACACACAAGATACAAAAGCAGTAGAAGCTAGCCTGTCGGTTGTCCTCTTTTCTTTGTTGGGAACGCCGTTTACAGCAGGAACGGTCATCTATACAGCTGTTTGGCAAGGCTTGGGAAATGGGAAACTTCCATTTTATGCAACGACGATTGGCATGTGGGTCATTCGAATTGGAGCCGGTTATCTGCTTGGAGTAACCCTTGGCTTTGGCCTTCCAGGGGTCTGGACTGGGACACTGCTCGACAATGGTTTCCGTTGGCTATTTTTGAGTCAGCTATATAGACGAAAAGTAGGAGAGAAAAAATGACAAAACGAGCCTTTATTTGGGATTTGGATGGGACCTTGCTGGATTCCTATGATGCGATTCTGGCTGGTCTTGAGGAGACCTATGCAACTTATCAGCTTCTGTTTGACCGAGCCAGCATTAAAGATTTCATCTTGAAGCATTCGGTTCAAGATCTTTTAGTAGCCGTGGCGGAGGAGTATCATCTGGATGTGACTGACTTGAATCATCGTCGAGCTGAAAGTCTAGCAGAGAAAAATGCCCAGGTCCTTCTGATGGATGGGGCGCGTGATGTCCTATCCTGGGCACAAGAAGCTGGAATTGAGCAGTTTGTCTATACCCATAAGGGAGAGAACGCCTTTGTCATCCTGCGGGACTTGGGTTTGGAATCTTTTTTTACAGAGATTTTGACCAGTCAAAGTGGTTTTGCTCGCAAGCCTGACCCAGAAGCTGCCAGGTATCTGATGGAGAAGTACGGGGTGGAGCCAGAAAATACCTACTATATTGGGGATCGGAGCCTGGATATTGACTTTGCAAGAAATAGCCAGATTCAGAGTATCAATTTTTTGACGTCTGACTATCAAGGCAATCATCAGATGAACACCTTACTAGATATTCCAGGTATTTTAAACGCTGAAAAGAATCTGTAAAGAATTTGTTTTCATTTTGAAATAAAGTCGTAAGCTTTCTTTAAGAAATGTCCGCTATAATAGAAGCATAAACAAAGACCTCCTAACTTTGTTTAGAAAAATCCTAAAACTTTTCTTTTTCATAATAATCTCCCTAAGAGTCGCCAAATCAGGCGGCTTTTTTGTGTGAAAGAATAGTGCAAGTTCTTTTTCTTGCAAGAGGATATGAAATGCTTTATAATTGATTAGTCAATTATTGATTTATCAAAAATGAATAGAGGAAGGGATATGGCAGAAATAAATGATTTGCTCTACCAACTACGTTTGGCAGATCAATCGACTACACAGTTATTTGAAAAGCGCCTAGGGATTAGCTTAACACGTTACCAAATTTTGCAGGATTTATTAGAACAAGCACCTTGCAATCAGATCGCGGTTCAGGAGCGCTTGCAGATTGATCCAGCGGCTTTAACCCGGCATTTCAAAATATTAGAAAAGGAAGGATTTGTCCATCGGAGTCGAAATCCAAAGAATCAGCGGGAAATCTTAATTCATTTGACGGATACGGCCTATAATCGTTTGGTCAAACATCCCCCTCGCCATCATGTGGCAGTGAAAGATCAGATGAATCGGATTTTGACCACTCAAGAACAAGAGCAATTTTCTTACCTGCTGGACAAATTAGTATCTGGCATTGAACAAATAATAGTTGAATAAAAAGGAGAATCTACGATGTCATTACTGACGATTATTTTAGCAAGTCTTGCTGCACTGGAGCATTTGTATATTTTTTATTTGGAGAGCATCAGAACCACATCTGATACCACAAGTCGGGTTTTCAACATGGATAAAGAAGAACTCGCTCGCCCATCTGTGACCTCTTTATTTAAGAATCAAGGGATATACAATGCCTTGATTGGGGTGTTCCTCTTGTATGGATTGTTTGTCTCTAAAAATAGTGAAGTTGTTACAATTTTTGTGCTCTTTATTATTGGAGCTGCGGCCTACGGTGCGATGACAGCCAATAAAAAGATTATCTTGACCCAAGGTGGTCCTGCAATTTTGGCTTTGTTGAGTATCCTATTTTTAGGATAAAAAGGACGGGCCGCTAGGGCTCTTTGAGCTGATTTTATTAAATTAGTGTAGAAAAAAGTATAAAAAAAGACTAAAAATTTTATTGACTTTCTAAGAAAAAGGGTTATAATGGTAGCAACAGAAAAGTAATGAGTCAGCTATTTTCAGGGAGCTTGTGGGAATTGTGAACAAGCAATAGCGACTGATGAAAATTGGACTGTTATGATTAATGAATTCTAATCCATGTGAATTCGGTTGGCACCCCTTACCGTGCAACTCCTTGATAGAGGAGATAGAGATGTAGGGAAAGACCAGCTATTTTTCCCTATAAAAGAGGTGGCACCGCGGACACTACGCCCTCACACAGTTTTTGTGTGAGGGCTTTTCTATGTGCCTTAGCAAGCGAAGCGAGCTTAGGCACATTGATCCCAAAGCGAGAATTGAGCGATGGGATACCCTTGATCGCCTTAGCAAGCGAAGTAGGGTGCGGTTGAATTCCTTAGAATAAAAGAGTTCTAGAAGAGAGGTTTCTGATATGAAAAAAGTTTTATCTGCTGATGTGTTGAGTCCAATTTTGGCTTATATGCGTTTGGATGCGCCCCATAAAATGATCTTGGAGTCAATTCCTCGTGAAAAAGAGAATGCGCGTTTTTCAATTGTAGCCTATCGGCCGGTCAGTGAAGTCAAGTTTGAAAATGGCGTCCTCTATAACAATGATCAAATTGTTAAAGAAGATCCTTTGGACTTTTTGAATCGCATCACGGTCAAAACGAAAACTTCCGAAGAGCTTCCTTTTAACGGTGGGGCGATTGGATTTGTCGGCTATGACTTGATTGGTCTCTATGAGAACATTGGTTCCATTCCTGAAGATACGATCGGCACACCAGATCTTCACTTTTTCTTATATGAAAGCTATGTGATTTTTGATCACAAAAAGGAAAAGGTCTATGTGGTGGAAGAGAACCTCTATAGTGGACGAAGTGAAGCAGAGCAAGCGTCGAGCTTGGAGCAAGTATTAGCACAATTGGCAAGACCTGCAAAAGAAGAGTTTCAGGACAAGGATCTGCATGCACTTCATTTCCACAATCATTTGGAGCAAAAAGAGTTTGAGGAAATGGTGGCCCTAGCCCGGGACTATATTCGAAAAGGGGATATGTTCCAATGCGTGCTCAGTCAACGTTTTTCAGCTGATTTTTCAGGAAAACCGCTAGATTATTACCGCAATTTGCGCGTGACCAATCCTTCGAATTATCTCTACTTTTATGATTTTGGGGAGTACCAAATTATCGGTGCTAGTCCAGAAAGTCTGGTGTCGGTCAAGGATCGAGTGGTGACAACCAATCCCATTGCTGGCACACGTCCCAGAGGGATCGATGAAGAGACTGATCGGCAATTGTCAGCTGATTTGGCAGGGGATCCAAAAGAAGTCGCAGAACACCGGATGTTGGTGGATCTAGGGCGAAACGATATTGGGCGTATCGCTCAAAATGGGTCAGTTGAAGTGACCAAATATATGGAAGTGGAATTCTTTCGTTATGTCATGCACCTGACGAGTGTGGTCAAGGGGCAATTACTTCCTGGACTAGCCTCTATTGAGGCTCTGAAGGCAACTCTTCCAGCTGGGACCGTTTCGGGTGCTCCCAAGATTCGAGCCATGAAGCGAATCTATGAGGCAGAAAAAGAGAAACGCGGGGTCTATGCGGGGGCTATTGGCTATCTCTCTGTGACGGGGGATCTTGATTTTGCTATTGCGATTCGAACCATGATCCTCAAAAATAAGAAGGCTTATGTGCAGGCCGGAGCAGGAATCGTTTATGATTCGATCGCTGAAAATGAATACCAAGAAACCGTCAATAAGGCAAAATCGATGACAAGGATTGGAGAAGAAGGATGATTTTATTAGTAGATAATTACGATTCATTTACCTACAATTTAGCACAGTATATCGGAAAATTTGATGAGGTCCAGGTGCTTCGAAATGATGATCCGGATTTGTACCAAGTTGCCCAAGAAGCAGATGCCTTGGTCTTTTCTCCAGGTCCAGGTTGGCCAAAGGACGCGGGCAAGATGGAGGAGATGATCCGAGATTTCGCAGGGGTCAAACCAATCTTGGGGATTTGCTTGGGGCATCAAGCGATTGCGGAAGTTTTTGGAGGGCGCTTGGGATTGGCACCGCAGGTCATGCATGGCAAACAAAGCCAGATCCAGCTAGAAGCTCCCTCTCCGCTATACGCGGGTGTCGCAAAAGAGGTCCCAGTCATGCGTTACCATTCGTTGACGATTGAAGACATGCCAGAGGATTTTGTCATTACCTCTCGGACGACGGATGATCAAGCCATTATGGGGATTCAACACCGCAGCTTACCAATTTATGGTTTTCAATACCATCCAGAAAGTATCGGGACGCCAGATGGGCTCAAGACCATCGAAAATTTTGTCAAACTAGTCAAGGAGCGGAAGATGAAACAAGTGCTTGCAAAAGTAGCGGAAGGAATGGATCTAACTGGTGCAGAGTTAGAAGCTGCTATGGAGGAAGTCGTTGCTGGTCGTGCTTCAGAAGCACAGGTGACGGCCCTTCTTCTAGGTCTTAAAATGAAGGGAGAAACGGTTGAAGAGCGGACGGCTATTGCAAAAGTGATGCAGGCCTATGCAGTCGCTATTCCTACAGAAGTTCAAGGAGCGATGGACAATTGTGGAACGGGGGGCGATCGTTCGTATAGTTTCAATATTTCAACAACAGCTGCCTTCGTCCTTGCTGGTGGTGGCATCAAGATGGCGAAACACGGAAATCGTTCGATCTCTTCCAAATCCGGTTCTGCGGATGTACTAGAAGCTCTAGGGATTAACCTTGATTTGGGTCCAGAAGACTTGGGACGAGTGTTTGAAAAGGCGGGAATTGTCTTCCTATTTGCCAAAAATCTGCATCCTGGCATGCGCTATATTATGCCCGCTCGCTTGGCACTAGGGGTGCCGACAGTGATGAACTTAACTGGTCCTCTTATCAATCCGATTCCTCTAGAAACCCAGCTATTGGGAACCAGTCGTCCTGACATGCTAGAAAGTACGGCAGAGATTCTAAAGAATTTGGGTCGGAAACGCGCAGTGGTGGTGAGTGGCCCACAAGGTTTGGACGAGGCAGGCCTTGATGGCGCAACCCAGCTCGCTATTCTGGAAGATGGACAGGTTACTTTATCCAGTTTTCAACCAGAAGATATCGGAATGGAGCGCATTGAAATTGATCAAGTACGAGGTGGAGACGCCAAACGCAATGCGGAAATTTTGCTCAGTGTCTTGAAGAATGAAGCGAGTCCCTTCTTAGAGGTGACGGTCTTAAATGCAGGCCTTGGTTTTTATGCCAACGGCAAGGTAGATTCTATCAAAGAGGGGATTGCCTTGGCACGTGAAGTGATTGCCAGTGGGGCCGCCCTTGAGAAATTGAGATTATTACAGGAGTATCAAAAATGAGTCAAGAATTCTTGCCAAAGATTCTAAAGGAAAAGGCGCGTGAAGTGGCTGCGATGAAAGAAGAGGAACTCCAACCTTTGCGCGAGACCTACCGCCTGTATGATTACCTAAAGAGTCATCCAGAAAAGCTTCAGGTCATTGCGGAAGTGAAAAAGGCTAGCCCGAGTCTGGGAGATATTCATGTCGATGTGGATATCGTCGCGCAGGCTAAGACTTACGAAGAAAATGGGGCCGTGATGATTTCTGTCTTGACCGATCAAGTTTTTTTCAAGGGCAGTATCGAGTATCTCCGGGAAATATCTAGTCAAGTGCGTATTCCCACCCTCAATAAAGATTTTATTGTGGATGAAAAGCAAATAATTCGGGCACGAAACGCAGGGGCGACCGTGATCTTGTTGATTGTTGCAGCCTTATCAGAGACTCGTCTGCAAGAGCTCTATGAGTTTGCGACCCATCTTGGCCTGGAGGTCTTGGTGGAGACCCATAATCTGACAGAACTAGAGGTCGCTCACCGGATTGGTGCTCAGATCATCGGGGTGAATAATCGCAACTTGGTGACCTTTGAGACTGATCTTCATACTAGCCTGGAATTGGCGACCAATTTTGAACAAGAACCGGTTTACATCTCTGAGTCTGCTATTTTCGCAGCAGCAGACGCGCGCATGCTGGCTCCTTATTTTAATGGCATTCTCGTTGGGACAGCCCTCATGAAGGCAGACAATGTGGCTGAAAAAGTAAAGGAGTTGCAGATTGACAAAGGTTAAAATTTGCGGATTGTCCACTCCGGAAGCTGTCCAGACAGCTGTTGAGGCCGGTGCGGACTACATTGGTTTTGTCTTTGCACCAAGCAAACGGCAAGTGACGCTGGAGCAAGCTCGGCAGTTGGCTACAGATATTCCAAAGAGGGTTCAAAAAGTCGGTGTTTTTGTATCACCACAAAGAGAAGAAGTGGAGCAAGCTTGCCAAGTTGTAGGGTTGGATCTGATACAAGTGCATGGGCCAATAGATGATACCATCTTGCAAGAGCTTCCCCAACAGACGATTCGTGCTGTTCAAGTGGGGAAAGATGCAGCTCTTCCTGAGACCAGTGCCGATTATCTGCTCTTTGATGCTCCTGTAGCAGGAAGTGGAGAGACTTTTAACTGGCAAGAACTCGAAAGTCAAAACGTTACAAAGCCCTTCTTTATTGCAGGAGGCTTGACGGAAGACAATGTAGCAGATGCCATTCGCTTCTTTCATCCTTATGCGGTGGATGTATCCAGTGGGGTCGAGACAAATGGAATAAAAGATCAAGAAAAGATAAAACGATTTATAGAAAGGGTCAAGCATGGCATATAAACAACCAGATAAAAACGGATTTTACGGGCGGTTCGGGGGACGATTTGTCCCTGAAACCTTGATGACAGCAGTTTTAGAATTAGAAGAAGCCTATAGAGAAAGTCAAGCAGATCCTTCTTTTCAAGCAGAATTGGATCACCTTTTGAAACAATATGTCGGTCGGGAAACACCGCTCTATTACGCTAAGAATCTTACCAAGTATGTCGGCGGAGCCAAGATTTTTCTTAAAAGAGAAGACCTCAACCACACAGGGGCTCATAAAATTAATAATGCCCTAGGACAGGTTTTGTTGGCACACCGGATGGGCAAAAAGAAGATCATCGCAGAAACAGGAGCTGGCCAGCACGGTGTTGCAACAGCAACAGCTGCTGCTTTATTTGATATGGAATGTACCATTTACATGGGGGAAGAAGATGTCAAACGCCAAGCCCTCAATGTCTTTCGGATGGAGTTATTGGGCGCTAAGGTTCAATCAGTAACAGATGGTTCACGTGTTCTCAAGGATGCGGTCAATGCTGCCCTTAGAGCCTGGGTAGCAAATGTGGAGGATACCCACTATATCATGGGTTCTGCTCTAGGACCTCATCCATTCCCAGAGATTGTCCGTGATTTTCAAAGTGTCATCGGTCGAGAAGCCAAACGCCAATTTGCAGAGCAAAATGATGGTGCATTACCAAATGCAGTTTTAGCCTGTGTAGGAGGCGGATCGAACGCCATTGGCCTCTTTTATCCTTTTGTTGAAGATACATCTGTTGCCATGTATGGGGCAGAAGCTGCTGGGCTTGGAGTAGATACAGACCAGCATGCAGCAACCTTGACCAAGGGGCGTCCGGGAGTCCTTCACGGTGCCTTGATGGATGTTTTACAGGATGCCCATGGACAGATTTTAGAAGCCTTCTCGATTTCAGCAGGTCTCGATTATCCTGGGATTGGGCCAGAGCATTCTTATTTCCATGATATCAAGCGGGCAACCTATGTGCCTGTGGCAGACCAAGAAGCCCTAGAAGCCTTTCAATTGCTTTCAAAAGTAGAAGGAATCATTCCAGCTCTGGAATCGAGCCATGCTATCGCCTATGCAGTGAAATTGGCCAAGGAGATGGGGCCTGAAAAATCCATGATCGTTTGCTTATCAGGTCGTGGGGATAAAGATGTGGTACAAGTCAAAGACCGCCTAGAACAAGAGAGAGGAGAGTAAGATGGGAAAGACCTTAACAGAGCATTTACAAAAGCTGAAAGACCAGCAGCAAGGAATCTTTGTTCCTTATATTATGGCAGGAGATCATGAAAAAGGCTTAGCAGGTTTGCAGGAAACCATCCAATTTTTGGAGGAGCTTGGTGTCTCAGCTATTGAGGTTGGCATTCCTTTTTCAGATCCGGTGGCAGATGGCCCTGTGATTGAAGAGGCGGGGCTACGAAGTTTAGCCCATGGGACGACAACAGAGGAACTGGTGCAAACGATCCAGCGTCTGGAGACAAGTGTTCCTTTGGTCATCATGACCTATTTCAACCTCTTGTTCCAATATGGGCTCGAAAACTTCTTTAGAGATGTAGAAGGAACAGCGGTCAAGGGAGTGATTATTCCGGATCTTCCTCATGAGCATGCGGATCTGGTAGAGCCTCTATTAGTGGATAAAGACATCGCTTTGGTGCCGCTAGTGAGCTTAACCACAGGAATCGAGCGCCAGAAGAAATTGATCCAAGATGCAGAAGGATTTATCTATGCCGTTGCCGTCAATGGAGTGACGGGGAAAGCTGGTAGCTATCGAGATGATTTGGATCACCACTTGGCCCAATTACATGAAATAGCGTCTATTCCTGTTTTAACAGGTTTTGGAGTTTCCAGCATGGAGGATGTTCACCGTTTCAACAAGGTCTCAGATGGGGTTATTGTGGGGTCCAAAATCGTTAAGGCTCTCCACCAAGGGGAGACAGACGCCATTGCTCGTTTTATTTCTCAAGCAGTGAAGGGTTAGAAGCTTCATTCCATTCATCATCAGCTTGATTCTCCTAGATCAAGCTCTTTGTCTACTATTTTAAACATTCCCCTCGTTGGTCTTTACAAACGAGGCTTTCTCGTTACAATAGAGGTAGTAACAAGAAAAGAGGAGAAGAGAATGATAAGCCTTGAAGAGATTGATCAAGTCATCCAGTCAGGTCCTTTTGAACCCACCTGGGACTCTCTTAGCCATCAAGTCTGTCCGGATTGGTATCGGGATGCCAAATTTGGAATGTTTATCCACTGGGGTGTCTACAGTGTACCTGCCTTTGGTTCAGAATGGTATTCGCGAAATATGTATATACAAGGGAATCCTTGTTATGACTATCATCGAGAGCATTTTGGAGACCAGGCCGGCTTTGGCTACAAGGATCTCATTCCTCTTTTTACAGCCGATCGCTTTGATCCGGCATCTTGGCTAGATCTCTTTCAAAAAGCGGGAGCCCAGTATCTTTTTCCAGTTGCGGAGCACCACGATGGTTTTCAGATGTATGCCTCTACTCTCTCGCCTTATAATAGCTTAGAAATGGGGCCGAGACGAGATGTCTTAGGAGAGCTGAGGGAGGAAGCAGAAAAACGTGGTCTGCACTTTTGTACGTCTTCTCACCGGGCAGAACACCAGTTTTTCTTTTCACATGGCAAGGAATTCACTAGTGACATTCCGCAAGAAGTCCCAAGAGACAGCCTTTATTGGCCAGCGGAGCCAGAGCCCAAGGATCATTTTGATCTGACTTCTAAGCCTTATCCAAGTAAAGAATTCTTGGAAGATTGGCTGTTGCGAACCTGTGAACTGGTGCGGGACTACCAACCAGAGCTCCTATATTTTGACTGGTGGATCCAGCATGAGAGTTTCCGTCCCTACTTGATGCGCTTTTTGGCTTATTATTACAATCTAGCAGCACAAGAGGATCGCAAGGTGGCTGTTTGTTACAAACAGGACGCCCTCCCTTTCGGTTCAGGAATCGTTGAGATGGAGCGGGGAGGATACGGAGAGACGCAAGCCTTTCCGTGGCAAATGGATACCGCGATCGCCCGTAATTCTTGGTGTTATACCCAGGATCTAGCCTACAAGACCAGTAAGGAATTGCTACAAAATTTAGTTGATGTTGTGGCCAAAAATGGCAATCTTCTGCTCAATATTGGACCCAAAGCAGATGGCACGATCCCTGAGCAAGACCAAGACATCCTCACAGAGATCGGGGACTGGCTGGCGGTAAATGGAGAAGCCATTTATCAGAGTCGGCCTTGGCGGGTGTCATCAGACGGACCGACCGAGGCCCAGGAAGGTTCCTTTTCAGACGGGCAAGCGCCACTCTATACCAACCAAGATTTCCGCTATACCATGCGTGATGGCTTTCTTTATGCCATCCAGCTGGAACCAAGTGGAAGGGCAGAAGAGCTGACCTTGCCATCTCTCGCCTATGATCTCAAGCAACCGAGAATTCTTCATGCGCGCATTCAAAAGCTAGAGCTCCTTGGAGAAAGCCAGCCCCTTTCTTGGAGCCAAGATGAGACAGGGCTTCATCTTCAGTTACCAGCTTGCAGCAAAAAACAACCGCGTGTTTTACGCCTCAGCTTTTAGTTTTCTTGAAGCTTTCTATAAGGAATCGTTTAGGTTTCTCTTGTATACTGTACTCATCCAATAAGAAATGAGGTACAGAAAATGAAAATCTCAGTTAATTATCCAAAACGCTTTAAGAAATTGCCACAACAAGGTTCTTGTTACGGCGAATAAACACTTCTCTTCATTTTTCATAAGAAACTCCTAAAGAAGGCTCTACCCGAAAGGGTAGAGTTTTTATGTACCAGAGACCTTGTGATTCGTGGTATAATAGGCCTATGGAAAAAAAGAATAAATTACTACTCATCGACGGGTCTTCCGTCGCTTTTCGTGCCTTTTTCGCACTCTATAATCAAATTGATCGCTTCAAAAATGCCAATGGTTTGCATACCAATGCGGTTTATGGCTTTAACCTCATGTTGAGCCATCTCTTGGAGCGCATCCAACCGACCCATGTCCTCGTTGCTTTTGATGCAGGAAAGACGACCTTTCGGACGGAGATGTATGCCGACTACAAAGGGGGCCGTGCAAAAACTCCAGATGAGTTCCGTGAGCAGTTTCCTTTCATTCGTGAGCAATTAGATCATTTGGGAATCCGCCATTATGAGCTGGCCCAGTATGAAGCGGATGATATTATTGGAACGCTAGATAAGATGGCAGAAACTACCTCGGTGCCATTTGATGTGACCATTGTCTCTGGGGACAAGGATTTGATCCAGCTGACAGATGACAATACGGTAGTTGAAATCTCTAAAAAAGGGGTAGCGGAGTTTGAGGAATTCACTCCAGCCTATCTGAAAGAAAAGATGGGGCTGACACCAGAGCAATTTATCGACCTCAAGGCCTTGATGGGAGATAAGTCGGATAATATCCCAGGTGTCACCAAAATCGGAGAAAAGACCGGGATCAAACTACTCCTAGAGTACGGGTCTCTCGATGGTATTTACGAGCATATCGACGAGATGAAGGCTTCTAAGATGAAGGAAAACCTCATCAACGACAAGGAGCAGGCCTACCTATCCAAGACTCTTGCGACCATCGAGACCGATGCACCTATTGAAATTGGCCTGGACGATATCACCTATACGGGCCCTCATCTAGAAAATCTCGCCAAGTTTTATGAGGAGATGGGCTTCAAGCAACTCCGTCAGGCCTTGGATCTCAGTGGAGAAGAAGCGGCTCCTGTAGCTATTGACTATACAGAAGTCGAGCAAGTCACTTCAGATATGCTCACGGAAGATAGTTTCTTCCATTTTGAGATTTTTGGGGACAATTACCATACGGAACCCATCATCGGTTTCGCATGGGGGACCAAAGGTCAGCTCTACGCGAGTACAGATACTGGTCTTTTACAAACACCGATTTTCAAAGAATTTCTCGAAAAAACGCCCCTCAAGGTCTATGACTTCAAACGGGCCAAGGTCTTGCTCAGCCACTTGGGCATTCCCCTTCAAAATCCCGCGTTTGACAGTCGATTGGCTAAGTATCTCTTGTCGACCGTAGAGGACAATGAAATTTCAACCATTGCGAGTCTCTATAGTCAGATTGCGCTGCCGCTGGACGAAGTCGTTTATGGCAAGGGAGCCAAAAAAGCTATCCCAGAAAAGGCGGTCCTATTAGAACATTTGGCACGGAAAGTCGCTGTTCTACTGGATACCGAAGAGCCCATGGTGGAACAGTTGCAAGCCCATGACCAGCTGGATTTGCTCTATGATATGGAGCAACCACTAGCAGCTGTTTTGGCCAAGATGGAAATCGCGGGGATCAAGGTAGAGCGCCAGACCCTAGAAGACATGCAGGTGGAAAACGAAGTGGTTTTGGAGCGCTTGACCCAAGAAATCTACGAGCTTGCAGGAGAAGAGTTCAACATCAATTCTCCAAAACAATTGGGCGTCATCCTCTTTGAAAAATTGGAACTCCCTCTTGAATATACTAAGAAAACCAAAACCGGCTATTCAACAGCCGTTGATGTCTTGGAACGCCTGGCTCCTATCGCACCGATCGTGTCTAAGATTCTTGAATACCGCCAAATTGCTAAGATCCAGTCGACCTATGTCATCGGTCTTCAAGATTGGATTTTGGAAGATGGGAAGATCCATACCCGCTATGTACAGGATTTGACGCAGACAGGACGCTTGTCCAGCGTGGATCCCAACTTGCAAAACATTCCTGTCCGTTTGGGACAAGGTCGTCTTATTCGCAAGGCCTTTGTCCCAGAAGAGAAAAACAGTGTCTTGTTGAGTTCGGACTATTCACAAATAGAATTGCGTGTCTTGGCCCATATTTCGGGAGATGAGCATTTGATTGACGCCTTTAAACATGGGGCAGATATCCATACATCGACTGCTATGCGAGTTTTCAATATTGAAAAACCAGAAGATGTGACGCCGAACGACCGTCGCAATGCAAAAGCAGTAAACTTCGGTGTGGTTTATGGAATTTCCGACTTTGGACTGTCTAATAACCTAGGGATCAGTCGAAAAGAAGCCAAGGCCTACATTGAGACCTACTTCGAACGCTACCCTGGCATCAAGGACTATATGGAGAGAGTGGTACGGGAAGCGCGTGATAAAGGCTATGTGGAGACCCTCTTCAAGCGTCGTCGGGAGATTCCAGATATCAATTCTCGCAACTTCAATGTTCGAGGCTTTGCGGAGCGGACGGCTATCAACTCACCAATCCAAGGATCTGCAGCAGATATCTTGAAAATTGCCATGATCCACTTGGACCAAGCGCTAGAAGCAGGAGCATACAAGACCAAGATGCTTCTTCAGGTGCACGATGAAATCGTTCTGCAAGTACCAAGTGATGAACTGGCAGCGATCAAAGAACTCGTCAAAGAGACCATGGAATCCGCTATTGAACTTGCAGTACCACTGGAAGCTGATGAGAACGAAGGCAAAACATGGTATGAAGCCAAATAAAATGGAAGTCGTACAAGTACGTCCAGTACCATATAAATTCTTAAGACAAGAAACACAAAAAGGAGATTCTTATGGCTTATTCATTTCGCAATCCCAGTGATGGCATTATCAAACATTACCTAGAAACCAGCAAGATCATCGCTGTAGTTGGATTATCTGACCGTGAAGATACGACCAGTCATCGTGTCAGCAAGGAGATGCAAGAGCGGGGCTATCGGATTATTCCTGTCAACCCTCGTGCAGCTGGTGGCCAGATTCTTGGAGAAACGGTGTACGCTAGCTTGCAGGAGATTCCTTTCCCAGTAGATATCGTCGATGTATACCGTCGCAGTGAGTTTTTACCAGATGTGGCACGTGATTTTATTGAGACGGATGCGAAAATTTTCTGGGCACAATTGGAACTGGAAAATCAAGAAGCAGAAGAAATCCTTCGTGGAGCTGGACGAGAAGATATCGTCATGAACCGCTGTATCAAACGAGAACACACCCGACTGATCTTAGGAGACTCCCTATACGGTTTATAAATGATAAACAATTGACATAGAAGAAAACCCCAGCTTGCTGGGGTTTTCTTCTTACTCTTATTCAGTTTCATGGCTTGGATGGCCTGTAAAATGGCGCGGCCCTTGTTTGATCTGCTTGATTTGATCATAAAATGCAATTTGGCAGTTAATAAAGTAAGGCATGGTATAAAAGCCGATGACATCGCGCGTGAAGTAATTCAAGAAGTACCAACCAATCAAGGTTAGATCGAGCACCAAGCGATTGCTGCGGAACCCTTTCATAGTTTCACGACTTTGGCGAAGGACTCCAAAGGCTCCCTTGTAGTCGCCGTCTCGTAATTGCTCGTAGAGGATCAATTCGACCAAGCTGAGACTGTAGTATTGTGGCAGGTAAAAGAGGAGGCCGATCAGGCCAAGTACGACGCCAGCAGTCATCAGAGGCATTTGTTGCATGAGAGATTGAAATTCAGGACTGGAAGCACTCAGAGTGCTAGGGTTGCTCACCTTATCGTAGATCGCCAAAAATCGAATGCTGGCGTAGGTGCTGATGAGGCTCCCCGCATAGAGGATGAGTCCCCATAAAAAGAGAACGGCTTGCTTCAAGATCAAGGTAGCAAATACAGAGGTAAAGCGATCTTGTTTAAAAATATCTAACACGCGTGTTCGGTGTTCAATCTTGGGATTAATCGTATCTAAATAGCTAAAAGTCGCACCGACCACTAAAATGGAGATGACAAAGGAGACGACGGAAGGAAAGAGCTGTCGCTGGATCATGTAGATACTTGCTTGCTGCAAGGTCATATCCGGTAGTAGATCGACTAGATCTTGCCCACTTAAGAGGAAATTAGCAAGAATGGTCAACAGGACCGGAAGAGCAAAAAGGATAGCTAAGCCCGGTTGCTGGACTTGCATGGTACGTGCCCGGAGGCGAATCAATTTAAGGTTCATAGATGACACTCTCTTCATAGTAGTACTTTTTATTATAACATAAGTCCGTGACAGAGCCGGTAAAATTTGGTACAATCGTACAGGTGTTCACAGGAAAACTGTGACAGGAATAAGAAGGCTGGGACTGTTTTTCCCAGTACGGAGGTAACCATGACAGATTCACCGATTCAATATCGATTGATCAAAAAAGAAAAGCATACAGGTGCTCGTCTGGGAGAAATTATCACCCCTCACGGGACCTTCCCGACCCCAATGTTTATGCCTGTAGGGACTCAGGCAACCGTTAAGACCCAATCACCAGAAGAACTCAAGGAAATGGGTTCCGGAATTATCTTGGCCAACACCTACCATCTCTGGCTTCGTCCCGGGGATGATCTAGTCGCAAAAGCAGGAGGACTGCACCAGTTCATGAACTGGGACCAGCCCATTTTGACAGATAGTGGAGGCTTCCAGGTCTATTCATTAGCGGATACCCGCAACATCACCGAAGAAGGGGTAACCTTTAAAAACCACCTCAACGGCTCGAAGATGTTCCTCTCTCCAGAAAAGGCCATCTTGATCCAAAACAATCTAGGGAGCGACATCATGATGTCCTTTGATGAATGCCCTCAGTTCTATCAGCCCTATGATTATGTGAAAAAATCAATCGAACGGACCAGTCGTTGGGCAGAACGTGGCCTGAAGGCTCACCGTCGTCCTCATGATCAAGGTCTTTTCGGGATTGTTCAAGGGGCTGGATTTGAAGACTTGCGCCGTCAGTCTGCTCAAGATTTGGTCAGCATGGACTTTCCAGGCTATTCCATCGGTGGCTTAGCTGTTGGGGAAAGCCATGAAGAGATGAATGCGGTGCTGGATTTCACAACTCCGCTCTTACCGGAGAACAAGCCACGCTATCTCATGGGAGTAGGAGCTCCAGACAGTCTGATTGATGGCGTTATTCGTGGAGTGGACATGTTTGACTGTGTCTTGCCGACGCGGATTGCGCGAAATGGTACCTGTATGACTAGCCAAGGACGCCTGGTAGTGAAAAATGCGCAATTTGCAGAAGACTTTACACCGCTGGATCCCGAATGTGATTGCTACACTTGTAAGAATTACACCCGAGCTTATCTTCGCCACCTCCTCAAGGCAGATGAGACCTTCGGCATTCGCTTGACTAGCTACCACAACTTGTATTTCTTGATCAACCTCATGAAGCAGGTCCGTCAAGCCATCATGGATGACAATCTCTTAGAATTCCGTGAGCATTTCGTCGAAAAATATGGCTATAACAAATCAGGACGGAATTTCTAGAAATAGATAAATAGGAAGAAAAAAGACTACAGCCATCTGAGAATAATAGGAATAACTGCTAGACGCAGTGGTTGATTGGTATCTTTGTTCGCTTGTTAAGCTCCAAAGATAACCTAATCAACTGTGCGGGGGCGAGACGACGAACAAATTGGATATAAATTTGTTCTGTCTCGCTCCCTTTTTCCTATATAATAGCAACTTTTTTACCACTCTATTTCTTTCGAAAACACTTTCATCAAAAAAACGAAAAAAATCTTCTCAAATCCCTTGCATTGGGCCTTTGTTTGTGTTAAACTACTATGGTGCTGTGAAAAACAGCTATTAGCTTTGATGCAAGAGGTTGCGACACGCTCGGTTGCATTGCCACGCAACGCGCGTCGGTTTTCTTGTGGAGCTAGCCTATTATCTTAAATAGACGAAAAGGAGAAAAAGATGGCAAACAAAAAAATCCGCATCCGTTTGAAAGCGTACGAACACCGTACACTTGACACAGCGGCTGCAAAAATCGTAGAATCAGCTACTCGTACAGGTGCACAAGTTGCGGGTCCAATCCCACTTCCAACTGAGCGTAGCCTCTACACAATCATTCGTGCGACTCACAAATACAAAGATTCTCGCGAACAATTCGAAATGCGTACACACAAACGTTTGATCGATATCATCAACCCAACTCAAAAAACAGTTGACGCTTTGATGAAATTGGATCTTCCAAGTGGTGTAAACGTAGAAATCAAACTTTAATCTAAAGCTTGATCCAGAGCATAAAAAACGCTCGTTAAAAACTTTTTGAATAAAAAACTATAGAAAAGGAACTATTTTCTCATGACAAAAGGAATCTTAGGGAAAAAAGTGGGAATGACTCAAATCTTCACTGAAGCTGGCGAATTGATCCCTGTAACAGTTATCGAAGCAACTCCAAACGTTGTTCTTCAAGTTAAAACTGTTGAAACAGATGGTTACAACGCTATCCAAGTTGGTTTCGATGACAAACGCGAAGTATTGAGCAACAAACCTGCTAAAGGACATGTAGCAAAAGCTAACACGGCTCCTAAGCGCTTCATTCGTGAATTCAAAAACGTTGAAGGCTTGGAAGTTGGTGATGAAATCACAGTTGACACTTTCGAAGCTGGAGACATTGTTGATGTAACTGGTACTTCTAAAGGTAAAGGTTTCCAAGGTGTTATCAAACGCCACGGACAATCACGTGGACCAATGGCTCACGGTTCTCGTTACCACCGTCGTCCAGGTTCTATGGGACCTGTTGCACCTAACCGCGTATTCAAAGGTAAAAACCTTGCAGGACGCATGGGTGGCGATCGTGTAACGATTCAAAACCTTGAAGTTGTACAAGTTGTTCCAGAAAAGAACGTTATCCTTATCAAAGGTAACGTACCAGGTGCTAAGAAATCTCTTATCACTATCAAGTCAGCAGTTAAAGCTGGTAAATAATAAGGAAAGGGGAATACAGTCAAAATGGCAAATGTAACATTATTCGACCAAACTGGTAAACAAGCGGGCGAAGTTGTTCTTAACGATGCGATCTTTGGTATCGAACCAAACCAAGCAGTTGTATTTGATGTGATCATCAGCCAACGTGCTAGCCTTCGTCAAGGAACTCACGCAGTTAAAAACCGTTCAGCCGTTTCAGGTGGCGGACGCAAACCATGGCGTCAAAAAGGAACTGGACGTGCTCGTCAAGGTTCTATCCGCTCTCCACAATGGCGTGGTGGTGGAATCGTCTTCGGACCAACTCCACGTAGCTATGCGTACAAACTTCCTCAAAAAGTTCGTCGCCTTGCACTTAAATCTGTTTACTCAGAAAAAGTTGCTGAAAACAAATTTGTAGCCGTTGATTCTCTTGAATTTACAGCTCCAAAAACTGCTGAATTTGCAAAAGTTCTTGCAGCTTTGAGCATCGATTCTAAAGTCCTTGTTATTCTTGAAGAAGGAAATGAATTCGCAGCTCTTTCAGCTCGTAACCTTCCAAACGTGAAAGTTGCGACTGCTACAACTGCAAGTGTTCTTGACATCGCAAATAGTGACAAACTTCTTGTTACTCAAGCAGCTATCTCTAAAATCGAGGAGGTTCTTGCATAATGAATTTGTATGATGTTATCAAAAAACCTGTTATCACTGAAAAGTCAATGGCTCAACTTGAAGCAGGCAAATATGTATTCGAAGTTGACACTCGCGCTCACAAACTTTTGATCAAACAAGCTGTTGAAGCTGCGTTTGAAGGTGTAAAAGTTGCGAATGTGAACACTGTAAACGTAAAACCTAAAGCAAAACGCGTTGGACGTTACACTGGTTTTACTTCAAAAACTAAAAAAGCTATCATCACGCTTGCAGCTGATTCTAAAGCAATCGAGTTGTTTGCTACTGAAGCTGAATAATCTAAGGAGGAAATATCGTGGGAATTCGTGTTTATAAACCAACAACAAACGGTCGCCGTAATATGACTTCTTTGGATTTCGCTGAAATCACAACAAACACACCTGAGAAAACTTTGCTTGTTTCTCTTAAAAACAAAGCAGGTCGTAACAACAACGGTCGTATCACTGTTCGTCACCAAGGTGGTGGACACAAACGTCATTACCGTTTGATCGATTTCAAACGTAACAAAGATGGAGTTGAAGCAGTCGTTAAAACGATCGAATACGATCCAAACCGCTCAGCTAACATCGCGCTTGTACACTACACTGACGGTGTGAAAGCTTACATCATTGCCCCTAAAGGTCTTGAAGTAGGTCAACGCATCGTATCAGGACCAGAAGCAGATATCAAAGTCGGAAATGCTCTTCCACTTGCTAACATCCCGGTTGGTACTTTGATCCACAACATCGAATTGAAACCTGGTAAAGGTGGAGAATTGGTACGTGCTGCTGGAGCTTCTGCTCAAGTATTGGGTTCTGAAGGTAAATATGTACTTGTTCGTCTTCAATCAGGCGAAGTTCGTATGATTCTTGGAACTTGCCGTGCTACAGTTGGTGTTGTCGGAAATGAACAACATGGACTTGTTAACCTTGGTAAAGCGGGACGTAACCGCTGGAAAGGTGTTCGCCCTACAGTTCGCGGTTCTGTAATGAACCCGAATGATCACCCACACGGTGGTGGTGAAGGTAAAGCACCAGTTGGACGTAAAGCGCCATCTACTCCTTGGGGTAAACCTGCGCTTGGTCTTAAAACTCGTAACAAGAAAGCGAAATCTGACAAACTTATCGTTCGTCGTCGCAACCAAAAATAATCATAAGCAACTAGCTTACACTTTCCGCCAGCTCGGTAGCGCTGCATAGCAGCGCAAGCCGCTGTGGTACTAAATTTTAAAGGAGAAAATTACAAAATGGGACGTAGTCTTAAAAAAGGACCTTTCGTCGATGAGCATTTGATGAAAAAAGTTGAAGCTCAAGCAAACGACGAAAAGAAAAAAGTAATTAAAACTTGGTCACGTCGTTCAACGATCTTCCCAAGTTTCATCGGATACACTATCGCAGTTTATGATGGACGTAAACATGTACCTGTTTACATCCAAGAAGACATGGTAGGTCACAAGCTTGGTGAATTTGCACCAACTCGTACTTACAAAGGTCACGCGGCAGACGACAAGAAGACACGTAGAAAATAAGGAGAACATAAATGGCAGAAATTACTTCAGCTAAAGCAATGGCTCGTACAGTGCGTGTTTCACCTCGTAAATCACGTCTTGTTCTTGACAACATCCGTGGTAAAAGCGTAGCCGATGCCATCGCTATTTTGACATTCACACCAAACAAAGCTGCAGGGATCATCCTTAAAGTGTTGAACTCAGCAGTAGCAAACGCTGAAAACAACTTTGGTTTGGAAAAAGCTAACTTGGTAGTATCTGAAGCATTCGCAAACGAAGGACCAACAATGAAACGTTTCCGTCCACGTGCGAAAGGTTCAGCTTCACCAATCAACAAACGTACAGCTCACATCACAGTAGCTGTTGCAGAAAAATAAGGAGGTAAACTCGTGGGTCAAAAAGTAC
The DNA here is from genome assembly GCF_032163505.1 of Streptococcus parasanguinis. Lineage (NCBI taxonomy): Bacteria > Bacillati > Bacillota > Bacilli > Lactobacillales > Streptococcaceae > Streptococcus > Streptococcus parasanguinis. The sequence continues at coordinate 133,696 of NZ_CP134147.1, forward strand.
ATCCAATTGGTATGCGTGTTGGTATCATCCGTGATTGGGATGCCAAATGGTATGCTGAAAAAGAATACGCGGATTACCTTCATGAAGATCTTGCAATCCGTAAATTCATTCAAAAAGAATTGGCTGACGCAGCCGTTTCAACTATTGAAATCGAACGCGCAGTAAACAAAGTTAACGTTTCTCTTCACACTGCTAAACCAGGTATGGTTATTGGTAAAGGTGGAGCAAACGTTGATGCACTTCGTGCAGCTCTTAACAAATTGACTGGTAAACAAGTACACATCAACATCATTGAGATCAAACGTCCTGACTTGGATGCTCACCTTGTTGGTGAAGGAATCGCTCGTCAATTGGAACAACGTGTTGCTTTCCGTCGTGCACAAAAACAAGCGATCCAACGTGCTATGCGTGCTGGAGCTAAAGGAATCAAAACTCAAGTATCAGGTCGTTTGAACGGTGCAGATATTGCCCGTGCAGAAGGATACTCTGAAGGAACTGTTCCACTCCACACACTTCGCGCTGATATCGATTACGCTTGGGAAGAAGCAGACACTACTTACGGTAAACTTGGTGTTAAAGTATGGATCTACCGTGGTGAAGTTCTTCCAGCTCGTAAAGACGCTAAAGGAGGTAAATAACCAATGTTAGTACCTAAACGTGTAAAACACCGTCGCGAATTCCGTGGTAAAATGCGCGGTGAAGCAAAAGGTGGAAAAGAAGTAGCATTCGGTGAATACGGTCTTCAAGCTACAACTAGCCACTGGATCACAAACCGTCAAATCGAAGCTGCTCGTATCGCCATGACTCGTTACATGAAACGTGGTGGTAAAGTTTGGATTAAGATTTTCCCACACAAATCATACACCGCTAAAGCTATCGGGGTACGTATGGGATCTGGTAAAGGGGCTCCTGAAGGTTGGGTAGCACCAGTTAAACGTGGTAAAGTGATGTTCGAAATTGCTGGTGTATCTGAAGAGATCGCACGCGAAGCGCTTCGTCTTGCTAGCCACAAATTGCCAGTTAAAACTAAATTTGTGAAACGTGAAGCAGAATAAGGAGAGGTCATGAAACTTACAGAAGTAAAAGAATTTGTTAAAGAACTTCGTGGTCTTTCTCAAGAAGAACTCGCGAAGCGTGAAAATGAATTGAAGAAAGAATTGTTTGAACTTCGTTTCCAAGCGGCTGCTGGTCAATTGGAACAAACTGGACGTTTGAAAGAAGTGAAAAAACAAATCGCTCGTATCAAAACTGTTCAATCAGAAGCTAAATAATAGACTAGGGAAGGAGAATTTCAATGGAACGCAATAATCGTAAAGTTCTTGTTGGACGCGTTGTGTCTGACAAAATGGACAAAACAATCACAGTTGTAGTTGAAACTAAACGTAACCACCCAGTCTATGGTAAACGTATCAACTATTCTAAAAAATACAAAGCTCATGATGAAAACAATGTTGCTAAAGAAGGCGATATCGTTCGTATCATGGAAACTCGTCCGCTTTCAGCTACAAAACGCTTCCGTCTTGTAGAAGTCGTTGAAGAAGCGGTCATCATCTAATCATACCTGAAAGGAGAAAACGTAAATGATTCAAACAGAAACTCGTTTGAAAGTCGCTGACAACAGTGGCGCACGCGAAATCTTGACAATCAAAGTTCTTGGTGGTTCAAAACGTAAATTCGCGAGCATCGGTGATGTAATCGTTGCATCAGTAAAACAAGCTACTCCTGGTGGTGCGGTTAAGAAAGGTGACGTTGTAAAAGCTGTTATCGTTCGTACTAAATCAGGTGCTCGTCGTAAAGATGGTTCATACATCAAATTCGACGAAAATGCAGCAGTAATCATCCGTGACGACAAAACTCCTCGCGGAACTCGTATCTTTGGCCCAGTTGCACGTGAATTGCGTGACGGTGGTTTCATGAAGATCGTGTCACTTGCTCCAGAAGTACTTTAATCAATAAAAAAACAAACACAGTCCCCTGGCATAAGCCAGGGTGCCCATCGGGCGTAAGAATAAAAGGAGAATAAAATGTTTGTAAAAAAAGGCGACAAAGTTCGCGTAATCGCTGGTAAAGACAAAGGCGTAGAAGCTGTTGTTCTTACTGCTCTTCCAAAAGTAAATAAAGTTGTTGTAGAAGGTGTAAACATCATCAAGAAACACCAACGTCCAAATAACGAAAACCCTCAAGGTGCAATCGTTGAAAAAGAAGCTCCAATCCATGCTTCTAACGTTCAAGTTTTGGACAAAAACGGTGTTGCTGGACGTGTTGGCTACAAATTTGTAGACGGCAAAAAAGTTCGCTACAACAAAAAATCAGGCGAAGTGCTTGACTAATCACGAAGGAAAGGAGAAGTATAATGGCTAATCGTTTAAAAGAAAAATACCTTAATGAAGTAGTACCATCATTGACTGAACAGTTCAACTATTCATCAGTTATGGCTGTGCCAAAAGTTGATAAAATCGTTTTGAACATGGGTGTTGGTGATGCAGTATCAAATGCTAAAAACCTTGAAAAAGCTGCTGAAGAGCTTGCTTTGATCTCAGGTCAAAAACCATTGATCACTAAGGCTAAAAAATCAATCGCCGGCTTCCGTCTTCGTGAAGGTGTTGCGATCGGTGCAAAAGTTACCCTTCGTGGTGAACGTATGTACGAATTCTTGGATAAATTGGTAACAGTTTCACTTCCACGTGTACGTGACTTCCATGGTGTTCCAACTAAATCATTTGATGGACGCGGAAACTACACACTTGGTGTGAAAGAACAATTGATCTTCCCAGAAATCAACTTTGATGATGTTGATAAAACTCGTGGTTTGGATATCGTAATCGTAACTACAGCGAACACAGACGAAGAATCACGTGCATTGCTTACTGGCCTCGGAATGCCGTTTGCAAAATAATATAGGAGGTAAAACTAATGGCTAAAAAATCTATGATTGCTAAGAACAAACGCCCAGCGAAGTTCTCTACTCAAGCATACACTCGCTGTGAACGTTGTGGACGTCCACACTCAGTTTACCGCAAGTTTAAACTTTGCCGTGTTTGCTTCCGTGAATTGGCATACAAAGGTCAAATCCCAGGTGTTACAAAAGCATCTTGGTAATTTAAGATATCAAGGGCGTTAAAACTCCAAGTGAAAATAGGAAACTTGACGAAGAAACTTTAGTTTCTAGGAAAGTTTATCTTTTTCACACAGAGTTTAGCCCGGGTTCAGTTGGGCTTGCCAATTTGAACACGAGCTACAGCTTTGGCAAAAAAGACCAATTTTCTTTGGAGCATCGCTCCTGCATCAAATTGCCTATTTTTGCTCTCGCTGTTACGCTCTCTGTATCATGTATTAACTAGCAAGTGCAACTTGCAAACTACTAGTAAGAGGAGAAATTATAATGGTTATGACTGACCCAATCGCAGACTTCCTTACACGTATTCGTAACGCTAACCAAGCTAAACACGAAGTACTTGAAGTGCCTGCATCAAACATCAAAAAAGGGATTGCTGAAATCCTTAAACGCGAAGGTTTTGTAAAAAACGTTGAATTCATCGAAGATGACAAACAAGGCATCATCCGTGTATTCTTGAAATACGGACAAAACGGTGAAAAAGTTATCACAAACTTGAAACGTGTATCTAAACCAGGTTTGCGTGTTTACAAAAAACGTGAAGATCTTCCAAAAGTTCTTAACGGACTTGGAATTGCTATCCTTTCAACTTCTGAAGGTTTGCTTACTGATAAAGAAGCACGCCAAAAGAACGTTGGTGGGGAAGTTATCGCTTACGTTTGGTAATATTTAGCTCCCAATTTCGTTGTGACTCTTCGTTATTGTCTCTTGCCTAACCCAAAGTTATGTCTGCGAGACAATGCCTCGATTCACTTAGAAATTGAGACCTAAACATTAACTTTTAAATCAGAAAGATTTAAACCCCGTGAAAACTGGCCCGCAAAGGCCTGACAATTTAACAGGAGAATAAAAAACATGTCACGTATTGGTAATAAAGTTATCGTGTTGCCTGCTGGTGTTGAAATCACTAACAATGACAACGTTGTAACTGTAAAAGGACCTAAAGGAGAACTTACTCGTGAGTTCTCAAAAGATATTGAAATCCGTGTGGAAGGTACTGAAGTAACACTTCACCGTCCAAACGATTCAAAAGAAATGAAAACAATCCACGGAACAACTCGTGCCCTTTTGAATAACATGGTTACTGGTGTATCAGAAGGATTCAAGAAAGAACTTGAAATGCGCGGGGTTGGATACCGTGCACAACTTCAAGGATCAAAACTTGTTTTGGCTGTTGGTAAATCACACCCAGACGAAGTTGAAGCTCCAGAAGGAATTACTTTTGAACTTCCAAACCCAACAACAATCGTTGTTAGCGGAATTTCAAAAGAAGTAGTTGGTCAAACAGCTGCTTATGTACGTAGCCTTCGTTCACCTGAACCATACAAAGGTAAAGGGATCCGTTATGTTGGTGAATACGTTCGCCGCAAAGAAGGTAAAACAGGTAAATAATGTAGTTTGGTTGTTTTTCAACCAACCTTCATCTTACCAACTCAGTGCTTAGCACATGATTTTAAAATTAAGAGGTGAAAATTGTGATTTCGAAACCAGATAAAAACAAAATCCGTCAAAAACGCCACCGTCGCGTTCGCGGAAAACTCTCTGGAACTGCTGATCGCCCACGTTTGAACGTATTCCGTTCTAATACAGGCATCTACGCTCAAGTAATTGATGACGTAGCGGGTGTAACGCTCGCAAGCGCTTCAACTCTTGACAAAGAAGTTTCAAAAGGAACTAAAACTGAACAAGCCGTTGTTGTCGGCAAACTTGTTGCTGAACGTGCAGTTGCTAAAGGTATTTCTGAAGTGGTGTTCGACCGCGGTGGATATCTATATCACGGACGTGTTAAAGCTTTGGCTGATGCAGCTCGTGAAAACGGATTGAAATTCTAATAGGAGGACACTAGAAAATGGCATTTAAAGATAATGCAGTTGAACTTGAAGAACGCGTAGTTGCCATCAACCGTGTAACAAAAGTTGTTAAAGGTGGACGTCGTCTTCGTTTTGCAGCTCTTGTAGTTGTTGGTGACCGTAATGGCCGTGTTGGATTTGGTACTGGTAAAGCTCAAGAAGTTCCAGAAGCAATCCGTAAGGCTGTTGAAGATGCTAAGAAAAACTTGATCGAAGTTCCTATGGTTGGAACAACAATTCCACACGAAGTAAAATCAGTATTTGGTGGAGCTCGTGTATTGTTGAAACCAGCTATTGAAGGGGCTGGGGTTGCTGCAGGTGGAGCAGTTCGTGCCGTTGTCGAATTGGCAGGTATTGCAGATGTTACATCTAAATCACTTGGATCAAACACTCCAATCAACATCGTTCGTGCAACTGTTAACGGTTTAGCACAATTGAAACGCGCTGATGAAGTTGCTGCCCTTCGTGGTATTTCAGTTTCTGACTTGGCTTAAGAAAGGAGATTCAAATGGCTCAAATTAAAATTACTTTGACTAAGTCTCCAATCGGACGCATCCCGTCACAACGTAAAACTGTTGTAGCACTTGGACTTGGCAAATTGAACAGCTCTGTTATTAAAGAAGATAACCCAGCAGTACGTGGTATGATCACTGCTGTATCTCACTTGGTAACAGTTGAAGAAGTAAAATAATCTATTTAAGATAGAAACAAAGTTTTCAGGGGTATGAGAGGTTCTCATCCCCTAAAACTAAATATAAGTATAGGCGAGTTTGTAGTTAGGACACCTTTTCCTGATTACATGCGTTAGCAATTTACAAAAGAGGAGAAAATAAATAATGAAACTTCATGAATTACAACCTGCTACAGGTTCACGTAAAGTCCGCAACCGTGTTGGTCGTGGTACTTCATCTGGTAATGGTAAAACTTCTGGCCGTGGTCAAAAAGGTCAAAAAGCTCGTAGCGGTGGCGGTGTACGTCTTGGTTTTGAAGGTGGACAAACTCCATTGTTCCGTCGTCTTCCAAAACGTGGATTTACAAACATCAACGCTAAAGAATATGCGATTGTAAACCTTGATCAGTTGAACGTCTTCGAAGATGGTGCGGAAGTAACACCAGTTGTACTTGTTGAAGCAGGTATTGTAAAAGCTGAAAAATCAGGTATCAAAATTCTTGGTAACGGAGAATTGACTAAGAAGTTGACTGTTAAAGCAGCTAAATTCTCTAAATCAGCTGAAGAAGCTATCACTGCTAAAGGTGGTTCAGTTGAAGTCATCTAAGTGAGGTGACCTATGTTTTTTAAATTATTAAAAGATGCATTTAAGGTGAAACAAGTACGGTCGAAGATTTTATTTACGATCTTCATCATTCTTGTTTTCCGCATTGGGACCACGATTACAGTGCCTGGTGTAAATGCGAAAATTCTGAACAACCTTCAAGATGTGTCCTTCTTGAACATGCTCAGTTTGGTTTCTGGGAATGCCATGAGGAACTTCTCAGTTTTCGCATTAGGGGTTAGCCCATACATTACAGCTTCGATCGTCGTGCAACTTTTGCAAATGGATCTGTTGCCTAAGTTTGTTGAATGGGGCAAACAAGGGGAAGTTGGTCGAAGAAAGCTCAACCAAGCAACACGCTATATTTCTTTGGTTCTAGCCTTTGTTCAATCCATCGGGATTACAGCAACCTTCCACACCTTGTCTCAGGCGAAATTAGTCGCAACTCCAAACACCAAGACCTATCTATTAATCGGTGCGATTCTGACGACCGGTTCCATGATTGTGACTTGGCTTGGAGAACAAATCACAGATAAAGGCTACGGTAATGGTGTTTCAATGATTATCTTTGCAGGGATTGTGTCATCAATTCCTGAGATGATCAAAGAAATCTATGAAAATGCATTTGTGAACGTTCGTTCTGGTCAAATGACCAATTCCCTCATTTTTGTTGGGGTATTAATCCTTGCAGTCTTGGTTATTGTTTACTTTACAACCTTTGTAGAGCAAGCACAATACAAGATTCCAATCCAATATACAAAGATTGCACAAGGAGCTCCATCAAGTTCTTACCTTCCTTTGAAAGTAAACCCAGCAGGAGTTATTCCTGTCATCTTCGCTAGTTCGATTACAGCAGCGCCTGCTGCAATTTTCCAGGTGATTAGCGCTATGGGTTACAATGCAGGATGGGTGAAAACAGCTCAAGCCATGTTGGCTACAAACACACCAACTGGTGTGGCAATGTATGCCTTACTGATCATTCTCTTCACCTTCTTCTACACGTTTGTTCAGATCAATCCTGAAAAAACGGCAGAAAACCTTCAAAAGAGTGGTGCCTATATCCCAGGCGTCCGCCCTGGTAAGGGGACAGAAGAGTTTATGTCTCGTTTGCTACGTCGTTTAGCAAGTGTCGGATCAGTATTCCTTGGCTTTATTACCATCATTCCAATCCTAGCTCGAGATTTATTTGGTTTGACAGATGCAGTTGCTCTTGGAGGAACTAGTTTGTTAATCATTATTTCAACAGGTATTGAGGGAATGAAACAATTAGAAGGCTACTTATTAAAACGTAAGTATGTCGGATTTATGGACACAACAACAGAATAGAATAAGGTTGACTTTGTCAGCCTTCTATTTTGTTTTTAAATGGAAATAGGAATTCGCTCCTGCTTCCATTTAAAAACAAAATAAGGAGAATTCATCATGAATCTTTTAATTATGGGGTTGCCTGGAGCAGGTAAAGGAACTCAAGCAGCTAAAATCGTTGAAGAGTTTCACGTAGCGCACATCTCCACTGGAGATATGTTCCGCGCAGCGATGGCTAATCAAACTGAAATGGGTGTACTTGCAAAATCATACATTGATAAAGGTGAGTTGGTACCAGATGAAGTAACCAATGGAATTGTGAAAGAACGCCTTGCTCAAGATGATATTAAAGAAACAGGTTTCCTTTTGGATGGCTACCCACGTACAATTGAACAAGCTCATGCCTTGGATCAAACTTTGTCAGATCTTGGTATCACATTAGAAGGTGTTATCAATATTGAAGTTAACCCAGAAAGTTTGTTAGAACGTTTGAGTGGTCGTTTCATCTGCCGTACTTGTGGCGCAACTTACCACAAAGTATTTAATCCTACAAAAGTTGAAGGAACTTGTGATAACTGTCAAGGTCATGATTTCTACCAACGTGAAGATGACAAACCAGAAACGGTTAAACGTCGTTTGGACGTCAATATTGCACAAGGAGAACCAATCATTGAATTTTATCGTTCAAAAGGACTCGTACATGACATCCAAGGGAACCAAGATATCAATGATGTATTTTCAGACATTGAAAAAGTCTTGTCAAATTTGAAATAAAAGCGTTTTTCATGCTTGCAATATTGGACAACTAGTGTTACAATTAGTTAGTCTGACTTATAATTGTTACCTCTGTGCTCAGAGGAATGAATCGAAATTTATGGAGGTACTTTTGCGTGGCAAAAGACGATGTGATTGAAGTAGAAGGCAAAGTAGTCGATACAATGCCGAATGCTATGTTTACGGTTGAACTTGAAAATGGACATCAGATTTTAGCAACAGTTTCTGGTAAAATTCGTAAAAACTATATTCGTATTTTAGCGGGAGATCGTGTTACAGTGGAGATGAGTCCGTACGATTTGACACGTGGACGTATCACATACCGCTTTAAATAATCGAAAAACTTGGAGGGATAAAAATGAAAGTAAGACCATCGGTCAAACCAATTTGCGAATACTGTAAAGTAATTCGTCGTAATGGTCGTGTTATGGTAATTTGCCCAGCAAATCCAAAACACAAACAACGTCAAGGATAAGATAGAAAGGAGAAAACATGGCTCGTATTGCTGGAGTTGACATTCCAAATGACAAACGTGTAGTAATTTCATTGACTTATGTGTACGGTATCGGACTTCCAACATCTAAGAAAATCCTTGCTGCTGCAGGCGTTTCTGAAGATATTCGTGTTCGCGATCTTACACCAGATCAAGAAGATGCTATCCGTCGTGAAGTTGACGCAATCAAAGTTGAAGGTGACCTTCGTCGTGAAGTAAACTTGAACATCAAACGCTTGATGGAAATCGGTTCATACCGTGGTATCCGTCACCGTCGTGGACTTCCAGTTCGTGGACAAAACACTAAAAACAATGCTCGCACTCGTAAAGGTAAAGCTGTTGCGATTGCAGGTAAGAAAAAATAAAATAAAATAAGGAGGTAAAAATCTTGGCTAAACCAACACGTAAACGTCGTGTGAAAAAGAATATCGAATCTGGTATTGCTCATATTCACGCTACATTTAACAACACAATTGTTATGATTACTGATGTGCATGGTAACGCAATCGCTTGGTCATCTGCAGGTGCACTTGGATTTAAAGGTTCTCGTAAATCTACACCATTTGCTGCTCAAATGGCATCAGAAGCTGCTGCAAAAGCTGCTCAAGAACACGGACTTAAATCTGTTGAAGTAACTGTTAAAGGTCCTGGTTCAGGTCGTGAGTCTGCTATTCGTGCACTTGCTGCTGCTGGTCTTGAAGTAACTGCAATCCGCGATGTAACTCCTGTACCACACAATGGTGCTCGTCCTCCAAAACGTCGCCGTGTATAATCATCAACAATTACACAGCTTTTCGTTTAAGAGGGAGTATAGCAAATGATTGAGTTTGAAAAACCAAATATAACAAAAATTGATGAAAACAAAGATTATGGCGTGTTTGTCGTAGAACCACTTGAACGTGGCTATGGTACAACACTTGGAAACTCACTTCGTCGTGTACTTCTGGCTTCACTTCCAGGTGCAGCTGTCACTTCAATCAACATTGAAGGTGTACTCCACGAATTTGATACCGTTCCAGGAGTCCGTGAAGACGTTATGCAAATTATTCTTAACGTTAAAGGAATCGCCGTTAAATCTTACGTCCAAGACGAAAAGATTATTGAACTTGATGTAGAAGGACCTGCAGAAGTAACTGCTGGAGATATTCTTACTGATAGTGACATCGAAATTGTAAACCCTGATCATTATCTATTTACAATCGGAGAAGGAGCATCTTTGAAAGCAACGCTTACTGTAAACAGTGGACGTGGCTATGTTCCAGCTGATCAAAACAAAAAAGATGATGCACCAGTGGGAACACTTGCTGTAGATTCAATCTATACGCCAGTGACTAAAGTCAATTACCAAGTTGAACCAGCACGCGTTGGTAGCAACGATGGCTTTGACAAGCTAACCCTTGAAATTTTGACAAATGGGACAATCATTCCAGAAGATGCCTTAGGTTTGTCTGCTCGTATTTTGACAGAACACCTAAATCTATTCACAAACTTAACTGAAATTGCTATTGCAACAGATGTTATGAAGGAAGTGGATACAACTTCTGATGATCGCATTTTAGAACGTACGATCGAAGAATTAGATCTTTCAGTTCGTTCATATAACTGTTTGAAACGTGCTGGCATTAATACTGTTTACGATTTGACTGAAAAATCAGAAGCAGAAATGATGAAAGTTCGTAACTTGGGACGTAAGAGTCTTGAAGAAGTTAAAATCAAACTTGCCGACTTAGGCCTTGGGTTAAAAAACGATAAATAGAGGAGGAATACATGGCTTACCGTAAACTAGGACGCACTAGCTCACAACGTAAAGCGATGCTTCGCGATTTGACTACAGATCTTATCATCAATGAAGCAATTGTAACAACTGAAGCACGTGCGAAAGAAATCCGTAAATCAGTTGAAAAAATGATTACTTTGGGTAAACGTGGTGATTTGCATGCACGTCGTCAAGCTGCTGCATTCGTACGTAACGAAGTTGCATCACAAAACTTTGATGAAGAAACAGGTAAATACTCAGAAACAACTGCACTTCAAAAATTGTTCTCTGAATTAGCACCTCGTTATGCTGAGCGCAATGGTGGATATACTCGTATCCTTAAAACTGAACCACGTCGTGGTGATGCTGCGCCAATGGCTATCATCGAATTGGTATAATATCATCAATTTTGTTGAGTGTTATGATGATGGAATACACTGTTATTCTTAGTCTAGCTCTGGTCTACCGCTGGGGATTTTCCCCAGCGGGAACACTCATCATATTGAATGAATGGTAGACGCTTGTTTACGAAATTGCTTTAATTTAAAACAATTTCGTAAGCAGGCGTTTTGTCTTGCTTTTCATGAGTAGTCGAGAATAGCAAAAAATGATATAATGGAACCCAAATCTCCAATAGAAGAAAAAGGATTCAATGACAAAACAACAAGCAATTAAATTACTAAAAGAGAAGTACCTTAGTAATATGAAAGAGGATTCGGAACTCTTTGTCGGAGTTGAATTAGAGTTTCCGATTGTAGAAACAAATGGAAATAAAACAAATATAGAGGTGACGAAAAATCTTTTTCGAACCTTAGCTAACTTATCAGATTTTGAAGTCGAAAAAAAAGATGACGATCAAAATCCCATTCAATTAGTTCACTGCTATTCTAAAGATCGTATTCTATTCGAGTTGAGTTACAATACAATTGAATTTGCATTTGAGAGAGCTCGTTCTATAAATGAGGTAGCCAAACGTTTTGAGGACTATTTGAAGATTATTCAACCTATTTTGCAAGAAAATAATCACGAAATTCAAGGGCACGGAATTCATCCTCTGTGGCAAGAAAATGATAATAGCCCAGTGAAAATCGAACGATACAAGATGTTAATGGCTTTCCTTGCAATGAATGGTACAGGGATGAAGACACACTCCTATCCTTTGTACGGAGCATTTATATGCGGAAACCAGGTTCAATTGGATGTAAGGCGCGATAACTATCTTCGCATCATTAATGCATTTAATAAAATTGAAGCAGCAAAAGCATATTTGTTTTCTAACTCAGAATTTTCAGCAGAGGTTTGGGATACAAGAATTTCCAGAGATATTTTCTGGGAAGAATCCTTACATGGTTATTATAAGGAAAATGTAGGGGTTTATCCTAAGGACTACCAAAGCGAAGAAGAGTTTTTTAATAATCTCGCTAGAACGGCTATTTTTACGGCAACTAGAGAGGGCAAATCATATTATTTTAAACCAATTCGAGTGGAGGACTATCTAGATCAAAAAGAAATTACAGCCTATACGGCTGATGGAAATGAGAAAATCATTAACCCTGTGAAAGAAGATCTAAAACAACATCGAAGTTACCAATTTCAGGATTTAACTGCTCGTGGGACTGTGGAATTTAGAAGTGTTTGTACACAACCATTAGAAACCACCTTTGCCCCGATAGCCTTTGAGTTGGGCTTATTTGTACAGTTAGAAAAACTAGAAAGCTATTTAGAGTATTCTTTATTCTTTAAAAATGAAGAACAGGACTACAGAAAACTTAGAAAGAAATATTCAAAGAAAAATCTAAGTGAAAAGGAAAAAGAAGCGATACAATCCTTTTCAAAAGATCTTCTAGACATAGCTAAAGCAGGATTAACGAAAAGAGGTTACAGGGAAGAAAAATTTCTCATCATTAACAAAGAACTAGACTAATAGAAAAGCCTTATTACAGGCTTTTCTTTGTTGCTTTCAAAAAAACTTTCAAAAAAATAAAAAATTTTGTAAAAAAGTATTGACAGTAAGGTAAGGTCATGATATACTAATATAGTTGTCGCGCGAGAGCGACAAAGACCTTTGAAAACTGAACAAGACGAACCAATGTGCAGGGCGCTATAACTAAGGTTATAGTAACTGAACAATAAAAAAACAATAAATCTGTCAGTGACAGAATGAGTTTAAGACAAACAATTATTTTAATGAGAGTTTGATCCTGGCTCAGGATGAACGCTGGCGGCGTGCCTAATACATGCAAGTAGAACGCTGAAGCTTGGTGCTTGCACCGAGCGGATGAGTTGCGAACGGGTGAGTAACGCGTAGGTAACCTGCCTCTTAGCGGGGGATAACTATTGGAAACGATAGCTAATACCGCATAAAAGTCGACATTGCATGATGTTGACTTGAAAGGTGCAATTGCATCACTAAGAGATGGACCTGCGTTGTATTAGCTAGTTGGTGAGGTAACGGCTCACCAAGGCGACGATACATAGCCGACCTGAGAGGGTGATCGGCCACACTGGGACTGAGACACGGCCCAGACTCCTACGGGAGGCAGCAGTAGGGAATCTTCGGCAATGGGGGCAACCCTGACCGAGCAACGCCGCGTGAGTGAAGAAGGTTTTCGGATCGTAAAGCTCTGTTGTAAGAGAAGAACGAGTGTGAGAGTGGAAAGTTCACACTGTGACGGTAACTTACCAGAAAGGGACGGCTAACTACGTGCCAGCAGCCGCGGTAATACGTAGGTCCCGAGCGTTATCCGGATTTATTGGGCGTAAAGCGAGCGCAGGCGGTTAGATAAGTCTGAAGTTAAAGGCTGTGGCTTAACCATAGTACGCTTTGGAAACTGTTTAACTTGAGTGCAGAAGGGGAGAGTGGAATTCCATGTGTAGCGGTGAAATGCGTAGATATATGGAGGAACACCGGTGGCGAAAGCGGCTCTCTGGTCTGTAACTGACGCTGAGGCTCGAAAGCGTGGGGAGCAAACAGGATTAGATACCCTGGTAGTCCACGCCGTAAACGATGAGTGCTAGGTGTTGGGTCCTTTCCGGGACTCAGTGCCGCAGCTAACGCATTAAGCACTCCGCCTGGGGAGTACGACCGCAAGGTTGAAACTCAAAGGAATTGACGGGGGCCCGCACAAGCGGTGGAGCATGTGGTTTAATTCGAAGCAACGCGAAGAACCTTACCAGGTCTTGACATCCCTCTGACCGCTCTAGAGATAGAGTTTTCCTTCGGGACAGAGGTGACAGGTGGTGCATGGTTGTCGTCAGCTCGTGTCGTGAGATGTTGGGTTAAGTCCCGCAACGAGCGCAACCCCTATTGTTAGTTGCCATCATTGAGTTGGGCACTCTAGCGAGACTGCCGGTAATAAACCGGAGGAAGGTGGGGATGACGTCAAATCATCATGCCCCTTATGACCTGGGCTACACACGTGCTACAATGGCTGGTACAACGAGTCGCGAGTCGGTGACGGCAAGCTAATCTCTTAAAGCCAGTCTCAGTTCGGATTGTAGGCTGCAACTCGCCTACATGAAGTCGGAATCGCTAGTAATCGCGGATCAGCACGCCGCGGTGAATACGTTCCCGGGCCTTGTACACACCGCCCGTCACACCACGAGAGTTTGTAACACCCGAAGTCGGTGAGGTAACCGTAAGGAGCCAGCCGCCTAAGGTGGGATAGATGATTGGGGTGAAGTCGTAACAAGGTAGCCGTATCGGAAGGTGCGGCTGGATCACCTCCTTTCTAAGGAAATGGAAACCTGTACGTTGGTCTTGTTTAGTTTTGAGAGGTCTTGTGGGGCCTTAGCTCAGCTGGGAGAGCGCCTGCTTTGCACGCAGGAGGTCAGCGGTTCGATCCCGCTAGGCTCCATTAACACTGTAAGGGTGTTAAGATTGAACATTGAAAATTGAATATCTATATCAAATAGTAACAAGAAAATAAACCGAAACGCTGTAAATATTTAAAGAGTTTAGGTCGCAAGACCAAAAATAAGGTTAAGTTAATAAGGGCGCACGGTGGATGCCTTGGCACTAGAAGCCGAAGAAGGACGTGACAAACGACGAAATGCTTTGGGGAGCTGTAAGTAAGCGACGATCCAGAGATGTCCGAATGGGGGAACCCACTAGCTGATGGCTAGTACTCCTATCTGTTAAGGATAGGTAGAGGAAGACGCAGTGAACTGAAACATCTAAGTAGCTGCAGGAAGAGAAAGCAAAAGCGATTGCCTGAGTAGCGGCGAGCGAAACGGCAGGAGGGCAAACCGAAGAGTTTACTCTTCGGGGTTGTAGGACTGCAATATGGACTTAAAGATTATAGAAGAATGACATGGGAAGGTCAGCCAAAGAGAGTAAGAGCCTCGTATTCGAAATAGTCTTTATACCTAGCAGTATCCTGAGTACGGCGGGACACGAGAAATCCCGTCGGAATCTGGGAGGACCATCTCCCAACCCTAAATACTCTCTAGTGACCGATAGTGAACCAGTACCGTGAGGGAAAGGTGAAAAGCACCCCGGGAGGGGAGTGAAATAGAACCTGAAACCGTGTGCCTACAACAAGTTCGAGCCCGTTAATGGGTGAGAGCGTGCCTTTTGTAGAATGAACCGGCGAGTTACGATATGATGCGAGGTTAAGTTGAAGAGACGGAGCCGTAGGGAAACCGAGTCTGAATAGGGCGTCTTAGTATTATGTCGTAGACCCGAAACCATGTGACCTACCCATGAGCAGGTTGAAGGTGAGGTAAAACTCACTGGAGGACCGAACCAGGGCACGTTGAAAAGTGCTTGGATGACTTGTGGGTAGCGGAGAAATTCCAAACGAACTTGGAGATAGCTGGTTCTCTCCGAAATAGCTTTAGGGCTAGCGTCGACATTAAGATTCTTGGAGGTAGAGCACTGTTTGGGTGAGGGGTCCATCCCGGATTACCAATCTCAGATAAACTCCGAATGCCAATGAATTATGGTCGGCAGTCAGACTGCGAGTGCTAAGATCCGTAGTCGAAAGGGAAACAGCCCAGACCACCAGCTAAGGTCCCAAAATAATTGTTAAGTGGAAAAGGATGTGGGGTTGCACAGACAACTAGGATGTTAGCTTAGAAGCAGCTATTCATTCAAAGAGTGCGTAATAGCTCACTAGTCGAGTGACCCTGCGCCGAAAATGTACCGGGGCTAAAACAATTTACCGAAGCTGTGGATACCTTTATAGGTATGGTAGGAGAGCGTTCTATGTGTGGAGAAGGTGTACCGTGAGGAGCGCTGGAACGCATAGAAGTGAGAATGCCGGTATGAGTAGCGAAAGACAGGTGAGAATCCTGTCCACCGTAAGACTAAGGTTTCCAGGGGAAGGCTCGTCCGCCCTGGGTTAGTCGGGACCTAAGGAGAGACCGAAAGGTGTATCCGATGGACAACAGGTTGATATTCCTGTACTAGAGTATGTAGTGAAGGAGGGACGCAGTAGGCTAACTAAAGCGTGCGACTGGAAGTGCACGTCTAAGCAGTGAGGTGTGAATTGAGTTAAATGCTTAATTCTATAACATTGAGCTGTGATGGGGAGCGAAGTTTAGTAGCGAAGTTAGTGACGTCACACTGCCAAGAAAAGCTTCTAGCGTTTAAACATACTCTACCCGTACCGCAAACCGACACAGGTAGTCGAGGCGAGTAGCCTCAGGTGAGCGAGAGAACTCTCGTTAAGGAACTCGGCAAAATGACCCCGTAACTTCGGGAGAAGGGGTGCTGGCTTTCAGTCAGCCGCAGT
>NZ_CP134147.1:1952500-2118583 GCF_032163505.1 Streptococcus parasanguinis
CGTTTTGAGTGTTGATAGCAAATATAGCTGGCAGAGCCATTTGGGGCGGAATATTCCCTTTGCCGATTTCAACTCCAATTAAGGTTCCAATAATCTGACTGATAACAGCTCCGGGGCCTAACAAAGGAGATAGGAATGGCAAGGAACAGATAAAGCCAATCAAAATGAGTCCCCAGATGTTCCCAGCTAGGGGAACCATTAATTTTGCCAGCCAATTTCCAACACCTGAACCTTGAATAACCCCAATCAGCAAGGAAACAAAGGCCATGAAAGGAATGATCGTGTTGAGCATTGTTTGGATGGCTTCACGAGCAGCCTGGTTGAAAGTCGCAACGACCTTCCCAGCGCCCATCCCAATTCTTGCTACAATACTTGTTTCAGCTTTTTGCTCTGTAATTTTTTTACTAGTATCGTAAGTTGGCTTTTCTGTTACCACAGTTGTCGCTTTTTCGTCTTCATTAGCAGCAGAAATTTGATTAAGGCCAACTGCTGACACATAGATTTCCTCGGTTATATATTGAGCTAGAGGCCCACTTTTCCCTGTAGCTACAATATTTATTGTAGGGATCCCCTTTTTAGGATAAATACCACAGCGAAGAGTACCGCCACAATCCACGATTGCTAAAGCAATTTCCTCATCTGGGATAGAAGTTTTAAACCCATTAACAGCTTCCATACCGGTCAAATCAGCAATTTTATCCACAATATCTGGCTTTTCTCCTCCGCCAGTGATATAGATGAATTTATGCTTAGCTTCACTAGGTGTAATGACCAAAGGTCCTCCGAAACCGCCATTTCCTTTAACAACTTTTATACTCTTATATGACATAATTTCACTCTTTCTATAAATCAAATGTTTTACTCAAGGTAACACCTTGCTGTTTTGCTACATAAGCAGTTGTAAAATCGGTCACCCAACCGCCTACAAAGTTCATGACAAGCCCAACAAGCATGTAACGAATGGCTAAGTCCATTTGACTTAAACCTAAAGTTTGAATTCCTGTTGCAATTCCCATCCATACAAACAATTCCCCAGGATTGATATGCGGAAATACACCATTTGAAGTATGGCAGAACTGCATCTGAGCTGCTACAAAACTAGGTTTATAATATTCTGGTAAGAAACGTCCCATACTGATTGCCATCGGATTCCCCAGCATAAAGGCTGAAATGAAAGGTAAAATCATATACCGGCTAACAGGATTTTTGGCAGAAATCTTAGCCAGGGAATTGACCTTCTCTTCTCCCAAGAAAGCGATAAGGGTATTCATTGCAATCAATAGCATTAAGACAAGCGGTACAATATTTGTCATCCAGCTAATAAAGGTTTCTCCACCTAATTGGAAGAGTTTCATAAAACTCTCTGCAAAATTTGTAATGTGATTCATAAGGAACTCCCTTTCTTATTTTTTTTAAATAACTGTTTAATAGATAATTGTAAGTAATTCGCATAAAAGCCGAATCCCAGAAAAGAATCAGATGAACTTGTCTCTTTCTCAATACCTGCCTCATGCCAAAGATAGACTTTTCTAGCATCTTCTATGGCTGATTGCATCAACTTATTTTCTTTTCTCACAAGAGGATTATACTTGTCAAAATAATGGATGTCTTCTCCAACATAATCGTCCATATTTTGAAAACGTGCTAAGATTGTGACTCCTTGCATTTTGCTAGCTTTAAGAACCCGACCGTTTTCATCAACCGCGAACATGACAATCGTACCGGATTTGATTCTTCCGGACTTCCTGCCAATCGCTACGCGCCCCAGTCTTCGGAGCATCGTATAGGTCTTATTGAAGTCTTTGAGTTGCTGCCAGCCGAGGAACATTTGAAATATATAAGCTGCCATGACAAATACAGCGAAAATTATTAGCGAATTCATTAAAATACTCCTTTGCTCTTAGAAAATGATAGAAACTCTGTCTCTGTTTCTACAGCCCTCAAAGCTTCTTTTAGAGAAGGCTCTCCTGCAATTCGAAAAATGTCGTCATACAATTCCAGCAATTCACTCTCCATTTTGCTTTCAATTTCTGAGGGAATGGCGACTAGAAAGATAAATTCAATCCAATCATCTCCTTTTTGATAAGGCTCTTCTAGCTTTCCAAACATTAAAATAGTCTTTGCATAACCCTGGTTAATTGTATGGGGGAAGGCAATTCCTCCACCAAAAATGGTTGATTGTTTTTTCTCCCTATCAATTATCCGATTTCTAAAACCTTCATCAATCATCTGAAGTTTCTCTAACTCTGCAACCATATTTAGCAAGTATTGCTGATAGGTTTTTTGGGGACTCAACCGAAGAAAACGTAAGCTGACTGTTTCTAGATTTTTTTGATGAAAAGCATTGGCCCTCTGCCATTCTTCCCGCAGCCATTGATCATCAAAAAGATGATTAACTTGAATGACTGGAGATTTAGAATCTTTATATTTTAGAGGAACTGTCGTAAAAATCGCGAAATAGTCCTGATTCAAATCCAGATTAAAATCCTCTTCAGAATACTGAGTAATGTCTACATCATTTCCAAGGATTCGTCTGAGTTGCTGAATAATCATCGCAGCAGTTCCTCTTCCTGTTGTGCAAACTACTGCTATCTGCTTGCGAGAACCATTTACAACAGAGTTTTGCTTTCTTAAAATCATTTCAAAATACAAAGCCAGATATCCGATTTCAGATAATTCCAATTCAGAACCAAAAATTGCAGACAGTTCTTCTCCAGCAATTTTCGCCATTTCAAAAGCAAAAGGATATTGAGTTTGAACCTCGCCATGGAATATATCATTAGCTTGCACATGGAAAATCAGTCGATTGATTAAGGGGCCTAGATGAGACTTGATTTCTTCAAATAATTCTTCATCATCAAAGTTAACCAACATTGTTTCTTTGACTTTCTTGACAATCCCTTGAAAAATGTTTGCAAGCTGTTCAGATTGATAAGACGGCTTGCTTAAAGTGTCAATAAAACGGATATTAAACGGAAAACACAAAAAGTCTATTTCAAACTGACTGAGGGAAATCTTATAAGTCATCTCAATATGATAGATTAATTTTTCAACCAAAGGTGTCTCTGTTAAATCATTCCTATAGTAAGGAATAGGGCAACTCAACACCCTAGATGCATAAATACGCTCCACCATAATTGAAATTGTCTTTCGAAGGAGTTCCTTTGTTTCTTTCGGGATTTTATACTCCTGGAGTAGCGTCTCCAGAAAAGAAGATGTTGCCTCGGTGAGTGTCTTTCCTTCAAAGTAAGGGGCCACTTGGTGAATATAGAGCAAGCGCAAATTCAGCTCGGACCCCAAGACCTCCAGCCCACGGTTGGGCTTTCCTGAAATAGTGATAGAGTAACTCTCTGCCAAAGATTTTACTTGTTTTAAATCCTTATTAAGGGTACTTCTACTAACACCTGCCTCCTCAGCCAAGTCGTCAATAAGAAGAGGGGAGGTTGACTTAATTAAACGTTTTAGTAAATAGGCAATTCTTTTACTGGAAGAATTGAAGTCACTCTCCCGTTTTAAACTACCAGATAAAATCCTTTCCAACTCAGTATAGTCATACACCTCTAACATTAACTTATCATCTTGTGAGATAATCTGGATACTCGGAGCCAAAACATCATTTAATTGTTGGATACTCTTTTGCAAGGTTTGCATACTAATATCCAGCTCTGAGCGCATATCTACTAAGGAATAAGTTGGCTGTGAGACCATTTTTTCTAAAATGTTATACCATCGATTTACTATGGTCAACTCTCTTCCTCACCTTCATTTTTTTAACCGCGAGTTTTCCCTCCGGCAATATTTGTAGTGACTCCAGTTATATAGCTAGAACGGTCTGAAATATAGAATGCTACAAGGTCAGCTACTTCCCGTAGTTTACCACTTCGTCCCAAAGGAGTTGTTGAAGTTGAAGCATAACCAGCTCGAATATCTTCTACCGTCTTTCCACGGGTATAAGCAAGAGCTTCCTCATAAGAAAGAGTTCGAAGTCCCGTAGCTTCCATAATTCCTGGAGCAATTCCAACCACACGTACACCATGCTTACCCAGCTCTTTTGCCCATGAACGAGTGTAACTATAGACTGCTGCTTTTGTGGCAGCATAGGCACTTTGTCCTTCAGAACCTTCCAAGCCTGCTTCTGAAGCCATGTTCACAATTACACCTTTTCCATTTTTCACTAAAATACGTCCCACTGCCTGACTAACCAGATACAAACCTTTTTGATTAATCATCGTTACTTTTTCGAACGTCTCATCGTCCAATTCGTAAGGACCTTTAGGATTTTCTGCATCGATTAATAATCTAGGGATATTAATCCCTGCATTATTGACCACTGCATCAATATTGCCAAATCTTTCAACTATTTTGGCAACACCCTCTTCTACTTCAGAGCGAGAAGTTACATCAACTTTCACAAATAATAGATTTGGATGACGCAAATCGTTGTCGCTAAGATCGAAATTCGCTACATTGACACCTAATTCCAGCAATTCTTCAACGATTGCCTTACCGATCCCAGATGACGCGCCAGTCACAAGAACTGTTTTGCCTTTTATGTTTAACCAATCATTCATTTTGATACCTCTCAAATTTTATTTACAAGGCAATTATACAGCGCTTTCATAAAAGAATTAAGACACTCTTTTTTATACTGTTCAAAAAAATAATAAACTAATTATGAGGCTTGTAGTAAAAAATCCACAAGAAATGAACTTGTGGATCTCTTTTTATACTCTAAATGAACTCAAGGCATATAAGAATCAAAGGCGTGCATTCAACTCAGCACCCAGCTCTTCAAAGCCTGGTTTTCCAAGAAGGGCAAACATGTTTTTCTTATAAGCCTCAACTCCAGGCTGGTCAAATGGATTGATACCATTCAGGTAGCCAGAAAGAGCAATAGCCAACTCAAAGAAGTAAATAGTGTAGCCCAAAGTGAACTCATCTTGCTCAGGCAGTGTCACAAACATATTTGGAACTCCACCATCAGTGTGTGCTAACAGCACTCCATCTGTAGCTTTTTTATTGACAAAGTCAACATCTTTTCCTTGCAAGTAGCCAAGACCGTCCAAGTCTTCTGCCAATTCAGGAATCAGCACATTTTTGCGAGGTTTATCTACACGTACAACTGTTTCAAAGAGGATACGGGTACCTTCCTGGATAAATTGTCCCAGAGAGTGCAAGTCTGTTGAGAAGTTGGCTGAAGTTGGGTAAATCCCTTTTTGGTCTTTCCCTTCTGACTCACCAGCCAGTTGCTTCCACCACTCAGAGAAGTATTGCAGAGATGGTTCATAGTTAGCTAGAACTTCTGTCAGATAACCTTTACGGTACAAGATATTGCGTACAACTGCATATTGATATGCTTCATTTTCAGCCAACTTATCAGAAGCATAAGCCTTGCGAGCAGCATTTGCTCCTTCCATTAACTTGCTGATATCAGCCCCTGCAGCTGCGATTGGCAAGAGTCCCACTGCTGTCAATACTGTAAAACGACCACCTACACTATCAGGCACTACAAAAGTATCCCAGCCATTAGCATCTGCTTCAACCTTAACTGCACCTTTAGCGCGGTCTGTAGTTGCATAAATCCGTTTATTTGCTTCTTCCTGACCATACTTCTTAACCAAGAGTTCTTTGAAGACACGGAAAGCAATAGCAGGCTCTGTAGTCGTTCCTGACTTAGAAATAACGTTGACAGAGAAATCTTTGTCTGATACATAGTCTACCAAATCAGCCAAATAGCTTGAAGAAATAGAATTTCCAGCATAGAGGATTTGAGGTGCCTTGCGTTCTTCCTTGCTTTGTAGATTTACAAAAGAATTATTCAAGAAATCAATAGCTGCACGAGCTCCTAAATAGGAACCACCAATACCGATTACGATCAATACCTCACTATCAGATTGGATTTTAGCAGCAGCCTTTTGAATACGAGCAAATTCATCTTTGTCATATTCTTCAGGCAAGTTCAACCAACCAGTCATTTCTGCCCCAGGACCTGTACCATTTCGCAGAGCAGAATCTGCAGCAGTCACTTGAGGCTGCATATAATCTAGTTCATGTGGTGCTACAAATTTATCTAACACCTTTGAGTAGTCAAATTTAATATGTGACATGTTTATCCTCCAATTGTTCTTTTCTTTTATGATAACGCTTTAAGAAAAAATAAGCAAGTGCTTTCACTATTTTAAAACGTTTACATTTTATATTCTATACTATTTTTCTAAATAAGCTAACCTTAGGACATAACCGAGAGCACTCGTTTGCGTAAGTCAACAAATTTTAGGCCTATTGAGAAGAACAATTTTGATTGACAAGAAAACAAATACGCTTCTTAAGATTGGATGTCAGCTGAATTCATTTCAGGTCCGTTCAAACTAGATTCGCTGCTCCAATATTCATCTGCACCTTTTAGGCTTGATTCATTATACTTCGGAACCTAGTTCTCACTTTGTTCGAACTGCGTCAATGCACCTAAGTTCATCCGCGTCCGTTGGACTTGATTCACTAAGGGCTATCATAGGTTTACAGCTTTTTCCCTAACGGGAAAAACTGCATCCATTGCTCTAGGATTCGTCTGCGTCCCTTGGACTTGACGCATCAAGAGCAATAGAAAAGAGCACACAGTTCACTTCGCTTAGGGCTGCTGGATTCCTCCCCTGACCCGCTTCACGCAGAACTGTTGCTCCGATAGGTATTATATCATAATTTGTTCGATTTGCAAAGGTCCGGTTTTTATTCTTGTGTTTCGGCCTTGGCTGCGAGTTTGGCTTGTTTTTTTCGTTCTCGACCTTGGCGGAAGAAGGTCTGCATGATGGCTGCACATTCTGCTTCCAAGATTCCTGTTTCTACTTCGACTCGGTGATTGAGGCGTTCATCTGCCAAAATGTCGTAGAGACTACCTGCTCCACCGAACTTCTGATTGGTCGCCCCGTAAATCACCTGGGGAATCCGAGCTAGACCAATGGCACCACTACACATGACACAGGGCTCAATCGTGACAAAAAGCGTCGTATCCAGCAGGCGCCAGCTATTTTCACGCTGATTGGCCTCCTCGATCGCCATGATTTCCGCATGCATGACCGCCCGCTGCAGCTCCTCACGCGCATTATGTCCACGCCCGATAATCTGACCATCCTTGACCAAGACACAGCCAATCGGTATTTCATCATTGGCGAGGGCAATCTCCGCCTCCTTCAGGGCTTCCCTCATAAACATCGCTTTTTCCTCTATCGTGTAGTCCATCTCTTCCTTCTTCCTTTTAGTTTCTTTGTTCATTATACCATAGGCAGCTTACGACTCACAAAAAAAGCCGCCGATTGGGCGACTCTTATGGGAGATTATTATGAAAAAGTTTAGGAGGTTTAAACAAAGTTAGGAGGTCTTTGTTTATGCTTCTAGTATAGCTGGCCTATCTTAAATAAAGCTTAAGTTCTCTGAGTATTGATGATTTTGGAAATATCACCACTTAGAATCTCAAAAATATCTGACAAATTGCTGGCTTACTACTATCCGCTTTGTCGCAGAACCAACTATTGTGGCATCGCTCATCCTTTACGTAACTCAAGGATTTGGTCATAGCGCTCTTCTTCATCAATATGATGGGCTATTTCTAGTACCGTGATCGGCAAAGAAAAGATTAGGTCTCTAACCAGACGACTATTTTTTTCGTCCAAAGCTGATGTCACTTCGTCCGCTAATAAAATATCCTTCTCGCGTAAGAGAAAACGAGCCAACTCTAATCTGACACGCTGACCTCATGAAATGTTTTCACCATTATTATGAATTTCTACATTCAAAATATCCTGAAATTCATCTATTAAGCCAACTCGGTCCAATACCTCCAATAATTCATGGTCCTGAAAAGGCTGACCAAAAGTTAGATTATAGCGGATAGTATCGTTAAACAGGAAGGGATGCTGGCTAATTAAACCGATATTCCCTTGGAAATGACTCGTTATTTGATTTCCATCATACTGAACGAAAATGTCACCCTCATCACATACTTCTTCTCCTAAAATCAAGCGAAAAAGAGTCGTCTTTCCAGACCCGCTCGGTCCTTTGATTAAGACCTTCTGACCTACTGAAATCGTCGCCGTCAAATCAGAAAAAAGCTGACGTTCAGCAAAACTTTTTGAAATATGATTTAAGCGCAACGATTCGAGATTTTCAACAAATTGATCCTTTGTCTCTTCGAAATCAGGTTCTTCCTCGATAATCTTAAACAGGCGGTTCGCAGTCGGCAAGGCACCTTGGAGATTGGCTGCACTGTACATCAGAGTTTGGATCGGTTCTACCAGCATCCCCGCAGCAACATACATAGAGATGAGGCTTGTAATAGAAATAGAATTTCCCTGTAAACTCAAATAAAAGCCTAAAGCAAGAGGAACAACCTGACTAAAAAAGACCATAAATCCATTAAAGAAAAAAATAATATTATGTGTGAAACAAAATCTTTGGATGGCTTTTTGATATTCTCCGTTTAAATCATTCACGCGCTCTTCATTCAGCCTCATGGCCTGATTAATCCGTAAGGTTTGGCTGCCTTGCATACTATCCGAGACAAGCCCATGTAATTTCGTTCTAAGCTTGGACCAGCTGTCTCCCGAATCTTGTAAACGACGATTCATGATGAACTGAGGAATAGGTCTCATAATCGTAAAAATGACAAAAATAAGTCCTAAGAGAAAATTTTGTGAAACAA
The DNA here is from genome assembly GCF_032163505.1 of Streptococcus parasanguinis. Taxonomy (NCBI): domain Bacteria; kingdom Bacillati; phylum Bacillota; class Bacilli; order Lactobacillales; family Streptococcaceae; genus Streptococcus; species Streptococcus parasanguinis. Next base: position 1,961,196 of record NZ_CP134147.1, read on the forward strand.
TATAAATGGCTGTAACAAGGGCGACAAATCCCCAACTCACCATAACATTTATATTTTCCAAATAATTATCGCCCACATATTCCATATCTTGAGTTAGCAGACTAACTTTTTCATCATTGGAAAATTTAGGATTCAATATGACTTTCTTAAATAAAAGGGCACGGACACTTTTGTTGATTTCTCTTCGGAATATATTGTGCGAATAGTTTGAAAACAGCATCAGACTATAAATAACAAGATAGACAGACAAACCAAATAAAACAAAATTGAGAATTTTTCCATAAGAAAGGCCGTCTTGATCTAACTTCAAGGCCTTCGTTAAAATCAGAGGTTGCGCCAACACCAAACCACTATTCACAATACGCCCTAAAAAAATAGGAAAAAGATACTTCTTATCAATGTACTTATAAATATTTCTCATAATTATCATCCATCAAAATAGAGGGCTAGCACAACCCTCTTCTCTAATTTATTTAAAATCGTGATTATTTACAATCACAATTATAGTTAAATACTCTAGGTTTAGCATTCATTTTGTCATCGAATTTGTTATTCACTTTAACCTTCACCGAAAATTACAATCTCCATGTGTCAAAATTGTTAGTTCCAATAATTCAGCATCTGTATCGCTTATTTTAGATAGATACTTTTCGACCTCATACTCACCCTCACTTAAATATTTATTTTTATCAAGATAAGCATGAAACTCTTTCCTAATCACATCATTGCTGTCGACTACTCTATTCAATTCATTCGTAAGAAAAAATGAATGATTGGTTTTAGTATTAAAATACAACGTACCATCATCAGTACTATATTTTAATATATATCGTGACAAATTCATATTATCACCTCTTAATCTGTGTGACTTAACCTACAGTAAGTATACACCGATAGAAATATTAAATAAAGCAATATTCAGCAGATTAGAAAAGTTCCAACTTTTAATATTTTGGAAAAGGTTATCCTATAAAAGCTGCAATTTCGCCAACTTCTTGAGCAATATAGGTGGCGCCGGCTTCTTCCAATTCTTCCCTGCTTCCAAAGCCATAAAGGACACCGATAGAATCAAACTTTTGCGCTTGAGCGCCAAGCACATCGTGCTCCCTGTCTCCAATCATGATGGTATGCGCCAAATCTGTAATCCCATTTTGCTCCAAGGCATACTGGATAACATCGCTTTTTTTACTACGTTTTCTATCCATGGTCGCACCAGCGACAAAGTCAAAATAATCATACAAACCAAAGTGTTTGAGAATTTGAATGGAAAATTCTTCAGGCTTTGACGTAGCTACAATCAACTGTTTGCCAGCCTGCTTGAGAGAAGCCAGCAAGTCAGGAACGCCTAGATAGACCTCATTTTCATAAAGGCCTTTTTCGGAAAAATACTCATGATAGTAGTCAATGGCCTTTAAACATTCTTCCTTAGAAAATCCATAAAAGCGCTCAAAAGACTCCTGCAAGGGCGGACCGATGAAAACTCTCAATGCTTTCTTGTCTGGCACTTGAATCCCATATTTTCCTAAGGCATAGGCCACCGAGTTGGTAATCCCTAGTTCTGAATTGGTCAAGGTGCCGTCTAGGTCAAATAAAATCGTTTGATACATTTTTTCCTCTTTCTGCTTTCAAAAAGAGGCTGGGACAAAAGTCCTAGCCTCTCAATTGTCTTTGGATTGTCGAGCAAGACGCAGTGGTTGAGTGGGCTCTACTACGCTGATTTCATCAGCTTTTACAGCCCTACTCAACTGTGCGGAGGTGGGACGATGAAATCGAATTCTAACGAATGACCGATTTCTGTCCCACTCTCTTATCTTCATTTGCTTATAAACTAGACCACACACTTTCAAGGATATTGGTTTGGTCACGATCTGGTCCGACTGAGAAGGTTGAAATGCGCACACCAACTAATTCACCGACACGGCGGACATAGTTGCGGGCATTTTCTGGAAGCTCATCCAAGTGGCGGACACCTGTGATGTCTTCTGACCAGCCTGGTAATTCTTCATAGATTGGTTTGCAACGTTTGAGTTGCTCCAAGCTTGCTGGGTAGTGGTCGATGCGTTCCCCATCCAAGTCGTAGGCTACACAGATTTTCACTGTATCCAAGCCGGACAGAACGTCGATCGAGTTCAAGCTAAGGTTGGTAATTCCTGACACGCGGCGGCTATGGCGCATGACAACTGAGTCAAACCAACCAACACGACGAGGACGACCGGTTGTTGTCCCATACTCATGCCCCACTTCACGGATGCGCTCGCCCACTTCATCAAACAGCTCTGTTGGGAATGGTCCGTCACCGACACGGCTGGTATAGGCTTTACATACACCGACAACCTTGTCGATCTTGCTTGGGCCGACACCTGATCCGATGGTCACTCCACCTGCAACAGGGTTTGAAGAGGTTACAAATGGATAAGTTCCTTGGTCGATATCCAACATAACCCCTTGTGCTCCTTCAAAGAGCACGCGCTTGCCGTTATCCAAAGCATCGTTCAAGATAACAGAAGTATCGGTTACATATTGTTTGATTTGTTGACCATATTCATAGTATTCTTCGAAGATATCGTCAAATGAAAGAGGCTCTGCATCATAGAGTTTGGTAAATTGACGGTTCTTTTCTTCCAAGTTGATGCGAAGGCGTTCTGCGAAGACGTCGCGGTCCAAAAGGTCCGCAATCCGGATTCCCACACGCGCAGCCTTGTCCATGTAGGCTGGTCCAATCCCTTTAATCGTCGTTCCGATCTTGTTGTCTCCCTTAGACTCTTCTTGGAGACGGTCTAATTCGATATGGTAAGGGAGGATGACATGGGCGCGGTCTGAAATGCGCAAACTGTCTGTTGTCACACCTTCTTCATGAAGATAAGCCAACTCTTTGACCAATGATTTAGGATTGATCACCACGCCGTTTCCGATGACAGAAATCTTTTCAGGGAAGAAGATACCTGAAGGAATCAAGTGCAACTTGAACTTTTTGCCATCAATCACGATGGTGTGACCGGCATTGTCCCCACCTTGGTAGCGAGCAATGACTTCTGCATTGGCTGATAGGAAGTCTGTAATCTTCCCTTTTCCTTCATCTCCCCACTGGGTTCCTACAACAACTACTGATGTCATATCTTTGTCTGAGCTATATAGCTCGTCCTTTCTTGAAAAGCAGGCAGGAATCTCACCTGCGATTATGTTTTATACCTCATTATATGAAAAATTTGACAATTTTTCAAGGAGGGTTCATCATTTCATTTGTTTTTTCTCTTATGTAGACGAATTATATTTTTACAAAATATGTATTTTCTGAATTTTAGTACTTAATTTAAAATAAAAGTTCGGAATTTTTGTAAAATCGTAGCGGAAATTTGCTTTCTTTTTCCGTTTGTAATAGACTAAAATAACTACCATAGGACGGTGAAACGATGACGATTAATCAATTACTGCAGAAACTGGATACATCAAGCCCTATTCTCCAAGCGACCTTTGGTCTGGAGAGGGAAAATCTGCGAGTGACAACTGATGGACACTTAGCTCAAACTGCTCATCCGAGTCAGCTTGGTTCCCGCAATTTCCACCCGACCATCCAAACAGACTTCAGCGAACAACAACTGGAACTAATTACACCTATTGCTCACTCTACTAAGGAAGCGCGGCGCTTACTGGGAGCTATCAGCGATGTGGCAGGCCGCTCAATTGACCAGAGTGAATGCCTGTGGCCTCTGTCCATGCCACCGCAGCTGACTGAAGAAGATATTATCATCGCCCGTCTGGAAAACGAATACGAACGCCACTACCGAGAGGGTTTAGCGAAAAAATATGGCAAAAAACTACAGGCCATCTCTGGCATCCACTACAACATGGAGCTAGGGAAAGATCTGGTCGCTGCTCTCTTTCAAGTCAGCTCCTATCATTTACTCAAGGACTTTAAAAATGACCTCTATCTCAAACTGGCTCGAAACTTTCTGCGTTTCCGATGGCTCTTAACCTATCTCTACGGTGCTGCTCCTCTGGCAGAAGCCGGCTTCTACAGTCAGGAATACCCGCAGCCTATCCGCTCTTTTCGCAACAGCGACTATGGCTATGTCAATGACGAGAATATTCAGGTGTCCTACACTTCTTTGGAGCAATATGTAACCGATATTGAAAACTACGTTCAGTCTGGCGAGCTCAGTGCTGAAAAAGAATTTTACTCAGCCGTTCGCTTCCGTGGACAGAAGCACAATCGCGCCTATCTGGAGCAGGGTATCACCTATCTGGAATTCCGCTGCTTCGATCTCAATCCTTTTGACCATTTGGGCATTAGCCAAGAGACCTTAGATACTGTCCATCTCTTTTTACTGGGCCTGCTCTGGCTAGATGATGTAGAAAATGTTGATGCAGTATTAAAAGCTGCCCATGATTTGAACCAGAAAATTGCTTGTAGCCACCCGCTGACTGCCCTGCCAGATGAGGCAGACAGCTCAGCCCTTCTCCAAGCCATGGAAGAGCTCATCCAGCATTTTGAACTGCCAACTTACTATCAAACTTTGCTGGACCAGATGAGAGAGGCTCTCTTACATCCTCAGCTGACACTGTCAGGACAGCTCCTGCCCCATATCCAGCAAGATTCCTTAACAGCTTTTGGTCTAGAAAAAGCAGAAGAATACCACCGCTATGCCTGGACTGCTCCTTATGCCCTCAAAGGCTACGAAAATATGGAACTGTCCACCCAGATGCTACTCTTTGATGCTATTCAAAAGGGGCTAAATGTCGAAATTTTAGATGAAAAGGACCAATTTCTCAAGCTTTGGCATGGTAGTCATGTAGAATATGTCAAGAACGGCAATATGACCTCCAAGGATAACTATGTCATCCCTTTGGCCATGGCCAATAAAACAGTCACCAAAAAGATTTTGGCAGCAGCTGACTTTCCCGTTCCGGCTGGAGCAGAATTTTCTTCTCTAGAAGAGGGACTGGCCTACTACCCTTTGATTAAGAACCGAGAAATTGTTGTCAAACCCAAGTCAACTAACTTCGGACTGGGCATCTCTATCTTCCAAGAGCCAGCTAGCCTGGAAGCTTATCACAAGGCTCTGGAGATTGCTTTTTCAGAAGATGTCGCCGTCTTAGTGGAGGAATTTATCGCTGGAACGGAGTACCGCTTCTTTGTCTTAGACGGACAATGCCAAGCAGTCCTCTTGCGAGTGGCGGCCAATGTCGTCGGAGACGGTCAGCATACCGTGAGAGAATTGATTGCCATCAAAAATGACAATCCTCTGCGGGGCCGAGATCATCGTTCACCGCTTGAAATCATTGAACTGGGGGACATTGAACTGCTCATGCTGGACCAGCAAGGCTATGGACCAGATGATATCCTGCCTGCTGGAGTCAAGGTTGACTTGCGGCGCAATTCCAACATTTCTACTGGCGGAGACTCGATTGATGTCACAGACAGCATGCACCCATCTTATAAGGAACTCGCTGCGGACATGGCAAAGGCTATGGGAGCCTGGGCCTGTGGCGTTGATCTCATCATCCCTGACAGCTCTGCTATTTCCACAAAGGAAAATCCCAACTGTACCTGCATCGAGCTCAACTTCAATCCTTCTATGTATATGCACACCTATTGTGCTGAGGGGCCGGGACAAAGCATTACTCCGAAAATACTAGCTAAACTTTTCCCAGAAATGGACCTATAAAGTAAGAAAACGCAGAAGATGTCTCTGCGTTTTTGTTTTGTAACCGAGGTAGAGTTTTAGATGATAACCTAAAAAGATTAAGCATGGTCCTCCTACAAGTTTAAAATAGCAAGTCATTTGCTGTAAAATCATCCTCTAACAAGCAAATTTCAAACCTCTCCTGCATATAGCAGAGGAAATCTTCCCTTTTTCCCAAAAAGAATCATAGGCCGCGAATACAAGGCCAGTATCATCTGAACAAGTTCCAGCCAGTTACTGTTGGCTTCCATAGCCCACCATCTCAATCGCTTTAAAACTGCCTCGGGTTAAAAATTCATACGGAACCCCTAATGCATCAGCTACCGCCAAACCATAGACTGCCGCTTTCAAAGATTGGTTCATGCTAGCCTCCTTTGTTTTATTATACTATTTTTGGTCTTAAAATTCTTCCTAACCCCAAAAAACAAGCGCAGGCCTGCGCCTGTTTTTCTATTTTGTGTTAAAATAAATGGTATGGACAAAATTATCAAAACTATCTCAGAAAGCGGCACTTTTCGTGCCTATGTACTAGACAGTACAGAAACCGTACGAACAGCCCAAGAAAAACATCATACACAAGCTAGCTCCACGGTCGCACTTGGCCGTACCCTCATTGCCAGTCAAATCTTGGCGGCAAACGAGAAAGGAGATACTAAAATTACGGTCAAGGTCCTTGGGACTAGCTCACTCGGAGCCATCATCACCGTGGCAGATACCAAGGGAAATGTTAAGGGTTACGTACAAAATCCTGGAGTGGATATCAAGAAGACGGCAACTGGTGAAGTCCTGGTGGGACCATTTGTCGGAAACGGAGAATTCTTGGTTATCACAGATTATGGTACGGGAAATCCTTATAACTCCATGACCCCTCTTGTAACCGGTGAAATCGGAGAAGACCTGGCCTTTTATCTGACGGAAAGCCAACAAACACCATCTGCAGTTGGACTCAATGTTCTTTTGGATGACGAAGATAAGGTTAAAGTGGCGGGTGGCTTCTTGCTCCAGGTCTTGCCAAATGCCAAGGAAGAAGAAATCGCACGCTTTGAAAAACGCATCCAAGAAATGCCTGCTATTTCAACACTTTTGGAATCTGAAGACCATATTGAAGCTCTTCTTGCTGCTATCTATGGGGATGAGCCTTTCAAACGTCTCTCTGAAGAAGAACTTCGCTTCCAGTGCGACTGCAACCATGAGCGTTTCTTGAACGCTTTAGCAAGTCTGCCAGCTAGTGATCTAAAAGAGATGAAAGATGAAGATCACGGTGCAGAGATTACCTGCCAATTCTGCCAAACACACTACCACTTTGACGAAAATGACTTGGAGGAACTCATTCGTGACAAATCTTAATACGCCATTTATGATCGGGGATGTCGAAATCCCTAACCGTACCGTCCTAGCCCCAATGGCCGGAGTGACCAACTCAGCTTTCCGGACCATTGCCAAAGAACTGGGAGCAGGACTCGTTGTGATGGAAATGGTCTCTGACAAGGGAATCCAGTACAACAATGAAAAGACACTTCACATGCTCCATATCGATGAAGGAGAAAATCCTGTATCGATCCAACTCTTTGGAAGTGACGAAGATAGCCTCGCACGCGCAGCTGAATTTATCCAAGAAAATACCAAGACCGATATCGTCGATATCAACATGGGTTGCCCGGTGAATAAAATCGTCAAGAACGAGGCTGGTGCCATGTGGCTCAAAGATCCAGACAAGATCTACTCCATCATCAACAAGGTTCAATCCGTCCTTGATATCCCCCTCACTGTTAAAATGCGGACGGGTTGGTCGGATCCTTCCCTAGCAGTTGAGAACGCCCTCGCTGCCGAAGCTGCGGGTGTCTCTGCCCTTGCCATGCATGGGCGAACTCGGGAGCAAATGTATACGGGGCATGCGGATCTTGAGACCCTTCACAAGGTTGCACAGGCCCTAACTAAGATTCCATTTATCGCAAACGGAGATATCCGTACGGTTCAAGACGCCAAACAACGGATCGAAGAAGTCGGTGCTGATGCGGTCATGATTGGTCGCGCTGCTATGGGCAATCCTTATCTCTTCAACCAAATCAACCACTACTTTGAAACAGGAGAAATCCTGCCTGATTTGACTTTTGAAGACAAGATGAAGATCGCTTACGAACACTTGAAACGCTTGATCGATCTCAAAGGTGAGCACATTGCCGTTCGTGAATTCCGTGGCCTCGCCCCTCACTACCTACGTGGTACCTCAGGTGCAGCCAAACTCCGTGGCGCCATCTCGCAAGCTAGCACCCTAGCAGAGATTGAAGAACTCTTACAATTAAAAGCATAGAAACACAAAAAGCAGAGAGTGGGACAGAAATCGGTAATTCGTTAGAATTCGATTTCGTCGTCCCACCTCCGCACAGTTGAGTAGGGCTGTAAAAGCTGATGAAATCAGCGTAGTAGAGCCCACTCAACCACTGCGTCTTGCTCAACAATCCAAAAATAATTGAGAGGCTAGGACTTTTGTCCCAGCCTCTTTTTATAGATTATCTGTTTGCAGGCCGAGTTGTTTGACTCTGGCGGTGTAGTAGGTCATGATCAAAAAGAGGTTCACTGTGATCAGCCAGATGGCCCATTGGTGAATGAAATGCATGAGGATGGCTACGCTAATAGCTCCTGCAACAAAGCTCCCAACGACAATCCCGTAATTCATGGCCTGACGCCGATACTCGTCCAAATCTCCCTTTCCTCGAGTGATTCGGTACAAGGCCGTCAGCATCTTGCGGTAATTTCCAGAAGTCATAAAGATCACATAAGGGTGATTTTCGATGAGGCTCCCTGTAAAGGTCAACATCATCATCCCTGTCCCAAAAGCAATAAAGGGAACTTCTACAGGTGGTATGACAGACACCAAGGGAATCAGGAGTGTCACCACAAACAAAGGAAGCAACATCTTGGTCCGCCAAAAGGCTGTCTTGCGATACTCTTTGATATGGAGGGCAACCAAAAAGCCGATCGAGAAAAATAGAATAGATGAAAAACGCATGATGGTATTTTCGACACGAGGATCGTGCCAATCAGCGATGAGAAGCAGGAGGTTTCCCGTTTGGGTCGCGACCAAACTCCGATAGTGCATGTGGCAAAAGACATCGAGGCCTCCTCCGATAAAACCAAGGAGAGCCCCCATCAGTCGTGTATTTTGTGGTAAAATTATTTTTTCTTCCATAGTCTTGTCTCTTTTGATCTCAATTATGTTTATTATACCACTTTGCACACAAGTGGAGCAGGAAAAATCAGAAAAAGCCCTTCCGTTACTAAAAGTAAGGGAGGGCTGGTAGAATGAACCCCGCTCGATCTACTGTTTTAAGCGATAGGTCTTGCGTGGTTTTTTCTTAGGTACCCGCTTGACACCCACTTCTTCCACGAATTCTCCGAATTTTACGAGGAAGTTATTGCTAACGATGGGACGTCCAGGATTGATCAGATTGACCAACTCGGTTGCTTCATAAACGGTGAAGGGCTCCTCTAACAGATAGAGGAAGGTTGGATTCCAGTCCAGACGCCCCTGAATCCGCTTGATCGATTCTTGAATTATCTGGTAGTGGTCAAAGGCAAAATCAGAAGCAGCTAAGGGTTCTCCATCGAGCAAACACTGGGACTTTTTGAAATCGACATCGAGAAAAACGACTTCCTTGGCATCGTCACCTGCATGAGCTAAGTCTACTGCTTCTGCTGGCAGATAGACCAGATGGGCAATGGTAATGACCCAGCCTCTGGGGTCCCGCCCAGGGGTGGAAACTGTCATGAGCTGCTCCACCTTATTCACTGGCAGATCGAGCCCAACTTCTTCTTTGACCTCTCGGATACAGGCATGGGTCGCATCTTCATCCTTGTTCACAAAGCCCCCCACCAAGGCGAGGCGGTGTTGATAAGGGTGGGCCTTGCGGCGAATGGCTAAGAGCTTGAGCTTGCCTTCAACAAAACAGTAAGCTACCATGTCCGCTGTGACACTTGGAGTTTCATAAGTCGGCAGGTCTTGCTCCTTGTACCACTTGAGAAAGTCTGCTTCACTAGTGGCCGTCTCAAAATACTCTTTCTCCGTCATTCCTGCTGGAATTGAGAGACTTGCCATCTAAGCCACCTCCTTCTTGAGGGCTTTGGTCCATTCTAAGAAGAAGGGAACGCTGGAAAGAAGCAGGAGATAGATCCATTGAAAGGCTGTGCGGCCTACAAAAAGGTCCTTCCACAGGAGTTTCATAATATTGACAAAGCCTTGCTTTTTCGCTTCTTGGTGAACATTTTTAAAGTCTTGGCTAAAAGTTGCTAATTTTTCAGATAGATTTTTCATAAGCTGCTCCTTAGTCGGCTTGGTAAATGGCATCGATCACCTTCTTGGCTTCTTCGTAGTTGCCGAGGTAGTCTGATGCGAGGAAAGTGGTCGGAATGTTTCCTAGGTATTGCTGGCGCAATTGGTCCAGGTAATTTGAAAAGCTGGTGCGGATCTCTTCGTCAGCCATGGTCATATCTCGGAAACCATCATTGACATAAGAGCCGATCGGCTGTACAAAGAGGATCAAATCCCATTTTTCTTTGGAGAGAATACTGACAAAGAGGTTGTCGAAGGTATCGGTCATGCTGGTATCTTGGCCTTCGACTTCCATATAGTAGTCGTAATAACCCTTGGTCACCAGGGAATTGGTATCTGCGATGACAAGGCCTCGATTGGCACTACTATCGATGAGCTTAGAGGTTTGATCATACTGTCCTAAGAGTAGGTAATAGTAATCTTTTGGCGTGAGTTCATCATCCCGCACATTGTTCTTGATCTGGTATTCACGGGCATACTCAAGACTAACAGGTGCATCGTAAAAGCGAGCCAAGTCCTTTGCAAGGGTCGTTTTCCCGTTGCTGGCGCTCCCCATGATCAAGACTTTTTTCGTGAACTGGCGACGGAAGGGCTGGGCAATGTATTTCCAGTATTTGCTGGGATTTTCCCGGATCATGGTAGCAGAGATCCCGAAGCGGCGCTCTTCTAAGTGAACTTCAAACTCTCTAGCTTCCAACTCTTCCTTGTAGGCTTTCTCCCCTACATAAAAGATCAACTCTTCTGTCTCTGTTTGATACTGGATGGTGTCTAGGGCTGTTTGTAACCAAGGCTCCCAACCCAAGGGATAACGAGGAAGTTCAGTCTCATCTAACTTATAGACTTGGGTCAACTCATCATTTGAGAAAGCTTCGCGGATATAACGGAAGCGTTTTTGTAAAGGCAGTCCCACTTCTTCGCCACGATCCCCTTCGTAACCAGAAACGATGACACGAACGCGATCACACTGACGCTTGGCCCGCTGGATCAGGTCAATATGCCCTTGATGAAGAGGCGCAAAGGTTCCAAAAACCAGGGCAATTCTTTCTTTTTTCATATAAGCTCCTTTTTATAATTTTTTATAAATAGATTTTCTTTATGTTTTTATTATAAACTATATTTTCTATCTGTCAATAGTTTTTTATAAAAAAATATATTTTTATTCAAATCAACAAAAAAAGATCTGAAAAGAGATGCTTCTCCTTTCAGATCTTTCGAATTTTATTCACGAGTGAGGGAGTGGCTGACACCGTCTTTCAAAACCGTCACACTAGATACCGAGCCATCTTTTCCAACTACGATATCTAGAGTCGCTGCAGATCCATCGCCTGCTGAGAGATTAGCATGGTAATGACCATCATCCAAGGTATAGTTATAAGCGCTGATACCATAGGCTACGGGTTGGCCCCCAGGAAGTTGGATGGTTACTTGACCGCCTTGGCCAATAGTGACTCCAGTGTCGCGTTTGTCAGACCAATTCCCAGCTGCTGCGGAGAAATCCCCTGCTGCTACAGAATAGACTCCCTTGTATTGGGCATTCTCCGTCGCAGAAGCTTGCTTCTTAGCCTGAGCATGACCTTCTTCTAGACTTGGCAATTTTGCTTTCGCTGGTGTTGCTGGAGTGGCTACTTCTTTTGTTACGGGTGCTGCTGGTGTCGCTTCTTTAGCTGGAGCTGGTGTTTGACTAGCTGCTGCTTGGTTATTTTTGCTACCAACAGTATGACTTTCTTCTGATTTGCTATCAGAGGATGAAGAGGCAATCGGATCTTTACTAGTGATCACTTTTTTCTTAGAAGAAGAGCTGGTTTGTTTAACCAGACTGGTCTTTGAACTGCTTGCTTCTGAAGTTTTTTCTTCTTTATTCCCGCCACAAGCTCCTAGGAAAAGACTAGCTGTCAAAGCTAGGGCTGCTAGGGAAATGATTTTTTTGTTTTTCATAACAGAACCTCTTTTTTGTAACATTTGTAATATTTTGTAACATTATTGTAACACTGTTATATGAGGCTGTCAATAGTTTCTCAAATATTTTTCTAATTTGAAAGAAATTTTAGGTAAGTTCCTAAACTTTGCAAAAAAAGCCGGACATACTGTCCAGCTTTTCTTATTTATACACTTCTTGATAGAATTCGATCTTGTCCCCTTTTTTAACGGTGGTTTCAGCAGCACCTTTTGGAGCCATTTCGCCATTGATCTTGTACATCCAGTAAAGACCTTTTGCTTCATCTTGGCTGTGACCGTCAATCGAGGTGATCATGCCATTTTTTTCTTCAATCTTGTAGTTGGCTTTGAGCACTTTCATGAGGTTGCTCTCTTCTGCTACTTTCAAGGTTTTCGATTGCGCTTTTTGACCTTCTGGCGTCACGCTAATCGTAATCGAAATTTCGTTTTTCTTGGCAACTTCTGTGCTAGAAGCTGTTGTTTGATGGTTTGTGCTATGAGACGAAGCGCAACTCGCTAAAAGAAGAGCTGCAAGTAAGGTCATCAAGCTAGAAATGGTTTTTTTCAACATAAAATCTCCTAAAGATTTGATAGATAATGGGATAGAAAATGATCGTCGACAGAGCATGGGCAAGGTTAAAACTAAAACCATTGACCAAAGCATAGGTCCACCAAGGAATATGGTATATCAAGGCATAAACACTATCGATCAAGACCCCATAAGCAAAGGACAGTAGGCCCACAAAAAGGATCTGAAGGACAAAGGGCAACCACTTGTAACTGATGCGCCAAATGAGCATCAAACAGCCAAAGGCGACAATCTGAAAGAACACAATCAGGCTCATCCACAGGAAAATGGCGGAGACAAACATGGTGATCATCATCACAAGAAAAGCAAAGCTATACCCTTCAAATATCACCAAGAGAAAAAAGATGGCAGAAATAGGTTGGACATTTGGGAAAGGGGCAAAAGCCTGACGTAGAGCGACACAAAGGGCCGCCAAAAGCGAAATACGGGTTAATCGCTGAAGCGTCATGACATCCTCCTAGACAATCTCAAACTTGATCGTTCCGGCTGTCGTTCCAACCTTGATGGTTTGCCCTTCTTGGGCTTGGCCTTTCAGCAATAGCTCTGCTAGTTGATCTTCCACTTCGGTCTGCAAGACACGACGCAGTGGGCGAGCTCCCATTTCTGGATCGTAGCCTTTGGTTGCTAGCAACTTGAGCGCTGAAGGCTGGAATTTGAGGGTCATGCCTTGTTCGGCCAAGGTCGCGATGAGCGGTTTGACCATGACTTTCACTACCTGCTGCATGTCCTCGCTTGAGAGACTATGGAAGACCACCTTTTCATCAATCCGGTTGATAAACTCTGGACGATAGGTCTTCTTCAACTCTTCAAACATGCGTTTTTCCATATTGGCTTGGTCAAAGCGGATATCTTTAGCACCAAAGCCAACTGTCTTATCATCCCGAAGGGCTGTTGCTCCCAGGTTTGAGGTCATGATGATAATGGTATTGGAGAAGTCGATCTTCCGGCCTTTGCTATCGGTTAAGACTCCGTCATCCAAGACTTGCAAAAGGACATTGAAAATATCTGGATGGGCTTTTTCCACCTCATCAAATAAGAGAACTGAATATGGTTTGTTGCGGACTTTCTCGGTCAACTCGCCTCCTTCTTCGTAGCCCACATAGCCTGGAGGAGCTCCGTTGAGGCGACTCGCCGCGAATTTTTCCATGTACTCACTCATATCAAAACGGATGAGGGCCGATTCATCATCAAACAAAACTTCCGCCAAAGCTTTGGCTAGCTCTGTTTTTCCGACACCGGTAGGTCCTAGGAACATGAAAGAACCGATCGGACGTTTATTGCTACGGATACCTGATTGATTGCGTCGAATAGCCCGACTGATACTCGAAACGGCTTGGTCTTGACCAATCACGCGCTTATGCAATTCTGCTTCTAAGTTTAGGTACTTCTTGGCATCGGTTTGGGTCAGTTTTTGAGTTGGAATACCGGATAATTGGCTCAAGGTCACCAAGACATCTTGGTCAGTGACTTCTTTTTTGTAGACAATGGGAGCGGCCTCTACTTCTAAGAGCTGGGCTGCTTTCTTCCACTTGCCATCCATCAAGGCCCGATCCAAGGCGGTCAACTCTTCTTTTACGTGACCGTTGGAATCGCGGTTTTGTACGGTAGCTGCCGCTTCATCCAAGAGATCAATGGCTGAATCTGGCAATTGACGACTAGTCAAATAGCGGTGGGCATATTTGACAGCTGTTTCGATCGCTTCATCGGTAATGGTCACATGATGGTGGTCCTGATAAGTCTCTTTCAAGCCTTGGAGAATTTGGATGCTATCTGCAACACTTGGCTCTTCAATGGTGACTTTCGCAAAACGCCGAGAGAGGGCTGCATCTTTTTCGATATGCTTTTGGTACTCATCTTGGGTCGTTGCCCCAACTGTACGCAAGGTTCCCCGTGCCAGGGCTGGTTTTAGAATATTGGCTGCGTCTAAGGTCGAATCAATACCGGATCCTGACCCCATAATAGTATGCAGTTCATCGATAAAGAGAATCACGTGACCGTCTTCTTCGATGTCCTGGATGATATTGTTCATCCGCTCTTCGAAGTCCCCACGGAAGCGCGTCCCTGCAACGACATTCATGAGATCCAATTCTAAGACACGCATTTGCGCTATTTCAGCTGGAACATTGCCACTAGCGACCCGCTGGGCCAGACCTAATGCAAGGGCGGTTTTCCCGACCCCTGCTTCTCCCACCAATACAGGATTGTTCTTGGTCTTGCGGCTAAGGATTTGGATCATGCGTGAAATCTCTGCATCCCGGCCGATCACAGGCTCAAGCTGGCCTGCACGCGCCATTTCTGTCAAATCACGAGTATAATCCTCGAGACCTCCACTGGTGCTTGGGGGCATGCCCATCATATTTCCCATGGTTTGGCGGTTAGGGTTTTGGGCGCGATAGAGACTCCGAATGGCTTTGATATCATTCTTGTCCCAGCCTGCCTTGTCTTCTAAATTCTTGCGAAGGGAGGCAATAGGAACTCCCTTGTCTTGCTCTGTAAAGGCAAAGCCGGCAAACTCCATGACCTGGCTCGCCAAGGTCCCACGGTCTGCTAGAAGAGAGAGGAGCACATGCTCTGTTCCCAAGGTCTTGGCATGAAGGACCTGGGCAATCTCTCTTGCGTGTTTCATAATGGCTTCCATCCGATAAGAAAATGGGAAGATTTCATACCGATTGTCGCTTTGAAAAGCTTGGCCTGTAATATGCTCCGCTGCATCCTGAAACTCATCGATCTGCATAGGATAATCGTTAAGTACAGAACCTGCCACGCTATAGGGATTATTGGCCATAGCCGTCAGGAGATGCCAAGTATCTAAGGTATGCCCCTGATAGTGGCCTGCTAGTATTTGGGCCGCTTCTATACTTTCTAACAGTGCTGTTGAATAGTTCATCTAGTCGGTATTTCCTTTTCTATCTACTTGTTGAATGATTTTTTTCAGCATATTTGCTCGTAGGATGAGAGCATCTCGACCTAGGACCTCATCGGAGGTCGTCGCAAGCAAGAGCTGAGCCTCACGTTTTGTCAATAATTTTTCTTCATAGAGCATCTGGAGGATATCATGGAAGACCTGCTGGCTGATGGTCTCTCCAATATTGGCTGCCAAGTCTTGGAGCATCTGATGGTGATCTGAAAACTGGACCTTGCCAATGCGGATATAGCCACCACCACCGCGCTTGCTCTCTACAATATAGCCTCGGCTCTCGGTAAAACGAGTCTTAATGACATAGTTAATCTGACTAGGTACGACCTGAAAGACATCGGCTAACTCACTTCTTTTGAGCTCTGCCATGCCAGCTTGAGCCAGCAAGGCCTTAATATAAGCTTCGATGCTATCAGATGTGTTCTTATTTGCCATGATGCTCCTTTCTGGCTTGTTTTTTTCTAGATGGATGCTCTGTTCTTTGGCCCATAAAAAATGGCCTTGGAGTGTTCCTTCTCATCATTGACCTTATTTGACTATTATACAATTTTTACGGCTGTAAATAAAGCAAAGACTCCATGGAAATAGGAATCTCTTAAGAAGGCAAAACAAAAGAGGCTAGTGAGAACTAACCTCTTATGCGAAGAAGGAGCTACTCTTTGCGACGAGCAAATTTGGCGCCTCCGCCCAAGAATCCTAGACCAAGAAAGCCGAACCAAGCGAATAAACCACCTTCTTTCGTACCGGTTTGAGGTAGTTTTCCTTCCGGTTGAAGAGAAGGGTTTTCTACCTTTTCTTCTACTGGATGGTCTGCCGTCAAATTAGGAGTTGCTTGCGGAGTTGATGCTTGTAGGAGCACTGGAGTTTCTTTTTCTTTTTTGTCGTCTACTTGAGAAAGAGTCACAACTTCTGGCTGCACCTTACTTGAAGTTACAGGTGTGATTGGAGTCGGTATCTCAGGTTTCAAAGAATTTTCTTCTGCTTCCTTTGTACCGATTTCTGTCAGCTGGTCCTGGGCTTCCACTTCGACAAAGGCATCGACTTCTGTCCGAATTTCTTTACCTCCTTCTTGCCGGACCTCGATCAATTTCAAGCGACGATCGACCTTGCCTGCCTGAAGGATCCGGCTTTCTCCCTTGGCCAATTCCTTATTCTCACGCGTTTGACTCTCAAATGGAATCTCCTCTGCTTCGATAATAAGCTCTGGTTTTTCAAGAATCAAATCCTGAACACCTTGATCTGGGCGTGTCTGCGTCAGGGTTACATAATTGCGAGCATCTTCTAAGATGGTTTCAAGAGCTTCCACTTGATTCGCTGCAGCAACCAAATCTGGTCGCTCTTGATCCAGCAACTGAGTCAAGTCCGTCAATTGTCCTTGAACCGTCGGTTTGAGGTCTGCTTTCAAGCGATCGAGAGAAGTAGCCTTGATCTTTTCTACTCCTTTTTTGATAATCTGTTGTAGCTCTTCTTGACTGAGCAACTGATTATCTTTTCCTGATAGGACAAACCGGTCTACCTGGATCGCTCTGGACGACTGAGGATCATTGAGGGCTGGATCTAGGTGCAAGCGTAGCTGGTGGTAGCCTTTTGCTAGGCCTTGCAGATTGACCAAACTCTGGTCGAGTTTGCGTTGATCTCCGTAGCCACTGAAGTAATGATCGCCTTCGATCTCATAATCATGCCCCCGCCCTTCTTCAAAGGCGATTTCTTTTCCGTCTAGGGTAACGCTGTAGAGACCATGGCTTGGATCAACCACTCCTCGAACCTCCACACCAGTTCCCTTAAAGGTGATGGTCACATCAATGTGTTTCTTGCTTTCCTCATCGGTCACTTGGTTAAAGCTAGACCAGGATTCTGTTCCATTTGAGAAGTTTTGATTGTCTGTCTCATGATGCCAGCCTTGGCTGTAGTGCAGTTTTGGATCTTGGTCATCCACTTCTTTACGATTTTCTGGAAGCAGGTCCTCGTTCATCACTTGGACTGTCAGCTCTGGAATAAAGCCGACCAGACTTCCTTGATCCGGATGCAACAATTTGACCTTAAAGTCATAGACATCTGTCGCCTTGCCTGCAAAATCAAGGGTTGGGACTTGGACTGTTTTTTCTGTCTCTCCATCTGCAAACTCGAGAGTGACATTGGTATCTTTATAAACCTTGCCATGAACCCCTGTTCCTGGTTCTGTGATTAATTTAAGACTAGCGCTTCCTTTAGAGCCGCCTTTTCTCTTGACGACGACTTGCGCTGGGTCGCCTTTCTTAACGGCTAGGGTTGGCTGGGCAAACTCAAAGAGACCCTTTTCTTGGTTATTGAGGGCATAAATCCCTTCCGTTGCGATCGCATCTCCCTTGCTATTGACCAAGGTCAAAGTATGGGCTCCTGCTTTCAAGTCCGGTGTTTCATAGACCTTTTGGCTGCGTTTGCGGCTTGGGCTTTGGGTATTGACGGTCGCTAGCTTTTGG
Source organism: Streptococcus parasanguinis (assembly GCF_032163505.1). Lineage (NCBI taxonomy): Bacteria > Bacillati > Bacillota > Bacilli > Lactobacillales > Streptococcaceae > Streptococcus > Streptococcus parasanguinis. The sequence continues at coordinate 1,979,110 of NZ_CP134147.1, forward strand.
CCATCGACATAGACATCCATTTCCCCATGACCAGGGTCGACAGTTGCGACCACATAGGCCTTAGTGCCTTCAAACTGATAGGTCACCGAAGCTCCCTTTTCCTTGGTCCACATAGAAGTGCCTCGAACGCCTTCTCCCTCTTCATTCCATTGGCTATTGGCACGGTCAGCAGTCCGGTCAGAATGATAGGCCAAACCAAGCGGATAGCCATCCGTTTCTTCAATGCTGGCTGGCGTCTTATAGACAGAGACTCCGTTCAAGATTGGAGTGGCTTGGGCATCGGTGATGGACACCCGGAGGTAGCGACTATCAACTGGTTGCCCTTTGATCAAACGGCGGTATCCAACGGTTGAACCAGCACCAAAAGGAACCCATTGGCCATTCACCGCTACATCGATGGTGAAGCCAGAAATCCGTTGGCCTTTCTCGATCGTTTCTTTGAGCTCTACTACATCAAAGTGTTGCTCTTTTCCAAGATCGAGAACAAAAGATCCGGTCTTGGCATCATCAGCCGGAGCCCAACTGGTCTTTTCATTGCCATCTGTCAAATGGCTGGCCTTGTAGAGAGGATTGCGTCGTGTCGAGTCAGCTTCTACCAAAGCTCCTGCCGCATAGTTCACACTGTAGAGTTGGTCCAAGGTCTGACGGAATTCTTTCAAACGGGCCACATCGGCATCCGCAAATTTTCCGTCTTGGTTGGGTGGAATATTGAGCAAGAGTGGAGTTCCACGGCCGACCGATTTGAAGTAAATGTCCATCAATTCGCGCAAGGACTTAGGCTCTTGATTGTCATGGTAGAACCAGCCGGAGCGAATAGAGACATCGGCTTCTCCCACTGAGTATTGCTTCCCTTCCGGATCCCCGTGATTGAGGTAGCTGTTGGATGGATTGTTGCGGATCTTATCTGGATTGACCTTTTGCCAAACCGGATCTCCGGCAATCCCCTTTTCATTTCCAATCCAACGAACATTGGTCGGCTCAGCTGAGAAGATAGCAATATCCCCTTGGGCCTTGCGAATGGCTTCAAACCACTTGTCAAAGGTATAGGTGACCTTTTGAGCCCCATCTCCACGCGCTCCATCCATCCAGACTTCTACGAACTTACCCTTGTTCCCATATTTAGGATCTTCAAGGATTTCTTTGAGCTGATTGAGGTAGTATTCGTTGTATTTGTCCTCTGTATCCACATGGTAGAGCGGACTGTGAGCATCCCAAGGTGAGAGATAGACCCCCATGTCCATGTCATACTTGCTGGCAGAAGCAGAAACCTCGGCTAGAACATCGCCTTTTCCATCTTTCCAACCACTTTTGGCAATGGTATGGTCAGTGTATTTGGATGGGTACAAGAGGAAGCCATCGTGGTGCTTGACGACCATGATCGTCCGTTTAAAGCCAGCATCTTTCAGGGTTTTGATCCACTGATCGGTATCCAGATGCTCTGGATAGAAATAATAAGGATCTTCTTGCCCATCTCCCCACTCACGATCGTAGTAAGTATTCATCCCAAAGTGGATGAAAGCTGCTAGTTCTTCGCGGTGGTATTGCATCTGAGCCTTGCTTGGAAGTGGTCCGTAATCCGCAATCTCAGTCTCCTCGTTTAGAGAAGTGGCTGGTTGAGTGGCTTCTGTCCCTTGGCTGACTGTGCGATTTTCTTTCTCACTAGTAGTTGCTAAGGCATGTTCTGATTCTTCTTGGTGCTCGTTCACGGTTTTCTCCTCCTTTCCTTGGTGATCGACATCGCTCGTTTCAACCCGTTCTTCACGTGGTTCACTATTCTCAGCTTGTTCCTCTGCGTAACTGGTAGTAGCTCCTAAAAAACAAGTCGCTACGACTACCGAGCAGACGCCTACTGAGAGCTTGCGAATGCCAAATCGATTTCTCTGATCAACTAATCTTTTTCCCATATTCTATTCCTTTATGTCACCAGGTAAAGAGGGTGGGGCTTCCCCATCCTCTTTCTGTTACCTGTGAACTTTTCACCGTTTTTTGCTAGTTTCTCTAGCTGTTTTACTTGGCCTTATTGACTCTTTTTTTCTGATCGTCCAGCACAGCACTGGCAAGGCCTGCCGCTAGGATTCCAGCAACGAGGCTTGCGACGCTTTCTTCCGTTCCTGTATTTGGTAATCTACCTTCGGAAACTGGAGCAACTGAAACTGCTGGTGTTTGAGCTGTTTTCTCGACTTCCTTCCCTGCTGCATCTGTCCCTTCCTGACGCACTGCTTTGACCTCAAGAGATGCTTGAGGAGTTGCGGTAGCTACTGGTCCTTCTGAGACATGAGGGCGCTCTGGGTTCGGAAGTGGCTGTGGTTCTGGCTGCGGCTCTGGTTCTGGCTGCGGTTGCGGCTGTGGCTGCGGTTGCGGCTGTGGTTGTGGTTGTGGTTGTGGTTGTGGTTGTGGTTGTGGAGTATCTGGAAGTACCTCTTTCGTGCCCACCTCTGTGATCTCTGCCACTGGATCTAGTTCTACAAAGGCATCTAGTTCCTTCCGGCTTTCCACACCATTTTCTTGAGAAACTTCCACCAAGCGCAATTTGCGGCCTTTTTGACCTTCTTGAACCACACGTTTCTCACCTTTTGGAAGATCCGCATTTGGACGTTCTAAGCGTTCAAAGTCCATCTCTTCTGGCTCAATCACCAACTCTGGTTTGGTATGAACCAGATTCTTAACCCCTTCTTCAGGAATGGCTGAGCCTGTAGGTGCTTTTACGGATAGAGAAAGTTGATATACTTTTTCGAGCTTGCCATCTTCTGAGACAACCTTGATAAGAACCGGAGCATTGGCACTTTTAGCATCGATGACCGTAACGGCTGTTCCATTCTTGCCTTGTGCTGAAACGATTGGACGTTCTCCCTCATACTCTAGATGATAATCTGTCACATCTGGTTTAAAACCTTCTAGGTCTTTGCCATTCACTTGGATCGTAACGTCAGTTGTTGCCTGGGCCTCTTCTGTTGGGGCATAGGCACTCAATTCAATGATTCCAATTCCTTTAAGATTTTCGTCACGGACCATTCTTAAACGGATGGCTTTCGTTCTGGTTTCGTTGAAGCTGAGGTTAGAGATATAACCAGGCTCAAAGGCATAATCCAAGCTATACGGGATTTCTTCCCAGTTTGAGGCTTGGTTAAATGGATGATCTGGAAGATTCTTCAGATTGCCATAATCATCCGGAACATCAAAGTCTGGACCAATATAGCGTTCAAGAACCGTTTTCGTTGGCAGACCTGTTTCCTGATCTGCAAAGAAGTCGACCGCTACTTTATTGACTAAGCGCTCTGTTACTTGACCATTTTTCTTGAAGATGAGACCAGCAAACACTTCTGTTTGATCCGGCTCTCTCTTCCAGTTGGTCCAACGGTAGTACTCGTTGTAGCCACCATCATTGATGTAATCGATATAGTCGATTTGATTTGGATCGAGATCGTTGGTTTCACTAGCAAATGCCCTGGTATCTTCTGCATTGTAGTCACGGTTCACAGAGAGGTTTTCTCCTGTCTTTTCTGACACCCGGACGGTCAGCTGAGCTGTCAGATCATAGCCAATGACTTTTCCTTCCAGCGTGAAGCTACCTTCGTGAGAAAGCGCATCAGCTGGTAGAGGCTTCCAGTCCACCGTCAGTTCCTTGCGTTCATAGCCTGTATCCCCTTGGAAGTAGACACCTACTGTAGATGGTAGAACCAGATCTTGACCGACTTTCACAAAACGTCTGCCTGCTTCTACTGCTACTGGGGCAGCTTGTTTCAGTTTTTCTGCATCGCTTGTGAGATGGAGATGGTATTCTTGTAAGATGGTCCCATCTTCCGCTTTATGGATGACACGGATTGGCTCCCCTTCATGGACACTTGGCACAACCGTTGCAAGACCATGATGGCTAGCTGTCGCTTCCACTTGTGGATAAGCCCGATCACGCGCATCGATGTAGTAATCGGTCACACTTGGGTTGACACCTGGCAAGACCTCACCGTTGACACGAATGGTCACTTGGCTCTTTTCTTCTGCCGCAACCTTATTGGCAAAGATCTGAATCTCTGAAATAGAGCTTCCACGCTTGCCTTCTGGCATCTTCATACGGATCCGAACAGCATAGGTGTCGACTTTATCAAAACTGAAATGATTCATCTTACCTGCTGCTACCGGTTCTTCAACGGTTAGGTGGCTGACTTCTTTCCAGTTAGCTGGATTGTTAAATGGATGGTCTGTTTCGTCTTTGACGCGATTTGGATTGTTTGGAACTGTTGGGATTTGTTCCCCTGTATAGTACTCAATCACATACTCACTTGGAGCCCCAACGCCGTGGTCTTCGTGGAAACCAACATGGAGGTTGTCCACTGCTCGCTTGGTCAAGATACCAGAATCCCCAAACAAGATACCAACCGAATCTTCCGCATTGTTACGGCCCCAGTTGGTCCAACGGTTAGCTGGAGCATCGGTAAAGGAAATCACCTTGTCATTGACCTTAGCGACTGGATCTGCATCGTTAGAGTCACTTGCAAAAGCGAGCGGCAAGACAGATCCTGTCCATTGCTCTGCTACATTGGCTCCCTTGACTGTGTTTGCGGAAACACGAATATGAAGACGTGTTGGAAGATCCGTTCCTTCTACACGACCGGCTAGGACAACTTCTCCTTCTTTAGCCAAGAGTTGCGGATCGACCGCATCCCAGGCCACCTTAGCTGTATAGGTCTTACCATTAGAGTGATAGGTCCGCACGCTTTCTGGAAGAGCTGGTTTTTCGCCGACTGGAGTGGTGGTGCTGACTTCTTCTACAGCGATAATGCCTTCAACCGTCACTTGAGCTTGGGCTTCTTTTTCCACACCCTCAACATGACCTGTGACTGTAAAGCTATGGTAATCCTTGACTTGATCTGCGGTTACAGCATCCCAGGTCACGCGTTTTTCTTTCGGGAATCCCTTGTCATACTCGACCAAGACGGTTTCTGGAAGAGCTGGCATCACGTTTCGATCCGTACTAATCCGTACAGGACGCACCTTCACAACCGTCTTTTCTTCTGGATTTGGCGTGATGGTAAAGCTGACTTCTCCCTTTTGTCCTTGGAAGTTGGCTTCTAAATGAACCAATCCTGCTTCCCGCAATTCCAAACCTTTATTGGTTGCGACGGCTTTTCCTTGGCTACCAGTTCTTGTCTTCACATCAATTTGATCTGCTTTGAGACTTGCCTGGCTACCATCTTGGTAATGGGCAATGACTTCAAGTGGTACCGTTTGGTCTTCCTTGAGTTCCTGTCCTTCTGGCAGACGCAATTCCAAACGCTCGATCTGTGGACTTTCTTCTTGGAATTGGACCACATAGGTCTGTACAGCTCCCGTATCCTTAGCAGTCACAAAGATTTGGGCTTTCAAACCATTTTCACGGCTAGCTTGTAGAACCGTCACTTGAGCATTTTCTGCACTTGCTGTGACTTGACCTGGCTCTTGACCATAAGCGAGGGAACGGAAAATGGTATGGTTGCCACTACCAAATTTTGGAAGAGCTACTCCATCTAGCTGAACCGTTGGTTTCTTAGCCTTGGCTACATCTCCTCCTGCAACCACTAGTGTCGCTTGGACCGTTTCCCCATTGCCTAGGAGTCCTGTCGCCTTCAAGCGAGCACCTGGTGTGGACAACTGATCTTCTTGACCAGCTTCCAAGGTCCAGTGATCGACCTCATAGTGAGCAGTGGTCCCATCGGTAAAGACTAATTGCACAGCCTTATCCACCGTTGCTAGATCTGCTCCCTGTGGGATTTGTTTGATGACTGGAAGGACTTGTTCCACGCCGATCACATCGACCAGAGCTTCGACCGTGCGTCCTTGAACATGACCGGTCACACGGACTTGGCCAACACGGCTATAGTCTGCCGCATCCCATTCAACAGCTTCTTCTTGGGCCTTGCCATCGCTATAGACCACATTGACCTTACTTGGTAAGGCTGGCTCTTCTCCTAGATAAGCACTTTGTCGAACAGGTTCCACACCTAAGACAGAGCGTTCTTCCTGGTCCTTCTTACCAGTAAAGAGGCTGACTTTGTCTGATTGCAAGCGATCTGAGTCTGCATACAGGGTAAAGGCACCCGCCTGCTCAGTTGATTTGACAATGACCACCCCTTTGCCGTTGAAGGCTTTGCGTTGCCATGAGCCATCTTCCTGCGCTTTGTAGCGTTCACGGCTGGCTTGTTCTCCATTATCGACACCGACAATTTGGCCTTGTCCATGCAAATGGAAATGCACCAAATTATTGGCAGTTGGCACCACACGACCTGCTTCATCGACGATTTCGTAGGTAATATAGGTCAAATCCTTACCGTCCGCTGCGATCGCGTGTTCTTCTTTCAACAAACGGACACCCGCAGGCTTGCCGGCTGTTTCGACTTGATCTTTCGCAATCACTTCACCCGCTTCGTTGCGGGCAATAGCTTCCACCTTACCTGGCACATAAGGAACCAACCACTCTAGATAGAGTTCATCCGGATTTGCCCCTTCTTGGTAAGTCCGACCATCTGCTGTGACCTTCTTAGTAAAGGTCTTGACTCCTTGTGATTCCCCATTGACAATCAATTCCACACTGTGGGCATTGGAGAAGGCACGAACAGGAATCCGACCTTCTTCATCCATGACACGATTGGCTAATTCTGGATTTTCCCAGTTCCAATGTGGTAAGAGATGGACCATCGGATGTTTCTCAGCCGATACCCATTGACTTTGGTAGAGGTAAAAATCATTCTTTGGAAGGCCGGCAGTATCGACAATACCGAAATAAGAACTTTTCACAGGTGTGTCATTTTGGTTGTGCCATGGTGTTGGCTCACCGATATAGTCGGTACCAGTCCAGATAAATTGACCTGCATAGCCGGCATGATCGCGGTCAAAGGTCCAAGAGGCTGTCGCTGTCCGACCCCAACCAACCCGGTCATTGCCGTAGTCTGATTGTTCATAGTGGCGGTCTTCTTGGTTGCTTCCTATCCATTCTCTTTCAGGATGATAGTAAGAGCCCCGTGTCCTTGTTGCAGAAGAGGTTTCTGATCCATAAATGAGCCAGTTTGGGTGTTTAGCTCGTAGGCTTTCATAGTTGGCCTCTGAATAGTTAAATCCAACCGCATCAAGCTCTGCTGCTACCTTTTCATGGCCTCCTGATCCATCACCAAAGCGGAATTTATCAGCTCCCATGGTGACATAGCGGGTTGCATCCACGTCCTTGATGGTCTTGACTAACCGACGAACAGTTGCGACAGATTTGTCTGAACCATCTGCTTCACCGACTTCGTTACCGATTGACCACATGACAATGGCTGGATTGTTCTTGTCCCGCTCTACCATGGTCCGTAGATCGTAATCGGACCAAGTATCCCCTTTCCGAGCTTCTGGGTGAGTGGCATCTTTTTCAAAGAAACGACCATAATCGTATTGTTTCTTGCCACCATACCAGGTATCAAAGGCTTCTTCTTGGACCATCAAGCCCAACTCAGCAGCAATTTTTAAGGTTTGTTCACTCGCTGGGTTGTGAGTCGTCCGGATCGCATTGACTCCCATGTCTTTCATCTGTTTGAGACGACGGTATTCAGCCTTGTAATTTTCCTCAGCTCCAAGAGCCCCGTGGTCATGGTGAAGGGATACCCCGTGGAATTTCGTCGCCACCCCATTGAGGAAGAAGCCACCTTCTGGCGTCCAGTTGAGATAGCGATAACCAAAGCGTTCCTTTTGCACATCGACCAATTGCGAATCCCGATAAACCCGCGTATACAAGGTATAGAGAGCAGGATGATCCGTTTTCACATTCCAGAGGGTTGGTTTTTCAACATGCAAGGTTTGAGAAAGGTTGATCTCTTGACCTGCTAGAACAGCTTGTGCTTCACTGCGCGTTTTTTCGCTCACCACTTGGCCATTTTGATCGACAATTTCATATTCCGCATAAATACTATGGGCTTGATCATCCTGGTTGACAATGCGGCTCTTCACCACCGTATCCACTGCCCCATTTTGCTGTTTTTCCAACTGAGGGGTCGTAATCGTAGTCCCATACTGCGCTAAATGAACCTTGTCCGTCACACTCAGCTTAACATCCCGGTAAATCCCGCTACCAGAATACCAACGGCTACTTGGTTGTTGATTGACCACATGAACGGCGATGGTATTCTCGCTTCCATCCGCATTCAAATAAGGAGTAATATCATAAGAAAAGGCATTGTAGCCATTTGGATAATGACCAACGAATTGTCCGTTTACATAGACTTTGGAATCCATATAAACCCCGCCAAATTCCAAGCGGACCTTCTTATCTAGATCCTTGTCGTCCAAACGGAAGGTCTTACGATACCAAGCATCCCCACCGTTTAATTGCCCCCCTTCATTTTGAGCAGGAGAGTTGTGATCGAAATCAAAGAAAATAGACCAGTCATGAGGAAGATCTAATTTTTTCCAATCCTTGACATCCACTTGACGCCCTTCTGCACCAGGAGCCGCATTTAATTTAAAATACCAATCTTTATTAAAATCACGTTCTCGATCTTGCACAATATCCTCCGCTACACGATTTTGATCTGGAGCTGCTGTTTCTTTCGTTCCTGTAGCACGCTCAGATGAAGTAGAAACGGGCTGGCCTTCGCCTTGAGGCGCTGGCTTTCCCTCAGCTCTGGTAGGGGTGATGACAGCTGGAGCTTCTGAAACCCTTGCACCAGCTTCAGGAACTTCCGCTTCTGAGTTTTCCGTCACAACACTTGGTGTCTCCATCGAAGTCGGTTCACTTTCGAGGGCTGGCTTTTCTTCCGCATGGACCCTTGAAAGACCCAAGGCAGAAATCCCAATCACAACAGAACAAGCTCCAACTGAGAGCTTACGAATACTAAAAACAGGACGCTTTTCAAAAAAAGACTTTCCCATAAAAACCTCCTCTTAGGATTAACAATTTAATTTGTAAGCGCTTTCTTATACCTGTGAACGCTTACAGAAAATCACATATTAACTATACCAAAAAAAGAGGAGCGATAGGCCTCGATTTCGCTCCAACTATAGTTAGATTAAGAATTCCTTTAATTAGTGGAAATCCCCTACAAACCAAAAAAATAGAAGCCCACGGCTTCTATTTTTTTATGATCTTATAATCCTGGTTCTTGACCAAGTTCAGCAGCCACCATCCAAATGTTCTTTTCAAGTTCTGCTTTAGCCCCAACAAAGATATCGTTGGTTACATCGTCGCCTTCAGCATCGGTAACATCCAAAGCTTTTTGGTAAAGGCCATCAAGGTAATGGAAGATTTCAAGAACACGTGTCAAGCTTTCTTCTACATTTTTTGTAAATGTTCCACGGCGTTCTTCAATATTGCTGTGTTCCAAAAATTCAGTCATGCTAGAATATGGCGCACCACCAAGAGTGATCAAGCGTTCGCTCACTTCATCTAAGGTTGCATCCAAGCTGTCCATGTATTCGTCCATTTTTGGATGCCAAACCATAAAGCCACGTCCACGCATATACCAGTGTACTTGGTGAAGGGCAATGTGAGCCACGTAGAGATCTGCTACGACTTGGTTCAAGAGAGCTTTTGTTTCTGGAAGAGTTTCTTTATTTGAAGGTGCAAAAGTTGCTACATCAGTAGCTGCTTCATGTTTCATAGTTGTCATGTCATTTCTCCTTTTTATAATGATTCTAATTAACTATGTCTTTATTATATGCTTCCTCCACCAGAAAGTCAAGATAAAAGATTAAAAAAGATCATAGTTGTCAATTGAGAAAAGATACGATAGAATGAAGAAGACTAATCGAAAGGCTTGACTAATGAAATATATCTTTACCTTCCTGATCTCCATGGTTCCCCTTGTTGAATTGCGCGGGGCCATCCCTTTTGCCATTGCAAATGGTATTCCCTTATGGACAGCGCTCCTAATCGGAGTGATCGGAAATCTTCTCCCTGTCCCTCTGATCTTCTTCTTCGCCCGCCATATTCTTACTTGGGGCGCCAAAAAACCGATCATCGGAGGCTTTTTTAGCTGGTGTCTCAATAAAGGTCATAGAGGCGGACAGAAATTAGAAAAAGCTGCAGGTGACAAGGGAATCTTCTGGGCCTTATTGCTCTTTGTGGGAATTCCTCTTCCGGGAACGGGTGCCTGGACCGGAGCTCTTGCGGCCTCCATCCTTGACTGGGACTTCAAACGCAGTAGCCTCGCAGTCATGCTCGGAGTGATACTAGCCGGCCTCATCATGGGAACCCTGTCCCTGCTCCTAGGAATCGATACCTTCGCACATTAAGCAAAAGAATGAGCCCATGATATCAGTTCACATAATATCTTCTCTGAATCTTTCCTTAGGTGAGTACGGACGTCAGCGAACTTCTATGAAGTTCCATGACTTAGTTTTGAACCTAAAGTTTCAAAACTCCCGAGTGCTTGAAACTTCATTGTTTCAAGCACTTTTCTCACGGCGGAAAGTTTCAGAAAGTATATCGATGAATCTTCGGTAACGTCTGTTATTTTTTGAAAACAAACTTTGTTAATATTTTAAAACAGCTTAAACAATGATATAAGATATTTTCCACACAAAAAAGAGGTTTCCTTGTATTGACCCCAAAAAGTTAGACAATGAATTTACACAAAGGATTTAGTTCTGTATTGCACAGGACTGAGTCCTTTTAGTTTGACCTTAATTCGTTTATTGTTGTAATAATCAATGTAGTCTACAATAGCTTGTTCTAATTGCTCAAGTGACTGAAACGTCTTCTCATACCCATAAAACATTTCGGACTTAAGAATGCCAAAGAAGGATTCCATCATGCCGTTGTCTGGGCTGTTACCCTTACGTGACATGGACGGTTGAATTCCTTTATCCTCTAAAAAACGATGATAATACTGGTGTTGATACTGCCATCCTTGATCACTATGGAGAATTGTATTTGTGTAATGATTCTCAGTAAAGGCCTGGTATAACATAGCTTTCACTTGTTCTAAATTTGGCGACGTCGAAAGATTATAAGCGACGATTTCACTGTTAAAACCATCTAATACTGGTGATAAGTAGAGTTTTTGAGTGCTTGCTGGAATGGCAAATTCTGTCACATCTGTGTAGCACTTTTCCATTGGTTTTGAAGCTTCAAACTGGCGTTGAATAAGGTTGTCGGCTTTCTTACCAATATCTCCTTTGTGAGAAGAATACTTTCGCTTCTGCCGGATTCTAGCTTGTAAATTGAGGACATTCATCAACCGCTGAACCCTCTTATGATTGACCAAAAAGCCACGATTTCTTAATTCTAAATGTATCCGACGATAACCATAATTTCCCTTGTGTTCAGTAAAAATAGATTGGATTTCAGCTTTAAGCCCTTGATCCTTATCTGGTTTGTCTAGCTGTTTCAAATGATAATAGTAGGTCGAACGAGCAAGTTTAACGGCCTTTAGAAGAATATCTAACGAAAACTCAGTGATTAATTCTTGAACAATTTCTGTCTTTCTTCTTTCTCTTTTTCCTCCTTCAATCGGAGTTCTCTCAACTTTTTTAGAACAGCATTCTCCGCTCTCAGGTATTCATTTTCTGCTTGAAGACGCTCTAACTCAGTCATCTCTTCAGGTTTCTTCTTTGGCTTACGTCCCATTTTAGGTATCCTTCCTCTTGTTTTCTCAACAATAGTATACCCATTTTTCTTGTATTGTGCCAGCCAATTTGGAAGCATTCCTTGGTTTGGGAGAGCATAATCAAGGCTTACACTTCTTTGTGAACGACCTTCAAGTAAGACTTTATCAATGATTTCTCGTTTTAGTTCAGGAGAATAGTAACAATTCTTTCCTTTTTTTACGATTTCTATTCCATAACGATCAATCAATTTAATCATGTACTGAAGATTAGAAATCTTTATCCCAAATTGATTTGAAAGTCGCCTAAAACTCTCTCCTTGCTTTCTTGATTCATATATTTGAACTTTATCTTCAAAAGTTAATTTCATAATAAAAGCACCCCAAAAATTAGATTTTTCTGTCTAACTTTTAGGGTGCAGTTCACCTTCGAAACCTCTTTTTGTTTATTCTTAGTTGTTAAGAGCTGCTGCCATTGTAGCTGCAACTTCTGCTTCAAAGTCATTTGAAGCTTTTTCAATACCTTCACCAACTTCAAAACGAACGAATTCGATAACTGAAGCATTTACTGATTCAAGGTAAGCTTCAACTGTCTTGCTGTCATCCATGATGTAGACTTGTGCAAGAAGAGTGTAGGCTTGGTCAACTTTTGTGTTGTCCAAGAAGAAGCGATCCATTTTACCTGGGATGATTTTATCCCAGATTTTTTCTGGTTTACCTTCAGCTGCCAATTCAGCTTTGATATCTTCTTCAGCTTGAGCAACCACTTCGTCAGTCAATTGTGCTTTTGAACCGAATTTCAAGTGTGGAAGAGCTGGTTTACCAACCATTGCACGGCTTTCGTTATCTTGGTCGATGACGTGGTTCAATTGTGCCAATTCATCTTTCACGAATTGTTCATCCAATTCTTTGTATGAAAGAACAGTTGGTTTCATTGCAGCGATGTGCATTGAGATTTGTTTAGCAAGTGCTTCGTCTCCACCTTCGATCACAGAGATAACACCGATACGTCCACCGTTGTGTTGGTAAGCACCGAAGTGTTGTGCGTCTGTTTTTTCAAGCAAAGCAAAACGACGGAATGAAATCTTTTCACCGATTGTAGCTGTTGCAGATACATATGCAGCTTCAAGAGTTTCACCTGAAGGCATTGTCAAAGCAAGAGCTTCTTCATTGCTAGCCGGTTTACCTTCAGCGATCACTTTCGCTGTTGCGTTTACCAATTCAACGAATTGAGCGTTTTTCGCAACGAAGTCAGTTTCAGCGTTCACTTCAACAACTGCTGCAACGTTACCGTCTACATAAACACCAGTCAAACCTTCAGCGGCAACACGGTCAGCTTTCTTAGCTGCCTTAGCCATACCTTTTTCGCGAAGCAATTCGATCGCTTTTTCGATATCACCATCAACTTCAACCAATGCTTTTTTAGCGTCCATGACACCAGCACCAGATTTTTCACGCAATTCTTTTACAAGCTTAGCTGTAATTTCTGCCATTTTTGTTCTCCTATATTTTTTTAATAAAATAAGAGGGTCGGGCTGAGCCCTGCCCTCTTAGGTTCGTTACTTATTGAATGAAATTAAGCGTTGTCGCCTTCTACAACTTCAACGATTTCTTCGATTGAATCAGCTTGGCTTTCAGTAGCTGCCAATTCAGCTTCTACTGTAGCAACACTGTCTTCACCTTGACGACCTTCGATAACAGCGTCAGCCATTTTCGCAGTGATCAATTTAACAGCGCGGATAGCGTCATCGTTCGCTGGGATGATAACATCGATATCATCTGGGTCAGTGTTTGTGTCGACCATCGCTACAACTGGGATACCCAATTTCTTAGCTTCTTTAACAGCGATTTGTTCTTTATGTGGATCCACAACGTACATTACGTCTGGAATACGAGGCATGTCTTCGATACCGCCCAAGAATTTTTCAAGACGAGCGCGTTGTTTGTTCAACAATGCAACTTCTTTCTTAGGAAGAACTTCGAAAGTTCCATCTTCTTCCATGCGTTTGATTTCTTTCAAACGAGCGATACGTTTTTGGATTGTTCCCCAGTTAGTAAGAGTTCCACCCAACCAACGGTGGTTGATGAAATATTGACCTGAACGAACAGCTTCTTCTGCAACAGCATCAGCAGCTTGTTTCTTAGTACCTACGAACAAGATCACTGCATCATTTGCAGCTGCATCACGCATGAAGTCGTATGCTTGGTCTGCATATTTTACAGTTTGTTGCAAGTCGATCACGTGGATTCCGTTACGTTCTGTGAAGATGTACTTAGCCATCTTAGGGTTCCAGCGACGAGTTTGGTGACCGAAGTGTACACCAGCCTCAAGAAGTTGTTTCATTGAAATTACTGCCATGAGTAGTTTCTCCTTTTTTGTTTTTTTCTCCTCTCTCAGACGTCAACTTGCAACACGACCACAAGGGCAACGGTGTCACAATGGATCCGAGATGAGTATTTGCTGTCTTAGACAACTCTATAAGTATAGCAGAAATCCCTAGAATTCGCAAGCTATTTGAGAGATTTTTTCAGCATTCTTCATCTGTAATGATTTGAAGGAAAAAGTTTTTCTTGACCTATCTTGTTTTTTAGGTTACAATATTATATGTTACGGCGGTATAGCCAAGTGGTAAGGCACGGCTCTGCAAAAGCTTGATCGTCGGTTCAAATCCGTCTACCGCCTTGATAATAAAATTTTTTATCATCTTTTATCTTTTAAAAATTCCCCTAGCAATAGGGGATTTTTTGTTTCCATTTGCTCCATTCCTTGATTATTGATATAATAAAATCTCGCCTGATCGGCGAAGTACATTAGAAAGGGTCATTATGAAAAACATTCGTTTCTTTACGATCGGCCTTCTTTCACTAGTAACACTAGCAGCTTGCTCACCTGCCAATTCTGGGCAACCAGCAAAAACAGCTTCTAGCTCTAGAAAACCGATCAAACAATCTTCAACCAAAACATCATCTAGTAAACCGTCGAGCACTTCTTCAGACAGCAGTAGCTCAGATGATTTTTCAGATCGCTTCAGCTTGGATCCAGATGATGGCGCATCTCTCCAATATGTGCCAGGAGCTGCATCTATTCCTGAGATCGAAAAGCTTAAGAACCTCCACCCTACCACTGGTTTTGTATTAAGAACCGAAGATGGACAAGAGGTTGGTGGGCCAAAAGAAAGAAGCAGTTACGATGACGTAGTTGCAGCCTTTGGTCAACCCGTAAGTAGCACAGACAGTGCGAATCCTGGCGATGGGGTCAATGTTTGGGCAACAGACAATGGCGATATCATGGCTTTCTTCCGCAATAATGTGTTAACAGATATCACCTTCCGACTAAGAGGGGGCGATGCCAACCACCAGTCTACTGGCAGTATTTCCAAATCCGATACACCAAAAACGGCCCTCGAACGTCTCGGAAAACCCTATGCCATTATGCGTTCAGAAAATGGGACCAGCTATGTCTATAAAGATAGCAACGGAGATGAATCTAGCTTCTCTACACAAGGCAATAAGATCTTCAATGTTACATCTGCTGCAGAAACCAAGCAGTTAAAAAAGATCACTGGCCTGGATAAAAATCAATAACGATCCATACAAAGAACCCTCCAAGTTTTTCTTGGAGGGTTCTATTTTTCTTACAATTCAGCAATTTGGTTCAAATTCACTTCTGCAACCGTATCGTTACCGAACATAGAAATGACCATTTTCACCTTGTTGTTATCAATTTCAGTGATCTTACCAGTATAGTCTGTGAAGGCACCGTCGATGATGCGAACTGTGTCGCCCACCTTGACATCCAAATCAAACTCTTGAACAGTTTGACCCATAGAGAGCAAGATGCTGCGGATTTCTTCTTCCAACAATGGAGTTGGTTTTGAACGGTTCCCGTGGGATCCGACGAAACCAGTAACGTTCGGTGTATTCCGAACGACAAACCAAGCTTCATCTGTCATGACCATTTCTACCAAGACATAACCTGGGAAGCGGTTTTCTTCGATTTCTTTTGTTTTACCGTTTTTCTCAACTTGTACGGTTTGAGTTGGAATCTCTACACGCAAGATGTTTTCTAACATATTGTAAGTTTGCGCACGTTGCAAAAGATTCTCTTTTACCTTGTTTTCATATCCTGAGTAGGTTTGTAGTACAAACCAGCCTTTATCAAAACTGTCCATTTGGGCATCCTTTCTTTCTGTTTAGCCTGCTCGAGCTTTTGTGAACATACTAAAAAAAGCCTCTTGGCTTTCCTTTTCCTAGCTTCATTATACCACATTTTGCAGGAATGCAAAGAGGTTTGCTGATTTATTTTTAAGAAAAGACTACAAAAAGTGGGACCCTGGGGATCCCACATGGCTTCTTTTCTTAAAAGAAATTGATCATGTGCAATAGGCCACGTGCAATGACTTTGTCGAACAAATAAATCAATGCCACAAAGAAAGCGGTGTACTCAATCACTGAGATAAAGTTTTTCCATCTTTCCTTGCGATTTGGCCAAGTTGTATCTTTTAGTAAGACGAAAATATCTTTAATGAATTTCACAACTCTCTCCTATCGTGTTTCTTTATGGATGGTATACTTGCTGCAATGCTTGCAGAATTTATTGACTTCTAGACGTGTTGGTTTTGGCGTCCCACTCAACTTAATGGAGTAATTGCGTGACCCACAAACCGTACACGCTAGACTTGCTTTTTTTAATGCCATAACGCCTCCGTTCACCCCATTATAGCAAGTTTTCTACATTTTGACAAGAACAGAAAATCTCCTGTCAAGAAAAAAGCAAATCTAAAGCGTTATCACTCTGGTTTTTGCCTCATTTTTGGTAAAATAAAACAAAAGGAGACGAATATGAAAAGTGATAACCTAAAAGAAAGTAGAAATATCGAAGATCGTCGAGGGCAAAGCTACTCCCAGTCTTCAGGCAATAGTAATCTTGGCGGAGGCATTTTACAGATCTTACTATCGCCGGGGAGCTTCAAGAGTAAGATCGTCCTCATCCTTCTTCTGGTTCTTCTAGGAGGTGGTGGCGCTAGTCTTGGGGGTCTCTTTGGAAATGGGACTTCTTCTCAACCTTACCAATCCACCCAAGTCACGCGCACCAACAAGACCCATGTCGACGATGCAGATGCTGAGTTCGTCAGCAAGGTCCTTGGTACAACAGAAGATCATTGGCACAAGGTCTTTCAAGCTGAAGGACGCACTTACCATGAGCCCAAACTAGTCTTCTATACCGGACGGACACAGACAGGCTGTGGGGTTGGGCAAGCATCGGCTGGTCCCTTCTACTGTCCGACCGACAAAAAGATTTATTTGGATATGAGCTTCTACAAGGAATTGACAACCAAATACAAGGCTAGCGGGGACTTCGCCATGGCCTACGTGATCGCCCACGAAGTCGGCCACCACGTACAAAATGAGCTGGGAATCCTTGGCAAATACCATCGAATGCAACAAGGTCTTTCTGAAAAGGAACGAAATGCTATCAGTGTCCGCATCGAGCTACAAGCCGATTACCTAGCAGGTGTCTGGGCCCGCTCCATTCAAGACCGAAACCTTCTAGATATCGGCGATATCGAAGAAGCCATGAATGCAGCCCATGCCGTCGGCGACGACACACTCCAGGAGCAAGCCTACGGCTACTCGGTACCAGATAGCTTTACCCACGGGACTTCAGAACAACGCATGCGCTGGTTCAAACGGGGCTACCAGTACGGGGATCTCCAACACGGCGATACCTTTAGCTTGTCAGATAGTGAACTCTAAATAAAAAACGATTCAGAAGAATTTCTGAATCGTTTTTTTGATTAGAAACCAAGCCAGCCTTTGAAGGTATCCCAAGCGTTTTTCGCTTTTCCTGGGATATCGGCCTCGTCGATTGCTTTCTTCGCATTATCGACCATATTCGACGCCTTTTCTTTAACATCCTCAAAGAAACCTTTGTCTTCTTTGCTATCTGTTTCTGTCGTTTCTTCTCCGACTGGCGCAATGCCGTTTTCAGCATAAGAGTTCTTCACCGAGTCAAACTGGGTACCGTCTGTATAAGGCAGAACACTGTTGGCAACATTGCGGAAAATCTCGGACGCCGTTCCAGCACTACTGTCCGTCAGGTAGTGATTTTCATCGGTCGTTGGGAAACCAAGCCACTGACTGATGACCACATCTGGCGTGTAGCCGATCACCCACTGGTCTCCAGAGAGGTCCTTGTTAAAGCTGGTCTCTGTCGTACCGGTTTTTCCTGCCATGGTATAACCATAAGGCGCAGCGTTCACCCCTGTACCATTACTAAAGGTACCAAGCATCATATTGGTCATCTTATCTGTCGTTGAACCACTGAGCACTCGGGTTGATTTCTGGCTGTGGCTCTTGACCACTTGGCCGCTTGCATTTTCAATCTTGGTAATGAGGTGAGCATCATTCATGACACCACCATTGGCAAAGGTTCCATAGGCTTGGGCCATCTGCATCGGATTGGTTGTCACACCAGCTCCCAAGGCAACGGCAAGCGACTTGTCCACCTTGTCCATGTTGAGCCCGAATTTTTTCCCGTACTCAAAGACCGTATCAAGACCCAAATCATTAGCGGTCGCTACGGCTGGAAGGTTAAGGGACTCTGCCAGGGCCTGGTACATCGGTACCGTTGGGCTAGACTGGATTCCCGCGTAGTTATTGACCTCATAGCTTCCATATTGGGTGGTACTATTGTCCAATTCCTTATTGGTCGACCAACCTTCAGCAACAGCTGGACTATAGACAACCAAAGGTTTGATGGTTGATCCTGGACTTCGAGCAGCCTGGGTAGCGTAGTTGTAGGTACGGAAACCTGGATTTTGATCGCTTCCGACACGCCCTACGAGAGCCCGAACCCCTCCGGTCTTAGGATCGAGGGCGACACTACCAGATTCCGCGCGCGTGCCGTCTTCCGCTACTGGGAAGAGAGCTGTATTGTCATAGATCACCTGCATGCTTGCTTGGTAATTCTGATCCAGCTCGGTGTAGATCCGGTAGCCATTTTTGACAATGTCTTCTTCGGTCAGGCCATATTCATTGACCGCTTCATTGATGACCGCATCAAAATAGGATGGGTAGCGGTAATCTTCCGACTTGCCTTCATAGGCATCGACCAGCTGTCCATGGATATCCACAGCAGCCGACTGATCAGCCGTTTTCTGGTCAATATAGCCAGCCGCCACCATATTTTGGAGGACCGTATTGCGGCGATTGGTCGCATTCTCTACTGAATAGAGCGGGTTATAGATCTCAGGTCCCTTGAGCATACCGGCGAGTACCGCAGACTGATCCAGGCTTAATTGACTGGCTGAAACCCCAAAATACTTCTTGGATGCATCCTCAATTCCCCAAACCCCATTTCCAAAATAGGCATTGTTGAGGTACATGGTGAGGATTTCTTTTTTACTGTATTTCTTATTGATTTCAAGCGCTAGGAAAAATTCCTTGGCCTTACGCTCCACCGTCTGATCTTGAGACAGGTAAGCATTCTTGGCTAGCTGCTGGGTGATGGTCGACCCACCACCTGAGCGACCCAGGGTCAAAATCGCTAAGAAGAAGCGACCATAGTTGATCCCGCTATTCTTGTAAAAGCTCCGGTCCTCTGTTGCGACCACGGCATTTTGCAGATTCTCACTAATAGCATCGAGTTCGACGTAGGTTCCTTTTTGCCCGGTCAAACTTCCCGCCTGGTCCCCATTCTTATCATAGATAATGGTAGTCGCCTTCAGTGCATTCTGCAAATCCTTGACGTTGGTCGTCTTAGCAAGGTAGAAAAGATAGCCCCCTGTCAAGAGGCTAAAGCCTAGCCCAATGATCAGGAGAATCTTGGTCAAATGGAATCTGCGCCAAAAACGACGGAAGGGATGCTGAGAGAGAGGCTTGCTTCTGTGCTTGCCTGAGCGACTATAGGTCGGCTCTACTGTCTCTTCCGGTAGTTCCGTGTCTGGCACTTCTTCTGCCACCGCTTTGGGCGGATGATCCTTTCTAAAAAAAGTGATCAGGTTTTCAAATAATTCTTTTATTCTATTCATACCTGTTATTGTAACACCTTATCCTTGTCCTAGCAAGAAAAGATAGCTCATCCCCTTCTCCCATTTAGTTTTCTTTAAGCTTAGATTTTGCTACAATAGGGTCATGAACTATCAATTTACCATTCCACAATCCTTTCCCCAGATGACTGTGAAAGAGTTGCTTGAGGACTACTTCCTCATTCCCCGTAAGATCCGGCATTTTTTACGAACCAAGAAGCACGTCTTGGTCAATGGCGAGACCATCAACTGGCAGAGCCCCGTTCAAAAAGGAGACCAGATCCAGCTGATCTTTGACGCGGACGATTACCCTGAAAAAGAGCTCCCATCCGGAGACCCGAGTCTGGTCGAAGAACTCTATCAGGATGAGCATGTCATCATCGTCAATAAGCCTGAAGGCATGAAAACCCATGCTAATGAGCCGACAGAAATTGCTCTTCTTAACCATGTTTCCAGCTATGTTGGATCTACCTGCTACGTCGTGCACCGCTTAGACAAGGAAACCAGCGGAGCAATTTTATTTGCCAAAAATCCTTTTATCCTGCCCATTCTCAACCGCATTTTGGAAGATAAAAACATCCAACGCGAGTACTGGGCCTTGATCCAAGGTAGCTTAGCACAAAAAACCATCGTCTACAAGGATAAAATCGGACGCGATCGCCACGATCGGCGCAAGCGCCTGGTCGATCCACGAAAAGGACAGTATGCAGAAACTCAGGTGACGCAACTGAAAAAAATCGGGCACAACAGCCTGGTTAAATGCCAGCTCAAGACGGGGCGTACTCATCAGATCCGGGTGCATCTCTCCCATCATGGGCACCCGATTGTCGGGGACCCTCTCTATAACCCTGCACGCGGAGAGCGACTCATGCTCCATGCTCACCGCTTGACCTTCACCAATCCATTAACCCTTGAAACCATCCAAGTCGAGGCCCCTTCTAAGAGTTTCGAAGAAGGGTTGAAAAAATAAGAAAAGAACCGAAATAGTATTCTTAGAGACTTTCCTTAAGTGAGTACGGACGTCAGCGAACTTCAAAGAAGTTCCATGACTTAGTTTTGAGCCCAAGGTCTCAAAACTCCCGAGTGCTTGAAATTCTAATATTTCAAGCACTTTTCTCACTGCGTAAAGTCTCCAGTCATTATCGAATAATTCAAAAGATAAAAATCATTTAAAACAATTGACAGAATCTCTCATTTTATTTTAAAAACTTATCTGCATTCAAAAAAGAAGCCACAAAAAGAGGCTGGACAAAAACTGTTCAGCCTTTTTATATTTGATAGAAACAACTGTATGACGCAGTGGTTGATTGGCATCTTTGTTCGCTTTTTAAGCTCCAAAGATGACCTAATCAACTGTGCGGGGGTGGGAAGACGAACTCTTTTTAACTAGTCAGAGTTCTTTCCCACTCCCTTTTTATTATTGATAGCGTGGGGTGGCAAATCCACGGATATTGCCATGTCCGATCCGATAGGTATTACGACGAACTTGGTTGTTGGAGTTTCCTTCAATGGTGTGAATGATCCCATTTGAGACGCTCTCGACAATTCCGATGTGATCCGCAAAGCCATTGTTTTGTTGGGTATTTTGATCCCAGTTAAAGGTGATGATGTCCCCTGCTTTTGGTGTAGTGGTACCATCTTCATTCCAGATGCCCAAGCGTTTGAAAATCTGGATGTGACGTTCGACTCCACATTCACGGCCAATCAAACCGCTCAAACCTTCCCGCTGGAAGACTGTTGTGACAAAGATATCACACCAGTCATCGGTCGTCTTCACTGCATAACCAACTGGAAGTGGTTTAACACTGTTATAATCATTGACCAATTGTTGGTGAGCTGCAGTGCCGCCACGAACGCCCACTAGACTAGCTGCTGCCCGTAAGACACGGTCCCGTTGTCCATTCGTTACACGAGGACTAAAAGCAGTTTGATCTACAGTCGCACGGGGATGAAGGGCTGTTTGACCAAGGTTAAAGCCTTCAACGCCACCATCGACATAATCCACATAGACGTGAGTGGTATAGTTGCCTGATTGGTACTGGTGATTTGCTGCAGAAACCTGCACTTCTGTATGCATACCAGAAGGCGCTGTTGAATACCAGTAGAGATTTTCTTGATGAGCTTGAGACCAGGCTGCGACACGGATGTTCTTAATCCGACGTCCCTGAGGCGCTTGATCCACCGTTACCGTATAGGTTCCAGCACCTGAATTGACATTCTTAATAGAAGCTTGCGTCTTAGTCATGGCATTTCGGAACTCCACTTCTGTAGTCGTGGTACCAACACCTACACGAGAACCATCATTTTGGATATAGTAAAGGTGAACATGGTACTTACCAGTAGAGTTTTTGTGGTCACTCGCTTTGACTGAGACCTTGTAGTCTCCGTTTGCTTGACGAGTCGCTTCATACCAGCGGATGTCGTCTTGGCCGTCCTTATCAGACCAAGTAGGAACTTGCACAGTCCGCACACCTTTAGGGCTATAGACATCCTTGATGATGACATCAAAGGTACCCGCATCCTTGTTGTTGTTTTGGATTAAGAGACTGGCAGTTGGACGTGATTGATTTTTGAAATCAATAAAGGCTTTCTTGACAAACTTGTTTTGTCCTTTGGCATCCACATAGAAGACTTGCGCTTCATACTGACCATCAGCGTTTTCGTGGTCACTAGCTTTGGCTGTTACAGTATATGAACCGTCTACCTGGCGAGTTGGAGTGTACCAGATGATGTCTTTCATCCCATTGGCATGAGACCAGAATGGAATCTTCACTTCTGTATAACTATCGAAACCTTGAAGGTTCTTAGCTGTAATAGTGAAAGTACCGTCTTTTTCTGATTTTGTAATGGTCAGATCGGCTGACGGTTTAGGAGCTGTGTAGTCAATAAAGGCTTTCTTGACAAACTTGTTTTGGCCCTTGGCATCCACATAGAAGACTTGCGCTTCATACTGGCCATCAGCGTTTTCGTGGTCACTGGCTTTGGCTGTTACGGTATAAGAACCGTCTGCCTGACGAGTCGGAGTGTACCAGATGATATCTTTCATCCCATTGGCATGAGACCAGAATGGAATCTTCACTTCCTTGTAGCTGTCGAAGCCTTGAAGGTTCTTAGCTGTAATAGTGAAAGTACCGTCTGAATCTGATTTCGTAATGGTTAGATCAGCAGATGGTTTAGGAGCTGTGTAGTCAATAAAGGCTTTCTTGACAAACTTGTTTTGGCCTTTGGCATCCACATAGAAGACTTGCGCTTCGTACTTGCCATCCGCGTTTTCGTGGTCACTGGCTTTGGCTGTTACGGTATAAGAACCATCTGCTTGACGATTTGGAGTGTACCAGATGATGTCTTTCATCCCATTGGCATGAGACCAGAATGGAATCTTCACTTCTTCATAACCATCCAAGCCTTGAAGATTCTTAGCCGTAATGGTAAAGGTGCCGTCTGACTCTGATTTTGCAATAGTCAAATCTGCGGAAACCGGAGATTCCTGTTGAGGAACACTCTCATTTCTTGCTGCTACCACTCGTGCGCGTGCGCCATATGGTGCACGACTAGCTACCACAGCTGGTGCTGGTTGCTCTGATACAACCTTGTCGCTAGTGCCCTTGTCAGAAGACTGGTTATTGCTAAGAGTCGGTGTGACAGGTGCTGCCTCTGTTGCAACGGTATTTTCTGTCTGAATACCTTTCTCAACTCCCACTTCTTCGCTCACGGTATTCTGTGCTTCTGATGAAGTTGTTGTTGCAACGATAGCTGATGTATTTTCTGGTGTTTGATCAGACGCATGTTGCTCATCGGCTTTGACTTGTTGTGTCGAAAAAGCCAACAAAACGGCTGTCCCAGCATAAAAAATAAGATCTTTCTTTTTCATGTATCTTCCTTACAATTTTTTATACGGTTGTACCCACATAGTAGTATTATAGCACAAACCGCCGGATCAAGAAACAATATCATGAGAAGAATCCTATTTTTAAAGAAAACAGAAGGCCAGATTGGCCTTCTGATTAGCTTATGCAAAAATTGAGAAGAAAGGTGCTCCAAGCTTGTTATCCATCGGGTCCTTACTCTTAATAGAGTGAAGATAATTGATGGAGTACCAGCCGTTGTTGCCGCTATTATATGGATCGCGAACATAGGTTCTTCCATTGTCATAACCATGCAAGACCAATTCATGAGTATAAGGATCACTAGTAAATTGGCTATTACCTACTGCAGCAAGTACATGCTTGCCAGCCATGAGGGCTTCTGCAATGCCTCCAGCTCCATTAATCAATTGGCTCTTCAAGCCCCAGTTACGAGTGGCAGCTACAATCCCATCAGAATCTGTTCCTGCTTCACCTTTGTTGAATGAATCAGTATTGTTGTAGAGATAATCAGCTACTGTTGTTGGCAAAATAGTTCTACCTAGGATATCTGTAAAGGTCATAGCAAGGGAAGTTGGCACACAACCTGACTGATCGACATTGCTCACACCGTAATATTTCCCAGCCCAACGAGGATCCCGTTGAGAATAATAGGTTGTTTGTGGATTCACCTTTTGATTTCGTGGAGACAAGGCTGTCTGACCGAGGTTAAAACCTTCAACTCCTCCATCTTTGTAGTCCACATAGACGTGAGTGGTATAGTTGCCCGCTTCATTACCGTGATTATTGGCAGAGACAGTGATCTCTGTGTGCATACCTGTCGGTGTTGCGGAATACCAGTAAAGATTTTCTTGATGAGCTTTAGACCAAGCTGCGACACGAATATTCTTAATCTGACGTCCCTGAGGCGCTTGATCTACAGCTACTGTATAAGTCCCGTTCGTTGCATTGACATTCTTGATAGAAGCCTGCGTCTTAGTCATGGCATTTCTAACTTCTACGTCTGTAGTAGTGGTACCAATACCGATCCGAGAACCATCGTTTTGGATGTAGTAAAGATGAACATGGTACTTACCAGTAGAGTTCTTGTGATCGCTCGCTTTGACCGATACCTTGTAATCTCCGTTCGCTTGACGAGTCGCTTCATACCAGCGAATATCGTCTTGGCCATCCTTATCAGACCAAGTAGGAACTTGCACAGTCTGCACCCCTTTAGGGCTATAGACATCCTTGATGATGACATCAAAGGTACCCGCATCCTTGTTGTTGTTTTGGATCAAGAGAGTGCCGGTTGGACGAGATTGATTTTTGTAATCAATAAAGGCTTTCTTGACAAACTTGTTTTGGCCTTGAGCGTCTACATAGAAGACCTGCGCTTCGTACTTGCCATCAGCGTTTTCGTGGTCAATGGCTTTGGCTGTTACAGTATATGAACCGTCTGCCTGGCGAGTTGGCGTGTACCAGATGATATCTTTCATCCCATTGGCATGAGACCAGAATGGAATCTTCACTTCCTTGTAGCCATCGAAGCCTTGAAGGTTCTTAGCTGTGATGGTGAAGGTGCCGTCTTTTTCTGATTTTGTAATGGTCAGATCAGCAGATGGTTTAGAAGCTGTGTAATCAATAAAGGCTTTCTTGACAAACTTGTTTTGGCCTTTGGCATCCACATAGAAAACTTGCGCTTCATACTGGCCATCAGCGTTTTCGTGGTCACTGGCTTTAGCTGTTACAGTATAAGAACCGTCTGCCTGGCGAGTCGGAGTATACCAGATGATATCCTTCATCCCATTGGCATGAGACCAGAATGGAATCTTCACTTCCTTGTAGCCGTCGAAGCCTTGAAGATTCTTAGCCGTGATGGTGAAGATGCCATCTTTTTCTGATTTTGTAATGGTCAGATCAGCTGCGACAGCATTGGCCGGTTTTGTCGCCGTATAATCGATAAAGGCCTTTTTCACAAATTTGTTTTGACCTTGGGCATCTACATAGAAGACCTGCGCTTCGTATTTGCCGTCAGCGTTTTCGTGGTCACTGGCTTTGGCCGTTACAGTATATGAACCGTCTGCCTGGCGAGTCGGAGTATACCAGATAATGTCTTTCATGCCATTAGCATGAGACCAGAATGGAATCTTCACTTCTTTATAACCATCGAAACCTTGAAGGTTCTTAGCTGTAATGGTGAAGGTACCGTCTTTTTCTGATTTTGCAATAGTCAAATCAGCTGACACTGGTGTCTGATTTTTCTTTCCAATGGCTACTGTCGTCGTTGTTCCACCTACACCTGTCATTTGTCCATTGTTCTGAACATAGTAAAGATGGACATTGTAAAGACCGGTTGAGTTTTTATGGTCCGCTGCTTTTACATTGACGGTATAGGTCCCATTTGCTTGACGATTAGCTGTATACCAAACAAGGTCATCTTGACCACCTGTTTCTGACCAGATCGGTACAGAAACGGTTCGAACTCCATTTGGTGCCTGAACATTTGAGATGACAACGTCAAAGCGGCCCGTCATAGTATCGTTATTGACAATATCAATCTTCCCACTTAAGCTGCCTTCTGTTGGATCCGCTGCAGGTTTTGCGTTCGCTGTGAAGCGACCGGTATAGTCCACACTGTGGTCAAAGAGGTGTTTTCCTGGAAGCAATTCCGCTTGAGAAGTGAACTGCCAGGCGCCAGCTTTCCCATTGTAACGCAAGCTTTTCGCATCGTTTACAGACAGTTTTGGAGAAGGATATTGGGCAACCCAGAAATTCTGAAGACCAAATTGAGCGGTGTTGACAGGACCTTTCTTGCGAAGATTGTTTTCATCCAACCAGCTAGCACTGGTGTAGAACATCAAGTTGGTGTAACCATTTTTACGCATTTCGTCCGCCCAAGCTTGGGTGTTGCGGTTAATATTTGGCTGCATCTTGGCATCCTCAAAGTCATTGACCATGAGGGTGTTCTTTGGAAGATTCAAGCGTTGCGCTTCTGCAATGTAGAATCGCGCTTCTGCACGCGCTGCTTCCTCAGAAGTATAGCGTGAGAAGTGGTAGGTCGATACTTGCAGACCCGCAGCCTGTGCATTACGAATTTGGTTCTCCGCATTTGGGTTCTTGTACCAAGTGTCTTCTGTCAATTTGACAACGACACCGCCCACGCCTTTATTAGCTAGGGTACGGTAGTCGCCAATACTAATGTCTCCGTTGTGGCTACTCACATCAACGAATGATTTTGGTTGAACCGCCACATCTGTTGAACGACCAGCAGGAGCGTGAGCGCCTGTGTTAAAGAAGGTCGTGCTTCCTGTATTAGACGGAAGAGGAGTTTCTTCTTTCTCAGTCGTCGATGCTTCTGTAGCTTTCTCTACAGATGGGGTTCCACTTTCTGAAGCCGTGGTCTTGCTCGCAGGTGCTACAGACTGTTCGGTCACATTTGCTGGTGCTGCATAGTTACTTGCGATAGGTGCTACCGACTTTTCAGCAACGGCCACTTCTGGCACTTTTTCAGCTTGGACTTGCTTGCCTTCAGTAGTAGCGGCCTCGTTTGAAACCAGCTCATCTGCACTGACTCCCTGAGCAGATACAGCCATCAAGACTGCCGCTCCGGCATAAAAAATAAGATCTTTCTTTTTCATATAAACTTCCCTTTATACAAATTTTATACGTTAATCATTTTACCACACGGTTTCAGCGATGAAAAGTTTTATAAGGCAAATTTTTAAAATTAGTGATATTTTTTTGAAAAACTAAAAAAAGAAGTCTGTCTGACTTCTTTTGATCTTATGATAAATGCTTTAAGGCTGTCTTTAAATAGTGACCATCTCGGATTTCCTGACCAACACGCTTGGCATTGTCTACCAAATCTTGGTAATCGGCATCTGAAAGATTGTCGATTGTCTCCTTCAAGTCATGAAGAGACTCCACTGCAATCCCACAGCCCTTCTCAAGCACAAAGTGAGACAAGGCTGACTGTTTCCACACCACCAGCGGGAAGCCCGATGCTAGATAAAGCGACGCCTTGTGAGAGTTGTTGTAGCGAAGGTACTCGCCAAAAACACCACTACAGGTTTCCGCACTATCCCCATCCCAGACAAGTCCAAAACCACCCTCAAGGGCTGCAGGAAGCTCATCCGGTAGGAAGGATCCAAAATAAGTTTCATTCTCTAAAGCTCTACTCTCATCAAAACCAACACCATAGAGATTATAGGCAGGTTGTGCAGGAAGAGCATAGAGATAACCAGCTTTTTCCTGGGCCAAATTACCTGCCACAATCATCGGCTGGTCTTTTGTTTGCCCACTCTTCTCTTGGAAATTTGGAATCAAATAGTCGAAAATGCCAAGGCTGACAATCTTATCTTCCGCAATTCCTTTATCCACCAAGACAGATTTCATCACCGGGTTGTGGGCGATGATCCCATCAGCTGCTTTGAGAAAACTTGCTTCTTGAAGGTACATCCGAATTCTGTGTTTTAAAGGTAGTGAAGTCATGTTGGCATGGCGAAGCACTTCTAGGTCATGAATCAAGAGATAGACTTTAATCCCTCTTTTTTGTACTTTTTTAACCAAATGGGTTGAGAAAAAACTATGGTGAAGCATTGGAAACTGGATCAGCAACTCATCTCCTTGCTTTAGTTGATCCAAGGCTTGACCAAAAGCCTTTGCCTTATGGCGTTGAGCCGCAATGGTACTCATCTGATACCAATTGTCGACAGAAAGGACCAAGGGATGATAGCCTTCTTCTTTCACAATACTTTCTACGTCATTGCGTGCTTTATTTCCTGCGTTCTTTGCGTTGACATCATGCAGGAATTCTTCTTTTAAGTAGTATTTCATAGATTATCGTTTCTCTTAATCAAACTCATTTGCTACGACTTCTAGAGCACGCTCAATAACCACGTGCATGTCATAGTATTTATAGTCTGCTAGCCGTCCACAGAAAATGACCTTGTCATTTTTGGCTGCTTCTTCTTGGTACTTGGCAAACATAGCGTTGTTCTTTTCATCATTGATTGGGTAGTAGGGTTCATCTCCCCGTTTCCAGTCAGCTGGGTATTCGCGGGTGATGACTGTCTTCGGTTGTGTACCATACTCGAAGTGCTTATGCTCAATGATCCGAGTATAAGGAATCTCACGCTCTGTGTAGTTGACCACGGCATTCCCTTGATGGTTTTCCTCATCCAAGACTTCGTGTTCAAAACGAAGACTACGGTACTCCAACTCACCATGTTTGTAGTCAAAGTACTGGTCAATCATTCCTGTAAAGACAACTTTATCAGCTGAAGCTTCAAGCTCTTCACGATTGGCAAAGAAATCAACCCCAAGTTCTACTTCTACATCACCCAACATGTTTTCAATGATGACGTTGTAACCACCGATTGGAATCCCTTGGTAACGGTCATTAAAGTAGTTATTATCAAAGGTCAAACGAACTGGTAGACGTTTGATGATAAAGGGTGGAAGGTCTGTGGCAGAACGTCCCCATTGTTTTTCAGTGTAGCCCTTAATCAACTTTTCGTAGATATCTGGGCCGATCAACTTGATGGCTTGTTCTTCCAAGTTCTTCGGTTCAACATCTTTCATGTCAGCTGTCTGCTCAGCAATCTTGTCCTTGACTTCTTGAGGAGTCTTGGTTCCCCACATAGCATAAAAAGTATTCATGTTAAAGGGAAGATTGTACAGATTGCCCTTGTAGTTAGCTACTGGTGAGTTGATATAGTTGTTGAATTCAGCGAACTGGTTGACATAGTCCCACACTTTTTTGTTGGACGTATGGAAAATGTGGGCACCGTACTTATGGACGTTGATGCCTTCAACCTCCTCACAGTAGATATTTCCACCAATGTGATCTCGCTTGTCAATCACTTTTACTTTTTTACCACGTTTTGTAGCTTCATGTGCGAAAATGGCTCCAGACAAACCAGCACCAACAATCAGATAATCGTACATAATAGACTCCATTTTTCTATTTTAAAATATATCTAAGCTCTCAGCCGTATCATAGACTCATAGCTATAGATTAGATCTTCAAATCCCCCCAATTTCCTCACTATAAGAGAGGGAATGGTTCGGCTTCTTTTTGACAACTTCTGTCGCAAAAAGTGTGAACATAAAGATGTTATAAGTCGGTACAAACCAAAATGCTTCAATCATACAGTTAATTGCAATGAGGGACAAGATCGCAACAAATAAATAACGCCCCTTCTTGAATTCATATTTTGAAACAATGACATAAATGCCGACTAATAAAGCAACCGGTACGATACCATATGTAAATAACATCTGAACATAAGACGAATCGACATAATTATAATTGAGGACAGACTCTGTGCTTCCTCCGGATCCAATAAACTGAACCTCTCTTGTTCCAAACCAATTCAAAGGATATAAATTAAAAGCATTTTTACCCAAGGCTAACCGACCTGTAATGAATTGATTAATTTGAACATAAAGTGGAGATGACCAGGAGAAATGATAGGTCAAGTAGATCATTCCGCTTGAAAAAAGGATGATCGAATAGGGCAACAAGTGGTACAACTTCAACTTTTTCTCTTTTGTGAAATAGAAGAAGAGAAAGAGCAAGACAGCGACCAAAAGCGAGATCGCATTCATACGAGCGTCACAGAACTTGATAATAAAGAGAGCTAGAAGAACGCCGCTCAGAGATCGTAAGCCAATATACCGATCTTTTAGCAAATAGGAGATTGCGACATAAAGGTAGAAACAATGGGCTGCGAAATCTGTTGGATAGATAAACCCAAATGAATTACGGATAACAGCACCCCGACTATATTGTAAGTTTGGAACTACCTTTAACAGTGACAATAGAAATACTGTAAGGACTATCGTACCTGCAACACCTACATAAGTTTTTAAAATGACTTTCCTATCCGCATTGACCAGTAAAACCATTAAGAGAGAATAAACTAAGAAATTTAACTTATCCGTCTTGAAATAAACCATAACAGCTACCATCAATAACATGGCAGACAAGATTAGATAATGATAGGGAATCGAGATTTTATTAAAAAAACGAAGCAATAAGAGAGCTACAACCACTAAGAGGGAGCTCGCACCAACATGCAAAAAGCCCTTATTTAACATCGTAGTGGATATTGTATTAAAGAAGATCACAATCGAGACGACAAAACCAACCAGTAGATCGTCAAATTTCATTTTTATCATTAAATTACCTGATAAAGAATTTTTAAAGAAAAGCTCATTCTGTTTAGATTAGAAGGCCTGCTTAGGGAACACCCCTGCTATAGCATTCTTTTCTAAAGATTTTGTTTACTTAAAAATTCATATCCTTCCTTTCTACTCTCTACTGTTTATTTAAAAATTGTTGTTTTAATTCTTTCACATCTACCACTCTCAGAGATAGGATAGCGATCAGATAAATGATCCCACCAAGCACCGCATACACGAGTACATTCAGAGTAGGGGTGAAATGTAGGAATGGTTTTATAAGGAGCAAGAGGCCATACATCACAGCAGATGCAAAAATAATTTTTGTCATAGACCCAATAATTGGAACTTCCCTGAGGTAATGACGGGTATAGTACAATTGAATCAGCCATACCAAGGATTCTGTTAAGACGGATACAATGGCTGCACCGATAAAACCAAAATGAGGTAAGAAGAGCACATTCAACCCGACACTGACGATAGCAGGAATCGTAGTTGACAGCATAAATTCTTTGTTCTTATCATGCGGGATGAGAATTTGAATCCCCATGATATTGGTCCATCCGATGAAGAACATACGGAAGATCATGATAGCGATGGCATAGCGAGCATCTTGGAAATCCTTCCCTAAGAAGAATCGAACAAAGTCATCGTTGACGATCAGCATACCCGCAATAATTGGGAA
Source organism: Streptococcus parasanguinis (assembly GCF_032163505.1). Classification (NCBI taxonomy): domain Bacteria; kingdom Bacillati; phylum Bacillota; class Bacilli; order Lactobacillales; family Streptococcaceae; genus Streptococcus; species Streptococcus parasanguinis. The sequence goes on from NZ_CP134147.1 coordinate 2,010,407, forward strand.
AATGACCAAATTATAGATCAAAAAGGACATTTGGTGCATCTTATTGACAGCCTTGTGGTCTCCTGAAGCCAAGAGACTCGCCACGCGCGGAAGCATGACACTTCCTAAAGACGTCACAAGGGTCAGCAAAATATTAACCAATTTCAAGGCCTGGTCATAAATCCCTACATCCTTTGTAGAGGCGAGAGCACCCAGCATAGTTCGATCCAAGGTGACATAGAGGGAAATGGCAATCTGCGGTAAAAAGAGCAGAATGACCGGTTTTAAGTGCACCCGTGCATAAGCCAAATCAAAATGGGCTTTCCCAATGAACTCCCGAGCAGGTAGCCACATGCTGAGCTGACCTAAGAGCTCAAAGATAGTGAGTAAGAATACATAGAGATACAAATCATTGGCAGATTTGACAAACAAGAAGATGGAGATGACTCCAACCAGTTTGACCGTGATATTCCGAACCGTAATCTTGCGGAAGTCCTCTAACCCCTGAAAAAGCCAGGAGATATCGAGTCCCTTAGAAACCAAGCTAAGTCCTAAGATATAAGCGACAGGATTTTGCATGGAAGGTAGCGCCAAGCACAGCAAGACATAGAGTAGGATGGACACAAAGGTCGCTCCCAACTGGAGGGTATAAATCCCCCAGAAATTCTTTTGAATGTCTTTGCGGTGTCCTGAGATCTCCTTGGTTCCGTAGTTAGCCACTCCCAAGGTCGCCAAAAGGATAAAATAGGTGACGATGGAGTTGAAATAACCATAGGTCCCCAAGTCATTCGAGCTAAAGACCCGTGTCACATATGGGGTGGTGATAATCGGCAAGATAATCACCAGCAACTGGTAGGAGAGATTATAGGCGTAATTTTTTAACACTTTCATGACTGTCTACAATCCCCACTTGAAGACCGTTTTAAACGGTGTGATCAAATCCGTCGCAAAAGCTCGATGAATATCTGGAATGGTTTGAACTTCTCCATCAACGTGGATAATGTTTTTCAAACGACTTTGGACTCGACGATTAGCCAGCATCTCTACAGCCCGCTCGAAATCTTCACGACCTGAGCGAGAAGACCCTACAAAAGTCAAGCCCTTTTCAAGAACATCCCTTGTATTGACTGCGACCCGGTTGTCACTAACCCCCATCAACATCACAGTTCCTTGGGGTTTGATATGATCAATAATATCATTGATGGCTGGTTCGCTTCCTTGACCACCAGTACATTCAAAGGCGTGATCAAACCGTTGATCGTCTGTCAACTCGCTGGTCAAAATCGCCTGATGGATAAAATTAAACAATTGCAGTTTATCACTATTGCGCCCTACGACCGTAATTTTCAACTCTGGGTAAAGATAGTGCAAAGAAGTCGCAACAACATATGAAAGACTACCGTCACCTAAAATCAAAACTGACTCTCTTCGTTGGTGGGCAATAAGATCAAATCGATGAATGGCATGCATAGCAACACTACTAAACTCCGCTAAAGCTGTCACAGGGCCTCGAACTTCCTCTGGGTAAGCCACTACACGATCCAGCGGTAAGGCAACCACTTCCTGCATAAAGCCATTAAAACCACTAGACAAGAAGTGTGTCCCCTCCAAATAATTTTCAAAGAAGGCACCCTCTGATTGATGGGGAGGCTGATTGGGAACCATAGCCACGATCTGTCCTGGTTGATAGGTCCCCGTAGGATCCGCTACCACGATACCAGACGACTCATGGATCAGGGCCATGGGTAATTTCTTTTTAAGCACTTTAGGATCCCGCTTCCCTTGATAGTAACGTTGGTCCGCATGACAAATAGCCATGTAATAAGGGCGAATCAACACCTTGTCTCCACGGCTCATGTCTTCTTCTTGGTATTTGATGGTGATGTTTTTCGGCTGGGTCAGCTGAAAGATTTGGTTCAACATATTAATTGTCCTCAATCATACCGCGTGCAATTTTCAAATCTGTAATCGTCGTAATTTTAATATTGGAATATTCCCCTTTTGCAAGGGCAACTTTTTTGCCATTAATGACAAAGATCTTGCAGGCATCTGTCAAGACTTCTTTCTGCTGGTCACTCAAATCATGGTACAAGGCAAGGAAGTCTTTCATTTTGAAGGTTTGAGGGGTTTGACCCTGATAGAGGTATTGACGTTCTGGGATATCCGTGATAAAGGTATTATCGAAGCTTTGAACAATGGTATCGGTCGCTTCGACCACTGTATCCACCACATCATGACTCTTAGCTAGTTCAATGTTTTCTTGGATAGTTTTGAGGCTGACAAAGGGACGAACGGAATCATGAGTGACGATAATATCCTCATCTGTTAAAGGTTGCACCTCATCGATAGCCAAGATGATGTTTTCGATGGTAGAGTTGCGGTCACTTCCTCCCTCTACAACCACGATCCGATCCTTATAAGAAGCCAAGTATTTGTCGACCAGGTCTTCCGTATAGGTCACCCAGTCCGGATGAATCCCCAATACAATCTTTTGAATCTCATGGACTAATAAGAACTTCTCAACGGTATGGATTAAAATAGGACGTCCCCCCAAATCCAAAAATTGTTTGGGCATATCCGTAATCCCCATCCGTGAGCCTGTCCCACCTGCTAAAATCCCTGCATAAATCATCCTAAACCTCCTGTGTTGTCTCATTTCCCTTCTCTAGAACATGGCTATTTAGCAATCTAGCCTAGTTTTGCTCTCACCTTTTGATACAAATGAGGAGAAAGGAGCAAAAGAAGGTATTTGAGTTTATTTTTTCTTGTAATATGTGAATTGATTAGAATATCTTTCCAATAGCGACGATACTCTTTGCGAATCTTATTGACTTGGTCATACATTTGAGAACCTAATAAGGCATGGACCACATGCAAGCCATTAAAGACATAGCGGGTATTGACCGCTTTTTTCATTTCCGGATCATCAGGATAGTCTCGCTCGACATAGGCTCTGTTCCATTCCATGGCCTTGTAGAAATTCAAGAGCCGATCGCTATAAGAAGAATTGACGATACTCCCTGGTCTTCGATAGTATTTATAAAGATTTAGATCGCTAACTGCAATTTCCTCACAACAAGCAATATGTTCATAAGCAACAGCCAAATCTTCATAAATCATTCCTTCTGGATAGGGATGTTGGAGTAAGATCTCTTTCTTGTAGAGTTTTCCTCCTGAATGGGTCCCAACGTGGTGACCATAGAACATTTCTATCAGAGCTGTATGGCGTTCTAATTTCCTAGCGCCCTTTTCATTTAGATCTCCTGAAAAATCTTTGTCCTCATAACTTCTGACTTCAATGACCGGGGTCGATACGAGGTCAACATTATACTGGTCTTTCAATCCCATTAAATATTCAACAGTTCTACGATCATAATAATCATCTGAATCAAGGAAGATAATCCAGTCAGTTGTCGCAGCTTTCACTCCTGTATTTCGAGCATTAGACAATCCCCCATTTTGAAGATGGAGCACTCGAATACGGTCATCTTCCTGAGCATACTGGTCACAAATTTCTCCTGATCGATCCGTCGATCCATCATCGACTAGGATGATTTCAATATTTGAATAGGTCTGTTGTCTAAGACTACCGACACTATACTGTAAATACTCCTCGACATTATAGACCGGTATGACAATCGAAACCTTTTCCATTATGCTAATCCCTTCATGATAATTTCTACAATCTGTTGACAAGCCGTTCCATCCCCATAAGGATTACTTGCCTGGCTCATCTTCTCGTATTCATCTTGGTCTTCCAGAAGGAGCTTGAAGTTGCGATAGATGTTTTCTTCTTCTGTTCCGACCAATTTCAAAGTCCCTGCAGCCACACCTTCTGGACGCTCTGTCGTATCACGCATGACAAGGACGGGCTTCCCTAAAGAAGGCGCTTCTTCTTGGACGCCACCTGAGTCCGTCAAGATCATATAGCTTTGGTTCATGAAATTATGAAAATCAATCACTTCCAAAGGCTCAATGATTTTCATTCGCTCATTCTCTCCAAAAATCTTGCTAGCCAATTCTCTGACTTTTGGATTTTTGTGAATAGGATAGACCACCTTGACATCTTCAAACTCTTCTAAAATCCGGTTGACCGCACGGAACATGTGCTCCATAGGTTCTCCAAGATTCTCGCGACGGTGGGCCGTCAACATGATGAGCTTGCTTCCTTTTGCCCATTCCAATATAGGGTGGTCGTAGTCTTCTTGGACTGTAGTTTTTAAGGCATCAATAACGGTATTTCCTGTAACGAAAATATTGGTCCGTCCTTCTTTTTGAAGATTCTCTTTTGAAACCTGGGTTGGAGCAAAATTGTAATCTGCCACTATGGAAGTAGCTTGACGGTTAAACTCTTCAGGGTATGGGCTTTGGAGATTGTAAGTCCGAAGGCCTGCTTCCACATGCCCCACTTTGATGCCCATATAAAAGGCCGCCAAAGCTGTTGCAAAGGTGGTTGTGGTATCTCCATGGACGAGGACAATATCAGGTTTTTCTTGCTCCAAGACTGGTTGGATTTTTTCCAATATAGAGGTCGTGATGGTAAATAATGTTTGATTGGCCTTCATAATGCCTAGATTATAGTCTGGAACAACACGAAAAACGTCTAAGACTTGGTCCAGCATTTCCTTGTGCTGCCCTGTTACACAGACTACCGTTTCAATGGTATCGTGTTGTTTGAGTTCATTGACCAAAGGACACATTTTAATGGCTTCTGGGCGCGTCCCAAACACTAACATTACTTTTTTCATTTTGAACCCTTCCTCATCGATTGGTAAAAGTTGCGATAGTTGTTTAAAAAGATCGGATAGCTAAACTTGTTATCATAATCTCTCTTTGCTTGAGCAGCTAAAGAGGCTCTTTTCTCAGGATTCTCTGCCAATTGTTTAATTGCTTGAGCTAAGGCTTGCGGATCCTCAGCTGGGACGAGGAGCCCATTCTCAGAATTCACTACTTCGTTCACACCTGGAATATCTGTTGCAATCATCGTTTTGCCGTTCATAAAAGCCTCGATTGCGACCAATCCAAATCCTTCAAAGACAGACGGAAGGACACAAAAGTCAAAGCTATTGATACACTCTACCACGTCGCTTCGGTAGCCCAAAAAATGAATTCTTTCTTCCAGACCGAGCTCTTTTGTTTGATTTATCAAATCATTTTTCAATTCTCCGTCACCGACAAGAAACAAGGATACACTTGGATTTGTCACAAGTGACATGGCTTGGATCAGGTAGGGTAAGCCTTTTTGTTCGGATAAGCGAGCGATACAGCCTATTTTGATACCGTCACATTTAGTAATTTCATTTACTGTATGCTCACTTTGTTTCATTTTCACTCCATTATAAATCACAACAGAGTTTTTTGACCTTACATCATTAAGGATATTTTCCTGGACAGCTTGACTGACAGCAACCGTTCGAGCCTTTCCTAGGGCGAATTTATAAAGTGGTAATTTATCCTTGAAAACATTATGGGCTGTGTAGACATGGATCAATTTTGGATGGCGCATCTGCAGCAAACGAATATAGAAAGCAGCCATCCGGTGATGGGTGTGAACAAGAGTGATCTCATTTTCTTTGATGATCTTGGAAAGACTAGCAAGAATCTTAAGCACAGTAGCTGGCTGTTTGCTATCGACGTCTAGAATCCGATGGTGTTGAATCCCATTCTCTGCTAGTTTTTCTTCCCACAATCCACCAGTTGATGCGACATGAACCTGGTCGAATTCATCCTTGAGGTCTGTCGCCAACTGATAGACAATGCGTTCTGCCCCACCGATATCCATGGTCCGCGAAATGTGCAGAATATTATTTTTTTGCTTTCCGTTTTTCATGTACTACTCTCTTAATAAAAGTGGCATTTCCCACAAAATAGCGCTTAAAGAGGCGTTTTGGTTCATTGGCCACACGGAACAACCATTCCAGATTGGCCTTTTGCATCCACATAGGTGCCCGCTTGATATGTCCTGAAAGGACATCAAAGCTTCCTCCCACTCCCATAAAGACAGAGTTGACTCCATTGTCCATAAACTTCTGGATCAAGTACTCTTTTTTAGGAGAGGTAATGCCGACAAAGACAAAATCTGGATTCTTCTCACGAATATCTTCTTGAATAGCCTCTTCCTCTTCAGCAGAGAAATAGCCATTGCGATGCCCCACTACTCGGAGATTCGGATAATCCTTTTTAAAGATAGTTAACATATCTGTCAAGACTTCCTCTTTTGCCCCGAAGAAGTAGACAGAGTAGCCTTTTTCATTGGCCAAATGGAGCAATTCCTGCATCAAATCAATGCCTGCCACGCGCTCTGGTACAGAATAGCCCAAATAGCGCGCTGCGAGAACAACAGAAGCACCGTCTGCATTAATGATTTCAGATTCATTAACTATCTTCTTGATGGCTTCGTCTGTCGCACACTGATTGAGCTTATCTGCGTTGACCCCCATCAAATGGAGTGGTTTTTTATCTCGTACAAATTTTTCTGTAGCAGCAACGGTTTCTGCCATTGTTAAAGGGTCAATTCTGACCCCCATCATTGTAAAACTTTTCAAGCTTATTCTCCCCAAGTGGATTCAAAGTGACCTTTTTGCTCTGATTCTTCAGGCAACTTCATATAATCGCCATAGATCTTTGTCAAATAAGCATCCGGATCAGCATGACCACTGATTTTAATAGTTTCAAAATCAAGGAGTTGTGGCTCCCCAAATACCTCTTTGTAGGCCAATTCTCTCTCGCGATAGGATCCTAAGACATTTCCCACGAGATCACTTGTCTCAAAGTCATATTTTTTAATCGTATTTTGTAACTTTTGATTGATTTTTTCAGTATTTAGTAATTTGTCTAGGTGAAGGATCTTAGAAACCTTCACAATTGAATTTTCAAAGAAACCTCGGTCGCGATTGTGCAATCGATTGATGACAGATATTTTGGAAAGGGCACGGTAATACTTAATTTTATTGGTGTGCAAGAAATAGTGGAAGCCATCTGATGGGTAACCATCTAAAGGAAACACATCGATAAAAGGACTACACACAACCCCACCAAATTCAATTTGAAGTGAGGTATCCATGATAGATGTATTGCCTAAATTATCATCATGGATTCTCAAGATGACATTGCTTGGTAATTCGTTTTGGCAAATTTCCAGAAATTTTTCATAGTCTTTTCTAGGCATGCCCAAATCCATATCGTCATCCCAAGGAATAAAGCCCTTGTGACGAATAGCTCCCAATAAAGTGCCCCCTAAAGCATAGTATCGAAGATTGTGTTTTGTGCAAATCTCAATATACTTTTCTAATAAGGATAGTTCTCCTAATTGAATCTGTCTAACTTTACTCACAGCCTACTTCGCTCCTTCTTTTCTAAGTACAACCTTCACGGTCTTGAGCAGGATCTGAATATCTCTCCAGATCGTCCAACCATCCATATACGCAACGTCGAGTTTGACCACTTCGTCAAAATCTGTAATCTCACTGCGTCCGCTCACTTGCCAAAGGCCTGTAATCCCTGGCTTGAAACTGAGTCGGCGTTTTTGGGCTGGCGTATAGTCTTGGTATTCGTCTACCGTTGGAGGACGAGTTCCGACTAGACTCATATCACCGATCAACACATTGTAAAATTGTGGCAATTCATCCAGACTGGTCTTACGGATAAAGCGTCCGATTGGGGTTACCCGTGGATCGTTTTCCATCTTAAACATGCCACCAGTCATGGTATTTTGTGCCATGAGATCTTTTTTAATCTCTTCGGCATCCACGCGCATGGAGCGGAATTTATAGAAGTTGAAATACCGTCCGTTCTTTCCGACCCGCTTCTGTACAAAGAAGGCAGGGCCGCCATCTTTACGGATTAGAGGGACCAAAACGATACTCACTAGTCCACAAATCAAGAGACCAAAGAGGGCTCCCGCAATATCCAAGAGACGTTTAGCAAAGACGTGACTCGGCTTGTAAAAATTGGTTGAGAAAGTGACGACACTTAGTCCCCCGACTTCTCGAACCCGTTTATTACCCAAGGAAGCGAAGTTAAAGGCATTGAGATTAACCGATACATCGATCCCCATACTCTCAAACTCCGAGACGAAGTCACTAATATTGTAGTCCTCACTTGGCAGATTAATAAACACTTCATCCACCACTTCCTTGGTCACAAAGTTCATCATTTGATCTGGATGCACCACCCGTACACCCGAATGAGCAAAATCCGTATCGTCCATGACGGTGACACCGATCAGTTCCCCATGATAAAGGCTAGGCGAATGCAGAATATCAAATACCTTTTCCATCCGACTGGTCGCTGTGATCAAGAAAATCTTTCGCGAACTTTTCCGTCGTGGTGAAACAGACTTCCGGTATCTCTTGAGCAAGAGATCCATGATATAGACGGAAAACGTATTGAAAAGAAAGAAGTAGATCATCCCCCGACGAGAGATGGAAAAGACCCCATCGAGCATAAAAGAGGTAAAGGTGATCCCAACAGCGAAAAATACGTTGTATTTCAAGACCTGAAAGAGCTCATCTAGATAGCCTCTGCTATAAAAACGATAGGCAATATTGCTAATGTAAAAGGCTACAAAATGCAAGAGATAGAGAATGGCGATCGTCTGTGACGTGTATTCTGCATTCTTAAAAAGACTCACAATGTAAGCTGAAAATAGGACAGCTAAACTTTGAAAGAGAACAATATTTAGTTTTTCCAGTTCAATTCTTTCTTCTCCCATTTTCCCTCAATCCTATTCTTTACTTTTTCCCGTACTCTCCGTAAGATCCATACCCACCGTATGAACCATACTCAGCAGCTTTAATGTTAAATTTATTGAGCACTACTCCTAAGAAAGGTGTGCCTGTTTGTTCTAATTGGTCCTTGGCCTTTTGGACAGCCTTGCGTCCATTGGCACCAGATTCTGTGATCAAGACAGTTCCATCACAGCGTTGGGCGATAATGGCCGCATCGATCACGACCCCGATTGGAGGCGTATCGACAATGATGTAGTCAAAATGCTCACGCAAGGCATCCATCATCACAGTGAAGTTCTTGCTTTGCAAGAGACCTGTTGGGTTTGGCGCGACCTGTCCAGACTCGATGATATCCAAGTTTGGAAAATCAGTCGCATACAAGATTTGGTCCAATTGGCTACGACCAGATAAGAAGTCAGTCAAGCCTTGGATCTTATCCCGACTACGGAAAATCCCTGTCATGACAGAGTTCCGGATATCACAGTCGACCAAGAGGGTCTTGTAACCCGCACGCGCAAAGGCAACGGCCAAGTTGGTTGAAGTGGTTGATTTCCCTTCATTTTCTTGAACAGATGAGATAGCGATGACTTTTAAGTCCACCCCACTCAATTGGATATTCGTCGCAAGGGCATTGAAGTATTCTTCTGCCTTCCGAATTTCTTGTAATTTATTTTTTGAAATTTCTAACGTATTCATGCGATCCCCAGTCTACAGTTTCTTAATATCTGGCACAATACCAAGTAAGGTTAAGCCCATCAACTCTTCGATATCTTCTGGTCTCTTGACACGATCGTCCAAGACTTCTACTACGACCATGAGAACCACCATGAGGCCTGCTCCAGCAATGAAGCCAAGAAGGACATTGCGTCGGATATTTGGTGAAGAAGGTGATTGAGGCACTTCTGCTTCATCCAAGGTCGTAACATCTGACACCTTGGTCACAGAAATGATCTTTTCAGCTGCTACATTCCGAAGGCCATTGGCAATACGAGCTGCCTCTTTTGGATTTCCGTCCTTAGCCGTGATCGAAAGGATACGAGTATCTGTAGGAACGGATACACTGATCTTTTTCGACAACTCAGCAGGTGTCATATCGAGTTTCAATTCTTCGATGGCTTGACTCAAGACATTTTGAGAAAGAATGATTTCACGGTAGTCCTTAACCAAGTAAGAACCCGCCTGCAAATCAGAGTTTGTCAAGGCATTGTTGTCTTGGTTTTGACGACTGACCACATAGATCCGGCTAGTACTTTGGTATTCTTTCTTGGCTAAAAAGGCACTGTAGCCAAATGCTGCAATGGCAAAGACAAGAGCGACCAAAACGATCGAAAACTTGCGTTTCCATAGGGTCTTCAGCATAGCGAAAACATCAATTTCCACTGCTTGATTTTCTTGATTGTTCATTTCCTAATTACTCCTTCATGTGGATCTCTCCACCTGTTTCCTGGTTAGATTAATTCATCCGCTAACAAGAGTTCTTGATTGCTGACAAAGAGAGCTTGTGCTCGTTGTTCTCCGTATTCTTCCTTGATCAAGCGATAGGCTTCTGCCATATAAGGCGGCCGTTTATCTACATTGTGCATATCACTGGCCACAAAGTGCACCAAGTCTTTTTCTAAGAAGTACCGAGCTCGTTTTTTCAGTTGTTTTTGCTCATCCCCAAATAGGCGAGGCTTGAGAACGCTGGAACTATTGATCTGCATGTAGCAGCCCATGTCAATCATCTCTTGCACGCGCTCCTCATTTTTCTCCAAGCACTTGTAGCGCTCAATATGGGCCACCACCGGTGTCACACCTAGATGGAGCAAACGGTCCAAGGCCGTATGAATCTCCTTGTAAGGCGTTCCCATGCTGAATTCAATTAGTGCAAAGCGCGTCTCTGCCAAACGTGGAATGATCTTTTCTTCCAGTTTTTTCAAGACATCATTAGTAAAGTAGATCTCTGCCCCGTAATGAATCGTTAAATCTGGCGCGACCTCTGCCGCAATTTTTTTCACTTCTTGAAAATTTTCAGAAATCTTTTCTTCGGGAGTTTCAAACATTCCCTTGCGACGATGAGAAGTGGAGATAATGGTCCGTACCCCTTGGTGATAGCTTTCTTCCAATAAGGCGCGCGTATCTTCTCTTGTCTTTGGTCCATCATCCACATCAAAGACGATGTGCGAGTGGATATCAATCATTTTTCTTTTCCTTCCATAACTTTTTGGATGGTTTCTTTTGCCTTGGTCAAGCTGGCTTGATCCAACTCCATGACATAGAGGTTGTAACCAGGCATAGCATAAGACGGCAAGTCATTTCGTCCTTGACCGGTAATCGCTTGAGAAGTCACCTCATAAGAACCACCCGTTTCTAACTGGGTATTGATCAAGTTCATCATAGTCGGCAACTGCATATTGGTTTGGACAGAATCTTGGAGGTTTCCGATAATCTCATTGTAGTTGCTTAAGACCTTGGTAGAGGTCAACTTTTTGATAATGGCCGCAATGACTTTTTCTTGGTTTTTACCACGGTCATTGTCGCCACCTTGGAGAGAGTAGCGTTCTCGGACAAAACCGAGAGCTTGCTCTGAATTCAAATGAACCTTTCCAACTGGGAAATGGAACTTGCCATGAAGGCTCGTGAATTCTTGGTCATTTTCCACATCGATTCCCCCTAGAAGGTCAATCAACTTGAGGAAGGAGGTGAAATTGAGACGAACGTAGTAGTTGAGCTTGATATCATAGAGATTCTCAAGGGTATGGATCGAAGCATCCACTCCGTAGATCCCCGCGTGGGTCAACTTATCGTTCTGGTTGTTACCACCATCTGCAATCGGTACATAGGCATCCCGTGGAGTCGTTGTCAATAGGACTTGCTTGGTCTTTCGATTGACCGTCATGATGATATTGACATCTGAACGTGAAACCGAGGTTACTGGGCCATAGGTATCGATCCCGCTGACATAGATGTTAAAGACATCCGCATTGGCAGACACCTTGCTCGTCGCTGCCACTTCTTTTCGGATCTTGTAGGAATAGATTTTCTTCAACTTCTTCGCATAGTCCGCATCTTCTGCAGCGATGGTATCTTCAAAAGTACTGTTGAGCACCATAGCAGAAGCATTCCCTTCTTGCAGGCTCTTATAGGCATCTAGATAAGTCGGTGCATCCACTACAGAAATTTCCTGACCCTTGGTCTTTTTGATGTTGTCCAAGAGGGCAGTGAGATTGGCTTCGTTATTGTTGCCCTTTGGGGCTACCACTTCCTTGATTTCTTTAATATCTTTGATGTCACTGTCTTTCTTGACATAGACAGCCATCTCAAACTCTGTATAGTTAGAGTGGCCATTGACATTACTGGTCAGATTCAGCAGCTGTTGACTAGCAAACAAAACTCCTGAACTAGCCAATAAGCCGACAAGAAGCAGGACCAAAGTTGTTTTTTTGGCCTGATTTTTGATCACAAACCAAGCTGATAAGAGCAAGAGAAGAGCTAGTAGTGCAATCACGAGAACATTGACATAACGAAAAGCCAAGATGTTATTGGCCAACATGGTATAGGTCGCCCAACTTGCAGTCATAAGCAAAAAAATAAGCAATACGGAATTAATGATTCGCAATTGCCCCCACTTATGTTCTGAACGACGACTCCGTCTCCTTTGTGACATAAATACCTCCAATTAGTCCTAATCATATTTATTGTAACATATTTTTAGCAAAAAATGCATTAATTATCACTTTTTTGTCCATTATGGACATTCGAAAAGTAAGCGTTTTCCGAAATAAGCAAAATCCCTTGTATACTTATGCAGAGAATCCAAAAAAACCGGGTGAAAAACCCGGCTTTTTTGAAGATCCTACAAAAGATCATCTCGTTTGACCTGCTCAAAACTTTCTTTACCGTCATTGAGCTTGTCCCAGATGACGACTTTTCCTTCTTTGAGGGATTTTTGAACATCGATGATCCGCTGGTTAGAAGAGCCACGAAACTGCAACATGAGGTTGCGTTTGCTTTTATCATAGCGGCCATCGACCAGGATATCAATCAGCGACAAGAGCTCCAGTTTATCAGGCGTTTCTAACATCATTTCTTCCCAAGTGTAGCCAGTCCAAGACCAGATGTCTTTGTTGGGCAACTCTTTTCTCACGCGCTTGACCAAGGGCAGAAGGATGCCGGTGTTGAGAAAGGGTTCCCCCCCAAGCAGGGTCAAGCCCTGGACATAAGGTTGAGCCAGATCTGCCATGATCTGCTCTTCTAATTCTTTGGTATAGGGAATGCCTGCATTGAAAGACCAGGTCGCTACATTGTAACAGCCCTCACAGTGAAACATGCAACCCGCCACATAAAGGGAGTTGCGGACCCCTTCGCCGTCGACAAAGTTAAAAGCCTTGTAATCGATGATGCGCCCTTGGCTCAGTTCTTCACTCTTCCACTCGCCTGGTTTAGGTGTATTCCATGTCATCCTTCTACTCCACTTCTATCCAATAACGCTCCGTTCCATTTTGAACATCTTCAAATTGACCGCCATTAGCTAAGATAACCGCTCGGCTGGCCGGATTTTCCGTGCTACAAGTCACAAGAGCACGATGGATGTTCTTTTCCTTGGCAATTTGCAAGCCCTGACGGAGAGCTTCCTTAGCATAACCTTTACCTCTTTCAGATGGGCGAATAGAATATCCTATATTCCCTGCATAATTCAGCAATCCCTCATTTAGTCTCAACCGTAAATTTAAAAAACCTAAAGCATGACCTGATTTATCAAACAATACGAACTGAATTGATGGAACGCGATTTTCAGGCAATCCTATTCCCATTTCTTTATTAAGGTTAGTTTCTAACCACTCCTCATAATCAAAGTTCTCAGCATCCCAAAAGCCACCGTCGTGGGCCGACTGGGTCTCTTCGAACTCTGTCATCATGTTTAGAATGGTTTCTTTATCTGCTAATGTTGGTCTGCGTAATTCCATCTTTACCTCCCCATACGAGAAAAGCGAGAGCGAACTCTCACTTTTTCTTATTCTTATTTAAAAATTGTTCTCTCAGGCTGGCTACTCGGTCTTTTTTATTGATTCCACCCTTTGAATGCTTCTCGTGGAATCGTTGAACCTGAGCCTTACCCTTATCATCTAATTGGTATTTTCCCATAATGTCCTTTTCTAATCTGTCACTTGGTGTCCAGCTGATTTGATCGTGGATCCATTCATGTGTTTGACACGTGCAGCGATTTCCTTATGACGGCCATTGACCATCGGACGAGCTTGCGGGTTTCCTAGATAACCACAGGTCCGTTTGACCACATCAACCGTTTTCGGATCGCTATTGCCACAGTTTGGACAAGCAAATCCGCGCTCAGTAGGCGTGAAATCTCCTTCAAAATCACACTTGTAACAACGGTCAATCGGCGTATTGGTTCCGAGATAACCGACCCGGTCATAGGCATAATCCCAAACCGCTTCAAGGGCTTTTGGATTTTGTTGGAGCACAGGGTATTCACAATAGTGGATAAAGCCACCAGAAGCTCCAGCTTCCGGATAAACTTTTTCAAAATCCAACTTTTCAAATGGCGTTGGGTTCTTACGAACATCGTAGTGGAAACTATTGGTGTAGTATTCCTTGTCTGTGATATCCGGAACCTGACCAAATTTCTCCGTATCTAGGCGACAGAAGCGGTCTGTCAAGCTTTCTGACGGTGTCGAATAGATGGAGAAGTGGTAATCATACTGGTCAGACCATTCTTCCACGCGCGCTTTCATATCCTTGATGATATCGATCGTGAATTGTTTGGCTTCTGGATTGTGTTCCCAATTTGGACCATAAAAGACGGTTGCGACTTCATAAAGTCCGATATAGCCAAGAGAAACGGTCGCTCTGCGATGACGGAAGAGCTGATCTACCTGATCATATTTACCCAAGCGTTTCCCGAAAGCCCCATATTGGTAGAGGATCGGCGCATTGGCTGGTGTCGCTTCTTTGGTGCGTTCCACGCGGTAAACCAAGGCATCTTCAGCGATGTTCATCCGTTCATTAAAGATTTGCCAGAACTTCTCCTTGTCTCCGCCCGATTCCAAGGCAATCCGAGGTAAATTGACGGTCACGACCCCAAGATTCATCCGGCCAGAATTAACTTCCACACCATTCTCGTCCTTCCAACCTTGAAGGAAAGAGCGACATCCCATCGGCACCTTGAAGGAGCCTGTCAACTCGACAATCTTGTCATAAGACAAAACGTCTGGGTACATGCGCTTCGTCGCACATTCCAAGGCCAATTGCTTGATATCATAGTTGGGCGTTCCAGGTTCTAGGTTGAGCCCCCGCTTGAGGGTAAAGATCAGTTTTGGAAAGATGGCTGTCCGATGTTCTGAACCCAGTCCCTTGATTCTAATTTCCAAAATCGCCTTTTGGATTTCCCGTTCGAAGCGATTGGTTCCAAGACCAAAGCCAAGCGAAGTAAAGGGAGTTTGCCCGTTCGAAGTAAAGAGGGTATTGATCTCATATTCCAGCGATTGCATGGCATCATAGATATCTTTTTGAGTCTTGCTCCAAGCATAGTCCTCTTGCTTTTCAGGAAGCACCCACTCTTTGGCATCTGCCAAGTGTTTTTGGTAGTTCTTTTCTGCATAAGGGGCCAGGACCTCATCGATCCGGTCAGCCGAGCAACCCCCGTACTGACTAGAAGCTACATTGGCAATAATCTGCGAGATTTGAGCCGTTGCAGTTTGGATGGACTTAGGACTTTCGACTTCTGCATTCCCAATTTTAAAGCCATTTCTGAGCATGCCTTCAAAATCGATCAAACAGCAGTTGGTCATCGGTGTATAAGGGCTATAGTCCAAATCATGGTAGTGGATATCCCCTTTTTGGTGGGCATTGGCTACGTGTTTAGGCAACATTTTAAGACCAATAGACTTACCAACGATCCCTGCCGTCAAATCCCGTTGCGTATTAAAGACATCGCTGTCCTTATTGGCATTTTCATTGACAACCGCTTGGTCCTTGTTGAGGAGTTTTCCAATCGTAAAGTTGATATCCGTCGCTTTTGAGCGCTCAAAATCCCGTTGAGTCCGATAAGTAATGTAGCTCTCAGCAATCGCATATTCATTGGCTTGAAGCAATTCATGTTCGACAACATTTTGGATCTCATAAATCTTCACGCCATTTGGAAAACGTTCCAAAATCTCTGCGATTACACGATCGACAATGGCTTCTAGTTTGGCTTCCATCACTGGAGTGAGAGAAGTCACTTCTTCTGTCGCCTTCAACAAGGCTTTATAAATTTTTTCAACATCGAATTGAACACGACGGCCATCTCGTTTTTCAACAAAAATATCCGGGGCCATTCTCAGTTTTTCTTCTCTCAAGGTGATCATACCAAACATGCCTCTCTTCATTTATTTACATACAAGTTGTATTATACCACTCCAAAAATAAAAATCAATATCTTGTGGTGAAAATTCTAAAAAACTTTCTAAAACACAAGATATTGATTTTCTTAAGAGCGTTGATAGAGTTTGAAATGACGGTATTTCTTCTCAACCAGACGATAATTTTCTTTGAGCAAGTCCTTCATATTGGAGGTCAACTCCACCTGATTGTTGACCACAATATACTTGGGTTCAGACCGATCGATTTGTTGGATCACATTGGTCCGATTTTCATTAATTCCCAGATAAGACGTCGGGGTCAATAAGGCAGAAGCTGCCAAACGATCGCTTTCTTGATAGAGAGTAGCTGTCGTATCCCAAGCATAAATAGTATCTTTCGACTTGGTGTGATGTTTAATGTAGCTGGCAATAGTACTCCGTTCACTCGATTGACCAGACTGAAGCACAACATCTTGAACCACTGGATTCGCCAACAGATAGACAAAGGCTACTAGCGGTAAGAAAACTTGGCTCGTAAAGTAAGCGGCCCAAACTTCCTTGTTTTTCTTCTTCCGACCACGACGTTCGATCCCGTCGTTTTCTTCCCCATCTCGTGAGAACCAGATCGCAAACAAGGGAAGAACAAATGGCAACATTGGCAACAATTGGTAAGCGCCTTGCTCCGGAAGACCAATCGACACGATGAGGACTACCAGGCTACCTGCCCATCCCATAAAGCGGAAGATCCGGCGAGCACTGCTATTTTGCTTCGTAAAGGACATCAAAAAGGCAGAGACCAGACCAAAGGCCAGCGCCAACAGTCCATAATAAATGGCATTACTGAAGGTCTGTCCATTGCTAAAATTCAAGGCATTAAAGACATAGGTTACTTGGTTAATGGCATAGCCAAAAGTCTGATTCAAAACGGTGATATAGCCAATTGGATAAAAGACGAGTGAAAAACCAAGGAGAGCTGCTAGCAGTTGATAAAAGCCACGCGCCCATCTCTTCTGCTTGATGTTAAAGGCTGTTAATCCAAGGAAGGCCAACAAATAAAACAAGGCACTGGTCATCGGATCAATCAGGAAAGCCACAGCTGCAATCGCACCATAAAGGATAAAGCCTTCATCCTTACGATGCCCAATCAAATAAGCCAAAATGAAATTCATGCTGGCAAATAGGATTGGAAGGCTAAAGAGAGTCACATAAGTCCCTCCAAAACCAAGGCCTAACACCAAGAAATAAAAGAGTAACTGGACATTCTTCGCTGTATCTTTATCAGACACCAGCAAGCGCACAACCCGATAGAGGTAAGTCCCCGCAAAGAAGAGGGCAATCGCTTGAAGGATCATCAAGATCCAATGTCCACCAGCTAAACTTCCCAACCAGTTGATTGCATAATAGAGCAGACCATTGGTTCCGTAAAAATCACCAAACGGTACTTGACCCTTGGTCATTGCCCAGCCAGCATACAAGTTTTGAGATTGTTGATTGGTTGCAAAACGGGTTAAAAATGGCACCCCGACATGCAGTAAACTAATCAAGAGACTCAACACAAAAGGAATCGCTAGGGGCACTGGACGCTTGGATTGACGACGGATCGGCTCAACTGCCACATCTGCTTCTAGCTCTTCCGTATTCTCTTCTACCTTAGATGCTTCCGCTTTTGCCGCTTCAACTCCCGCCTTACGCGAACGACGACTCATCCGACTGAGCGTTTGCTCCGCTTCCTGTTCAGATTCTTGTGTAGGTTCTGCTACTGCTTCTGGCTTGGCATCACTAATTTCCTCTGATGCCTCCATTGCAACCGGCTCCTCCAAGACTTCTGCCTGCTGGCTATGAGTCGGCTCTTCTTCACGAAAGACTGATTTATCTAGCACTTCGCGAATTTCACGTGTATCCTGAAAACTGTCTCCCACGTGAAGCCCTAACTTTTTCGAAGTCATTTCTTGCTCTTTTTCGCTCATTCTTTTTCCTTTTCTTCGCTATTCCTCTGCTCTTTCCTTTTAGAAAAAAGCCCATTATCTTCTCTAGTATACCAAATTCTGCCGACCATGTCAGCCTCTTGCCACATAGTCCTATGGAAAAAGAGTCAGGCATCTCGATTCCTGACTCTGATTTTCGTTTTTATACATTTACAACATCGGTGCGAACAATTGCATAATTTCCTTGATTAAGCTTTGGTGCCATGTAAAGCGGAAGGTATCCTCTGTAATTTCTTGAGACACTTCAAAGATATGGTCAAAGTCCTCACGAATCTTTTTCAAGGCAGGCGTCCGATACATCCAGACAGCATTTTCATAGTGATGGACCAAACTGCGGTAATCAAAGTTAATCGACCCTACAACCGCCATTTCATCATCGGCAAGAACTTGCTTACTGTGGACAAAACCAGGTGTGTACTCATAGATTTTCACACCAGCGTCCATCAGATCCAAGTATGCCCCACGGGTTACGATTTGGATCAATTTTTTATCCGGAATATACGGGGTCACGATGCGAACATCCACCCCACGAAGGGCCGCATTGCGGATATCTTCTGTCAAATCATAATCGATGATCAAGTAAGGAGTCGTGATATAGACGTAATCCGTCGCTTGGTTGATCATATTTTGATAAACCGTCTTTCCGACCTGCGACTTGTAAATTGGCTTTGGTCCACTCCCATAGGGAATATAGAGCCCTTCTCCTTCGACTGCCTTGTTTTCAATATGGTAGCGGTCAAAATCCTCGATTTCCCCACGGTTGATGTACCAGTTCATGAGGAAGAGTCGCGTTAAGGCCTTAACAGCTCGTCCATCCAAGCGGATAGCACTGTCCTTCCAGTGACCAAACCGCTCAATGTGGTTGATGTACTCGTCTGCCAAATTGACACCACCCGTATAGCCGATCTGCCCATCAATGACCAGAATCTTGCGGTGGTCTCGGTTGTTATATGCCACTGTTAGACGGGGGATCACCTTGTTAAACTTATGGGCATCAATCCCCATCTTTCGCAATCGTTTGGTATAGTTCCCAGCCAAGGTTGCCATACAGCCGATATCGTCATAAAGGAGTTTGACTTCAACCCCATCTTTCACTTTCTGCTCTAAAATCTCTAGGATACTGTTCCACATCAAGCCCTCATCAATGATGTAAAACTCGATGAAGATAAATTTTTTCGCCGCTCTCAGATCCTCTAGTAGTTGCTCATACATCTCCTCCCCTAGAGGGTAAAAGGTTGATGCCGTCCCATTGTAGAGATCCGCATTGTGATCCATGGATAAAATCGACTTGACCAAGCCATAAACCGCCTTGCTTTCTTGCTTGAGCTCCTTACGCAACTGATGACTATTGTCCTCTCGAAACTTCATGGACTCCATATTTTTCAGCTGGATCATTTCCTTTTTGGACAAACGTCGCTCTCCAAACATGAGGTATAAAAGCGATCCAAAGACAGGAATGACGGCAATCAAGAGCCAGGTCACCTTATTTTCAGGCGGGGTATTTCGATTAACAATAGCTAAGATTGTCGACACATATAAGAGCCCAATGACTGCAACAGATAGCCAATGAGGGAACCATCTATTGAGCCAGAAGAAGGCCGCAAAGGATGCCCATAGTTCAAAGCCCATAAACAAAATACTAAATCCATATTTGGACATTAATAGACGTAATTTTCGAAAGGTCACAGCATCCTCCTTTTTTCTTTCTACTAGTATACCAATTCTTTTTACCCGTTGCAACGACCAACCAAGCCCCTTCTAGACAAACAAAAAGAGAGTGGGACAAAAGTCCTAGCCTCTCAATTATTTTTGGATTGTCGAGCAAGACGCAGTGGTTGAGCGGGCTCTACTACGCTGATTTCGTCAGCTTTTTCAACCCTACTCAACTTTGCGGAGGTAGGACGACGAAATCGAATTCTAACGAATTACCGATTTCTGTCCCACTCTCTCTTGTCTCGTCCCTTATTGCTTGGTCAGGACAATAATCCCTTGATCATCCTCTGCTTGTTCCAAGTCTTCTAGCGACAACTGATTTCCTTCGATCCGATAGCGATAAGGCTCATCTCCGATACGCATGGATTGATTGACCGGATCAATACTAACCTCTTTGGCCTCTTCTTCTCCATCAGCATCTTGCACCGTAAACGTGCCTTTTCGACCCGTCACCACCAAGAGGATCGTATTTTCCTCGTCCTGTCCACGATAACTGCCATCTATGGACACCCCTTCTTTCTGTTCTTCACTCGCTGACGTCACAGTCTGTGATGAAGCAGACGTCTGTTTGCTCGAAGTCTGTGTCGCTTTTTCTTGCTGGCTACAAGCAGTCAGGAAAAGGGCTACTGCCAAGGTCATTATAGACATGATTTTTTTCATTAAGATCGACTCCTTTCGCCATAACCGTATACCATCTACCACCAGTATACGCTAAGAAAGTCTCTAGGTCAATTGTTTACCCCTCTAATAAAAATGCCCTTACTTCCGCAATAAAATACAAGGATCCTGTCACAAATAAGACTTCATCTGAAGGACTCTGATCCATAAATTCTTTGATATAGGCCTTGTAGTCAGCTACATAGGGCAGGTCTTGTCGGTCGCCTTGTGCCACCACTTCCCCGTAATGGAAGGTCGTCAAAATCAATTCAGCTTCCGGCAATCCCGCTTGAAGCGTTTGGAGCATCCCGCTATAATCTTTTCGCTTGAGGGCTCCAAATAAAATCTTCACGCGCTTTCCTGCTAAGCTGTTGGCAAACTCGATCAAGCGCAACATAGCATGAGGATTATGGGCGCCATCCAGATACACCTGGTCGCCAAACAACTCTAGACGTCCCGGCCACCGCGTCTCTTGTAAGGCCAGCTTGACCTGATCCATATCCACTTCTTGATCTTGGCCTTCCATATAGAGGAAAAAGGCTTCTAGAGCTACTGCAGCATTTTCCCGTTGGTAATCACCCTTCAAACCCAGAGACGGCAAGACAAGTTCCACACGTTCATTCCAAAAACGGTCCTGCTCTAACCCAAAATCTTTCTGGAAGGCGTGGAGAGCCACAGCCAATTGCTCCGCTTTTTCTTGACAAACAGCTATAGCATCATCCGACAAGGGACCCACAACAGCTGTCTTGCCCTTCTTAAAGATTCCTGCCTTTTGCTGGGCGATTTCCGCAATCGTCCCTCCCAGTGTTTCCTGGTGATCCAGGCCAACCGAAGTGATCACTGCGATCTCTCCCGTCACTACATTGGTCGTATCTAGAAGCCCTCCGATACCAACTTCCAGCAAGACCACATCCACAGCTTGTTCCTTAAAATACAAGAGAGCCATGAGGCAGATAATCTCAAAATAAGAGAGTTGGTCCTGGGTTTGAAGCAAGGTCTGCTCCATTTGTTGGACTTCTTGGCCAATCCGAGTAAAAGCTTCATCTGAAATCGGCTGATCCCCAATACAAATCCGATCATGGATACTGATCATATGAGGAGAAGTAAAGGTCCCAACCTTCTTTCCGTGAGCCATCAATAATTGACGCAGAAAGGCGATTGTGGATCCCTTCCCATTGGTTCCTGTCACATGAAGAATCGGATAAGCCTTATCTGGCCTCCCTAAAAGGCTCACTGCCTGCTCCATACGATCCAGGCCCGATCGAAAATTCAGACCGATCCGACTATTCATCCATTGCTCAATCTTATTCACATCTTCCTCCTAAAAGAAAAAAGCGACAAAACCTCTTCTGACGTTTGCGCTCCTTTCTTTTGTAGTTATTTCTTTCTCATTTTTACAGCAAGTCCATCGGACTTACTGCTTTTTCTTATTTCTTAAAGCAGGGCTAAAAACATCCACCGGATGTTTCAACTCTTTCTAGTTTCTAGGAGTTGAGGTGATACAGTCTCCCAGACTGTATCACTCCTCCATAAAGCTGTTGAAGACTTCTTCGATCATATCCCATTCTGCATCTGAGTCTTCTGGGATTGGTTGAAGGTCGCCTTCTGTTCCGTCTTCGTTTTCTGTAAATGAATAAGCTTGGATTTCAACTTCGCCGTTTTCATCTTCTTCTGCATTTGCAGGGATCAAAAGGACATAGTTTTTCCCAAATTCTTCTTTGCCATCAATGGTCAAAAGAATTTCAAACAAGGTTTCAGTTCCTTGTTCGTCCACCAATGTGATTAATTCACGTTCTTCATGGTCGTGGTTATGATCATGTGCCATACTATTCTTCCTCGTTTTCTTTCTAAAAATTGCGATCTAAATAATTTTGTAAAATAAGCTGCGCCGCTAACTTATCAATAACTTTTTTGCGTTTGCTACGGCTAATATCTGCTTGCTCAATCAACATCCGCTCTGCAGCAACTGTCGTCAACCGTTCATCTTGGTAGTCGACTGGCAACCCAAACTTTTCAGCAATCATTGCGCCATAAGCCTGACTAGCTTCCACACGCGGTCCGCTGGTGTTGTTCATGTTTTTCGGCAAGCCCACAACAAAACGGTCCACCTTATATTGAGCCACTAATTCGGCTAAGCGCTCCAAACCGAATTCTTTTTTGTCTTCATCGATTTGGATGATTTCAAGACCCTGAGCTGTAAAACCGAGAGGATCACTCACAGCAACCCCGACGGTCTTTGAGCCAACATCCAATCCCATAATTCTCATTAGAGGTCTATTCCTTGCCCTTTCAAATAATAACGTACCAATTCTTCAACGATTTCATCTCGTTCATATTTACGAATTTGGTTCCGTGCATTATTATAACGAGGTACATAGGCAGGATCACCACTGAGTACGTATCCTACGATTTGATTAATTGGATTGTAGCCTTTTTCATCCAGTGACAAGTAAACATCTTTCAAGGTCTCGCTAATTTCCTTACGATTTGAATCATCAAGATTAAAACGTACTGTTTCATCTGTAAATCCCACAAGAACACCCTCTTTCCTTAGAATATTACTATTATACCATAATTAAGAGTTTTCCACAACGGCCAAGCCCTTGATTTTACGGCTTTTTCAAGCATTTTTGAGCTATTTTAGCTAAACTGTTTTTTTATTTTTGCTCACTTGCTCCAGCATTGATAAGATTGTCCGCAAATTGACTCGGTGTCAACTTCAACAACTCTGGTAAGTGATTGTTTTTGAAGTAAGTCATGCCTTCGGCCTTCTTCACATCCATCGCTTCAAAGTCATAGGTGATCGTTACCTTGTATTCATTCTCGTTTTCCAAGGTTAAATCAGCTGTGAAACCTGGCACTGTCAAAGCTTCCTTAAAGGCATCGTCCTTGTTAAAGGATTCTCTCAATTGCTTTTGTGCTTCCTCGACTCCAACCTGTTGGATCCCTTTTTTCAACTCCTCATCGGTTGCCGTCACATTGATGGTCTCCAATTTTTTAAAGGTATTCCCCACATAGGTGACGATTTGCGTCTGTTGTGTCCCCTTGTCATCTTTTGGAAAAACAAAGGTTCTAGTGATGACTTTATTTTCTTCAGCTTTTTGTAGGATACTCTTATTATCCTTTTGCAGCTGCTCTGCTTTTGCTTGGATTGCCTTTTGTTCACTTGAAGTTGGCGTTTTCGCTTGTTTTTTTTGACCGCATCCAGTCAAACACAAGGCAAGTGCACCCAATAAGAAGATTTTCCTTTTCATTTTCCATTCCTTACTAGTTATTGTTTTCTAAAATATTGTATCATAGATTTCGTAAAATGGCGCAGTAAACTGCTTTTCATTCCGATTTTTAACAAGAAAAAATCAGAAACACATTGTTTCTGATTTTCAATCGCTTTAAAGAGCTGCACGCATCCGCGCTTCTGCATTTTCTACATTTCGAACTGATCGTGGCAAGAAGGCACGAATATCGTCTTCTTTGTAGCCCACTTGGAGACGTTTGTCATCTACCAAGATCGGACTTTTAAGAATACGAGGTGTTTCCATGATGATGTCAATGACTTCATTGACACTCAAGTCTTCGATGTCCACTCCTAGATTTTTAGCGTATCGATTTTTTGAAGAGACAATACTTGCCACTCCATTTTCAGTCTTTGTAAGGATATCCAATAATTCTTCTTTGGTGATCCCTTCCTTACCGAGGTTTTGTTCTTTATAAGTTAGCTGGTGAGCGTTGAGCCAAGTCTTTGCTTTTTTACAGCTGGTGCAACTTGACACTGTATAAATTTTAATCATGCATGCACTCCTTTCGCTACACGATAATACTATCGTATTAAATTATAACACAAAAACCATCAGTCTAGCGACCTATTTTGAAAAAAATTAATCTTCAATTTCAATCGCGTCATCTAAATCTAGAGTTACTTCTTCTACGACAGGAGCTGCTTCTTCAGTTTTATCAAGGGTTTTCACTGCTTCGTCTTCTTCGATCAAACCAAAATGAACCCGAACCTTGTGGTCGATTTCGTCAAAAATTTCTGGGTGGTCAGCCAAGAATTTCTTAGCATTTTCAGATCCTTGACCAATCTTCTCGCCATTATATGAGTACCACGCACCAGCTTTTTGGATGATATCCAAATCTGTTGCAATCTTCACCAATTCACCCGTACGTGAAATTCCTTCCCCGTACATGATTTCAACCATGGCTTCTTTGAACGGTGGAGCTACCTTGTTCTTCACAACCTTGATCTTGGTTTCCTTACCAACGTTGGTATCTTTTTGGTCCCCAGTACCCTTGATTTGAGTGTTTCCACGAACATCGAGACGGACAGAAGCGTAGAATTTCAGGGCACGACCACCAGGTGTGGTTTCAGGGTTCCCAAACATGACCCCAACTTTTTCACGCAATTGGTTGATAAAGATGGCAATGGTCTTGGTCTTATTGATCGAAGCTCCAAGCTTACGCATAGCTTGGCTCATCATCCGAGCTTGCAAACCAACGTGGCTATCTCCGATATCTCCATCGATTTCCGCACGTGGGACCAAGGCCGCAACAGAGTCGACAACCACCAAATCAACCGCACCAGAGTCGATCAATTTACCAGCAATTTCAAGTCCTTGTTCCCCTGAGTCTGGTTGAGACAAGAGAAGTTCGTCGATATTGACCCCAAGAGCTGCTGCATAAGATGGATCCAAAGCGTGCTCGGCATCGATAAAGGCAGCAATGCCTCCTTCTTTCTGTGCTTGCGCTACTGCATGGAGGGCAACGGTTGTTTTACCAGATGATTCTGGACCATAGATTTCGATGATCCGACCTTTTGGATAACCACCAGCACCCAAGGCAATATCAAGCGCCAAGGAACCAGAGCTCATGACTTGAACTTTTTGCTCTGCACGTTCGCCCAGACGCATGATCGATCCCTTACCAAAATCCTTTTCGATCAACTTCAGGGCATCATTGAGCGCTTTTTCACGCTCATCTCCAAATTTCTTAGAGATATCATCTAATTTTTTCTGTTTTTTCGCCATTCTTTTCTCCTATGTTTTTGCCATACAGGAAATGCATGCAACTCATCGACATTTTCCGTCCTTTGAAAGGCTCATTTCCTATCCATTTTTAGAATTATTCTTCATTTGGCACAAGCTTCATTATACCAAATTTTCACCATTTAATACAGCCAAGCGTACCAAATTAAAGGCATGAAGAACTGCAATTTCGCGGACATCCGCCCGGCTACGTCCAGCGATATTAACTTGAACACTATCCACTCCGTTTGGAGTTGCAAGTCCGATAAAGACAGTCCCTGCTGGATGTCCTTCCAGGCTATCTGGTCCCGCAACTCCGGTCAGGCTAACACCATAATCGGATCCTGTTAACTTACGGGCCTGTGAAGCCATAGCTTGAGCGGTAAAATGAGACACCACTCCATGTTGCTCTAACTCTTGAGCTGGAATAGACAACATCTTGCTTTTTTCTTCCAGACTATAGGTGACAAAACCACCCGCGAAGATGCTGGACGCCCCTGAAAAATCTGCCAAAGTCGCTTGAAAAAGGCCGGCCGTCAGGCTTTCTGCAGCTGTAATGGTCTTACCAGTCCGTTTCAAGAGATCAAAGGCAACCTTAGCCATCGAATTGTCATCCCCATAACCGTAAAACAACTCTTGCAAGGGTTGATGATCCAGGGTGTGGCGTGATAAGATTTCCTTTTCTAAGACATCGAGCTTAGCATCTGCTGAAGCTTGATCCTTCGCCTTTGTAGACAGACGCAAGGTCACTTCTCCCGTCTTGGCATAAGGAGCCACCGTCGGATCACTCTGCTCCTCAATGATATCGGCTAGGATCGTAACCAACTGGCTTTCCCCAATCCCAAAGAAGCGCAAGACTCTTGAAAAGAGCTGTTCCCCTGTTGTCAAATGAGGCACCAATTGTTCGTTGACCATGGGCTTCAACTCACTTGGTGGACCCGGTAGAACGACATAGGTCACACCGTCGACTTCAATCAAACCTCCAACCGCGAGACCTGTACGGTTTTGAAGGGGGATTGAACCAGCAATCATTTGTGCTTGTCGCTCATTATTGGGCGTCCGGACATAATCAGGGCGACTCGCAAAGAAGGTATCGAGTTTGGCAAGCGCTGTCGGATCAAAAACCAGTTCCTTCCCTAAAAACTTAGCAAGGGTTTGCTTGGTCAAATCATCCTCTGTTGGACCAAGTCCACCGCATAAAACCACCAAATCACTGCGTTTTGAAGCTGTCTCAATGGTCGAGAAGAGACGACCTTCATTGTCTCCTACCGCCACATGATAATAGACATCAATCCCTAAACTAGCTAATTTTTCAGACAAGAATTGAGCATTAGTGTTGACAATTTGTCCTGTTAAAATTTCTGTTCCAACTGCAATAATTTCCGCCTTCATGGTGCCTCCCACTTATACTATTCGTAATTTTCATTTCATTTTAACACAATTTCCTAAATTATTTAAAAAACAGATTGAAGATAAAGTCCATTTTGGACAACTTTCTTCAATCTTTTTCTTTTAGAGTATAAAGTAAAAAATTCTTAGAAACACTATTACATCAACATTCCTAAGAGTTTTAACTATGTGGTAATCAACTTCTAAAGGGCTATTTTCTATTGTTGATAGAGCTTATCTATATTCTGAAGCAACCATACCGAGCGGTTGCTTTTTTACTTCTTTCTTGATCTAAAAGCCTTCTTCTGGCTCTAATTCTTGTTGTTTCCCCTCATTTTTTGTGATACAATAGCATCAATTTTTTCTAGGAGGATGAGATATGGTTTCTACTATTGGTATTATAAGTTTATCTAGTGGGATTATCGGAGAGGACTTTGTCAAGCACGAAGTGGACTTGGGGGTCCAACGACTCAAAGACCTGGGACTCAATCCTATCTTTTTACCTCATTCACTAAAAGGCTTAGACTTTATCAAAGAACATCCTGAAGCTCGTGCGGAGGATTTGATTCAGGCCTTTTCTGATGATAGCATCGACATGATCTTATGTGCCATCGGTGGAAACGATACCTATCGTTTATTGCCCCATCTTTTTGAAAATGACCAACTACAAAAGGTTATCAAACAAAAGATTTTTCTTGGCTTCTCGGATACGACCATGAACCATCTCATGTTGCATAAACTAGGAATCAAGACCTTTTACGGGCAATCCTTTTTAGCAGACATTTGTGAGTTAGACAAAGAAATGTTGCCATATAGCCGCCACTACTTTAAAGAATTAATTGAGACTGGTAGAATCTCAGAAATCCGCCCTAGTAACGTTTGGTATGAGGAACGGACTGATTATAGTCCCAAGGCTCTGGGAACACCTCGTGTCAGCCATGCAAATACAGGTTTTGACTTGTTACAAGGCAATGCTCAATTTGAGGGAGAAATCCTCGGTGGTTGTCTTGAGTCTCTCTATGATATTTTTGACAACTCTCTACACGCAGACAGCACAGACCTCTGCCAAAAATACAAACTTTTCCCTGACTTATCCAACTGGGAAGGAAAGATTCTATTGCTAGAAACAAGTCAAGAAAAGCCTGAACCTGATGATTTCAAAAAAATGTTGCGGACTTTAAAGGACACGGGTATATTCGAGGTCATCAGTGGACTATTGGTCGGAAAACCTATGGATGAAACTTTTTATGACGACTATAAAGAGGCACTATTGGATATCATTGATAGCAATATCCCGATTGTCTATAATCTGAATGTCGGACACGCAACTCCAAGAGCAATTGTCCCATTCGGAGTCCATGCCCATGTAGATGCAACGGAGCAAGTCATTCGCTTTGACTATAACAAATAAAGCTGAGAAAAATTTCTCAGCTTTTTTCTATATTCTCAGATACTCTAGTTACCTATACTAACTAACCACCGTTTTTCCATTCACAATCATTCTCGTGGTCATCAACCAACCCTGCTGCCTGTAAGAAGGATAAAACTGCGACTGGTCCGGTGAACTTAAAACCACGTTTTTTGAGATCCTTGGATAGCTTCTCAGAAAGAGCTGTCTTCGCTGGAGCCTGTCGGTAATCTGGAACATCATTGACGATGGTTTTCCCACCGACAAAAGACCAAAGATAAGCATCAAACGATCCAAATTCCTCCTGGACTTGTAGAAAGGCTTGAGCATTGGCCCGTGTCGCAAAAATCTTTGCACGATTGCGGATGATGGCTGGATTGTCTAATAAAGCTTCCAGTTCCTCATCTGTCATCTCTGCGACGCGTTGAAGATGGTAACCATGAAAAGATTCTCGGAAAGCCTGCCGTTTATTGAGCACCGTTTCCCAAGATAGACCGGCCTGATAAGTCTCCATACAGAGCAACTCAAAAAGGGCTTGGTCATCATGGAGGGGCCGTCCCCATTCCTCATCATGGTAGGCTATATAGAGAGGGTTACTTATTTTGACCCAGCCACAGCGTTTTGGCATCTTCTTCTCCTATTTCACCAACATCTTAAGGGCAGACTTGATGTAGTTTTCAGCAGTATCAGAAGTTCCTTCAAAGAATTTCTTGATTTTCTTAAGTTCCGTTGCCTTGTAGCCCAATGCCAACATGGCTTCCATAGCTTCTTCAAGGGCTTGGTTTTCTTCTGCAACTTTGGCTTTGGACTGAGCCGGTGCATCTTCTAGGTCAAGATTGATCTTACCTTCCAGATCCAAGACCATCTGTTGGGCTGTTTTCTTGCCGATCTTCGGAAACTTGGTCAAGTAGGTAATATTCTTGCTTTCGATGGCTTGGACAAGGCCTGCATTGTCATCTGCAGCGATAATAGCCAGAGCTGAGACAGGTCCAATCCCAGAGACTGAGATCAAGTTTAAAAAGAGCTGTTTCTCTTCTTCGGTCGCAAAACCATAGAGAAGATGAGCATCTTCCCGAACCACCTGGTGCAGATAGACTTGCACCTCTTGATTCATTTTTCCAGAGTAGGCATAAGGATTGGCCACATGCAAGAGATAGCCGATCCCAGCTGTTTCTACCACAATGTATTTAGCAGTGATTTTTGTTAAGATTCCTTTAATGTATTCGTACATAATCTTCCTTTATTGTTTGTTTAATACTTGCCCAATTCCCGTAAACTGGTGTGATTTTCCTGAATGCGTCGGAACATCTTTTCCATATCGGACTTGGTAAAGTTGACCAAGACAGGACGCCCATGAGGGCAGTTATAAGGGTTGTCACATTGGGACAGTTGATAGATGAGGTCGCGTGCAGAGTAATCATCCAGTGTGTGATTGGCCTTGATGGAGCGTTTGCAGGACATCATGATGGCCAACTCAGCTCGGTATTTCTTGATGGACACTTCCTTGGTCAAGAGGAGCATGTCACACATCTCATAGATGCCCGACTCAATCTCTTCTTCCTTCATCCAGATCGGATGCTCCCGCAAGATCAACTGGTTGGCTCCGTACTCTTCAAGATAAACTCCCACTTCCTCTAGGAGGTGTTTGCGCTGTTGCAGGCGGATCAGATCGTCTGCAGGGAACTCAAAGATATAAGGAACCAGCAGTTGTTGCTGACTGCCGTCTACGTCCCCAATGCTCTCCCGGTATTCTTCGTATTTGACCCGCTCTTGGGCCGCGTGCTGGTCAATGATGTAGAGACCTCCATTGCCTTGGGCAAAGAGATAGGTTCCATGCATTTGACCGAAATATTCCAACTCTGGGAAGGTCGAATGTTCTTCCCCATCCAACTTATCATAGGCCTTGTCTAGACTAGCCAGATCCAGCTCTGGGTGATCCAGTTCATCATAAACCACAGCCTTTCTTTCCGCAAACTTGATCGCGCTTGTCGGTTTTTCTACTGGGTTTTCTTGGATTCTAGCTTCAGTAGCAGTCTCATCTGCTAGAGGCCGTTGAGGATCTGCCACCTCTGGTCGAAGCTTGAAATCTTGACTCTCTCGGTCATAATAGAGGCGGTTTTCTTTTAAAGGCAGGGTCGTCTGTACTGGCTTTTCTGTTCGACGAATAGTCGACTTGGCTAGATTTTCTAGAGCATCCGGAATCAGGTCCTGCTCTTTCAAAGCGTTCGCAATAGCCTGGGAGATCAAGGCCATTAGTTCTCGTTCTTTGGAGATGCGAACCTCTTGCTTAGTGGGGTGAACATTGACATCCGCTAAGTAAGGATCGATCTTGATATTAATGATCGCGAGTGGAAAGCGGCCCACCATGAGTTTACTGCCGTAGCCGTCTAAAATAGCTCGATTGAGCAAGAAATTCTTGATGTAACGGCCGTTGATAAAGAGACTGATGTAATTGCGATTGGCACGAGTCAATTCAGGCAAGGACACAAAGCCCGTCACTTCAAAATCCAGGTCACGATTTTCAATGGGCACCATCTTCTTAGCAGACGCAAGTCCATAGACACCCGCAATCGCTTGCCGGAGATTGCCCGTCCCCGCTGTTTTGGTCATTTCTTTTCCATCATTGATCAAGGTAAAGGCAATCTCAGGATGGGCCAAGCTCAAGCGATTGAGAATATCCACGATATGGGATAGCTCTGCCTGCTGGCTCTTTAAATACTTGAGACGAGCAGGGGTATTAAAAAAGAGATCTTCCACTGTGATCTTGGTCCCGACAGGGCTTGTCGCTGGCTCCACTTCCTCAATTTCGCCACCCTTTGCGACCAATTTGGTCCCGTGGGCAGCTCCTTCTTGCGCCGTTAGAAGGGTTAGAATACTGACAGAAGCAATGGAAGGCATGGCCTCACCACGAAAACCAAGCGTTCGAATACGAAAGAGATCCGCTTGACTCTTGATCTTACTGGTCGCATGTCGACGGAGGGCCAAAGCGACCTCATCGTGCGCAATTCCTTCCCCATTGTCTGTAATCCGAATCGACTTCAATCCTGCTTCTTCGATTTCAACAACGATCTGGCTAGCCCCAGCATCGATCGAGTTTTCAACCAATTCCTTGACCACACTAGCAGGTCGTTCAATCACTTCACCTGCCGCAATCTGATTGGCTAGGACTTCTGGCAATTCAATAATCTGTGACATGTCTGCTCCTTTACCTATTTTTTCACCGATACATGTAGCTCTATTATACCACAGATCCACAAGACTCCCTTTCTTAAAAAATAGAGGCTGGCCCCATCTTCTTCCTTAGAAACCGCATAGGCAAAGAAAACGACCACATAGACAAATTTCCTTGTCTTCCCTTTGGAAAAAGTGTTTAATAGTAGTGTAAAGAAGGAGCCGGGCTAGCAGGCCAACCGACTTTACCCAAAGGAGGGAGAAACGATCTTATGAAAGTTGAAGTACACATTGATTCCCACTTCCAAGATGAAGCGGTGATGATCACAGCACCTGCACTGTCTGCGCGTGTAGAGAAAATCCGTGACTTTGTGGAAGAATTGGATCAAAAAGGGCGCTTACGTGCCAAAAAGGATGGGGAAGCTTATCTGATCGAAAGCCAGCTATTCCAACGTTTTTACATTGAAAATCGGCAAGTAATTGGTGAGACCATGACAGATCAATTTATTCTGACTGGGCCACTCTATCAGTTATCTGAAGACTTACCGACCTGCTTTCTCAAAATTTCCCAATCTGAAATTATCAACACAAAAGAAATCGATCACCTGCACTTTACTAGTGGAGGATCGGTGCAAATCTATCTTAAAAACGGGAGTCTGACCTACTCCTCCCGTCGTTACTTGAAAGCCATTAAGGAGAAATTATCATGCTAAAACAATCTTTTTCTGACGCCCTAAAAGGGATTTTCATCGGGCTCATCTTATCCATCTTCTTTTCCTATCTCTTCTCACCTGAGTTGTACCTTCCCTTAAGTCCCAACTCTGCAGTCGGTCGCTGGATGTTCTTGCATCATGTTCACGGCTCACTGGTCATGCTCTATTGTGCTCTCGTTTGGGGTGCGATTGGGGTCCTCTTTAGCTTCGGAAGTCTCCTCTTTCAAAAAGACTGGAGCCTCTTACGGGCTACTCTGAGCCATTACCTACTCATGTTACTTGGGTTTATTCCCCTAGCTACCTTGGCCGGCTGGTTTCCAGCACGACTCGGATTTTACTTCTCACTCGTTGTCGAATTCACCCTCGTTTACGTGATCATCTGGTTGGTCTCCCATCATTTTTATAAAAAACAAGTCCAAGAAATCAATCAAAGCATTACTAACCACTAAGCAAGAAGATCCTCGCCGTCACGAGGATCTTCTTTTATAATTTCTTTTTCAATTCGGCGACTGCCATCATGACTTCCATGGGAGTCATATTGTAGAGATCCAGATTCTTCAATTCTGTGATCACCGTATTTTCTGTCTCTTCCTCAAAGAGGGACATTTGTTCAGCAACCTGCGAAGACACTTCCTTTTTAGGAGTTGTATCCGCAAGCGGTACTTGCTGGGCTTGTCCTTCGAACTTGGTCAAAATCGCATCCGCCCGCTTCAATAATTCTTCTGGCAAACCAGCGATCTTGGCCACGTGAATCCCATAAGATTTATCTGCTGGACCGGGTTCAATCTTGTGCAAAAAGGTGACCTGTCCATCTCGCTCCAAGGTCGCGACATGGACATTTTCCAACCGGGACAGGGTCTCTGAGAGAGCTGTCAACTCATGGTAATGGGTCGCAAACAAGGTCTTAGCACCGGTACGATCGTGGATGTATTCGATGATGGACTGGGCAAGAGCCATTCCATCATAGGTCGCCGTTCCCCGTCCCAACTCATCAAATAAAATCAAGGACTGGGGCGTTGCCTTGCGAATAGCGTGATTGGCCTCCATCATTTCTACCATAAAGGTAGACTGACCCGATACCAGGTCATCAGCAGCTCCGATTCGGGTATAGATCGCATCAAAGATTGGCAACTCAGCCTTTTGCGCTGGAACATAGGAGCCGATTTGCGCAAGAATCACAATGATCGCCAATTGGCGCATATAGGTAGACTTCCCGCTCATGTTTGGCCCCGTAATCAGCTGAATATCCCGTTCTTCATCCATAAAGATGCTATTAGGAATATAGGACTGGGCTCCCATCACTTTTTCAACAACCGGATGGCGACCTTTGTCGATCGCGATTCGTCGTTCTTCATGAAAGAGGGGACGATTCAACTGTTGCGACTCAGCGACGCTGGCTAAACTTTGTAAAACATCAACCGTCGCAATCGCCTGAGCTAACTGTTGCAGACGTTGGATATACTTGCCAACTTCTTCACGAATCCGCATAAAAATCGTATATTCCAGATTAGCAGACTTCTCACGCGCCTCTAGCATATCTCCTTCGATGCGTGCCAATTCCTCCGTACCAAAGCGTTCTGAATTTTTCAAGGTCGCCTTGCGGAAAAAGTGAGCAGGAACGTGACTCAATTGAGAATTGGTGACATGGAAATAGTAGCCATCCTTCTTGTTGTAATCGATCTTTAGACCTGTAATGCCACTGGCTTCGCGCTCCTTGGCTTCAATCTCAGCAATCCAACCAGTACCATCCCGAAGAACGACACGGTATTGATCCAATTGCTCGTCAAAACCTGTACGGATGATATTTCCCTCTGTAATAACAGCAGACGCTTCCGGAGCAATAGCTGAGGTAATCAAGCGGTGCAACTCAGGAAGTTCATCCAAGCGTGCAATCAAGACATCTAAGACTGGATCACCAATCCCCAGTAGAATCGACTTGATCGTCGGCACATGCCCCAGAGTATCTCCTAGCTGCAAGAGATCCTTAGGATTGATCTTGCCAAAGGAAACCCGACTCGCTAAGCGTTCAATGTCATAGACCCCTTTGAGGCTGTCGGTCAAATCGCTCCGTTCAAAGAAATGATCCATAAAGACCTGAATGATGTCCTGGCGCTCTCGAATCCGTTTCAAATCGACTAAGGGTTTCTGAATCCAGGACCGCAACAAACGACCACCCATGGCCGTCTTGGTTTCATCCAAATACCAATACAAGCTACCATGTTTCTTCCCAGTCCGTGCATTCTCTGTCAAATCAAGACTAGCCTTGGTCGCAAAGTCCATCTGCAAGAAATCGCAAATCTCATAATGATGGGCTTTTTTGAGGTGGCTCAATTCCCGCATTTGTGTCTGGTGGACATACTGGAGAAGTTTTCCAGCTGTTTTTTTTTCTAGCTCACTCAACTGATCCCCTAAGAGTTGAACATCGTCGAGCGCCGTCTCTACATGTGACAACAAGAGATTCATCTGGCTAATAAACACACGCTCTTCCTGTTCTGGCAACTCATAACCCAGGACCACCTCACGCGCACGTAAATTGCGGATTTCTCCACAAACCATGCTAAAGTCATTGAGGGTCGTCACCTGAAACTCCCCTGTCACCAGATCCATATAGGCTAGCCCATAATCATTCCCTGAACGATCCAAAGCAACCAGAAAGTTATTCTCACTATCTGGCTTGGTCGAATCCACCACTGTACCCGGTGTAATCACCTGTACGACTTCACGCTTAACGACCCCCTTGGCTTCTTTGGGGTCTTCCATTTGTTCTGCAATCGCGACCTTATAGCCCTGTTCAATGAGAACATCAATATACTGCTGGGCCGAGTGGTAGGGAACACCCGCCATAGGGATCGGATTCTCTGCATTTTTATTCCGTGAGGTTAAGGAAATCTCTAAAATTTGAGCCGCATTCACTGCATCTTCATAAAATAATTCGTAAAAATCTCCCATTCGAAACAGCAAAAAGGCATCCGGATAGTCTTTTTTGATATCTAGATACTGCTGCATTCCAGGGGATATTTTTTCTACTGTCATACTTCTTTATTCCTTACTGTTGCGTCATTTTCTGACACAAGCTCCATAGATGAAAACAGGAGTAGATAGCTCACTATCTTCCTCCTTTTAACATCTTAATGGGGTATTTTTTTCTTTTCAAGGGGCGTGATTACTGCATCATCCCTAAAATTTCATTTTGAATTTCAATGGCCGCATCTTGGTCACGGCAGACAATCAAGAGGGTATTGGCCCCTGCTACTGTTCCCAAAATACGCTCATCTGACATTTCATCTACACCATTGGCCAAGAGAGCTGCTTCTCCTAGCTCTGTCCGCAAAACCAAGGTGAATTCTGCTCGTGAGACTGACTTGGCATGGCTAGACAACATAATATAAATCTCTGCCACCTCAGGCTCATTTGGCAAAATATAATACAACTGGTCTTTTCGTTTCACCTTAACTAGACCCAGATCGCGCAAATCTCGTGACAGAGTTGTTTGCGTTACAGCAATTCCTTTTGCTTCTAATCGATCCTGAATCTCTTTTTGAGTCGACAATTTTTCATTTCGAATCATTTGTTGAATCAAAAGGTGACGTTCTGTCTTTTTCATTGGACCTCCACTTTTGAATAAATATACTTTAAATTATACCAAAAAAATTGAAAATTCGCTCAGAATTGTGTTAAAATAATAGTTAAAAGGACTAAGGAGCTAATATGAACAATAAAGAACTCATTGCTAGTGAATTGGCCAAAGTGATTGACTCTCTTGACCAAGATGCTATTTTAAACTTGCTTGAACAACCAAAATCATCTGATCTTGGTGACATTGCTTTTCCAGCCTTCTCACTTGCAAAAGTGGAACGCAAGGCTCCTCAAGCAATCGCTGCAGATATTGCTGAAAAGATCGACCAAAGCGCCTTCGAAAAAGTCGTTGCAACTGGACCTTACGTGAACTTCTTCTTAGACAAATCTAAAATCTCTGATCAGGTAATCAAATCCGTCATCGAAGCAGGGGCAGACTACGGCCAACAAGACGAAGGTAAAGGTCAAAATATCACCATCGACCTTTCAAGCCCAAACATCGCAAAACCATTCTCAGTTGGTCACTTGCGCTCAACCGTTATCGGAGATGCTCTTTCAAATATCTTCCGCAAAATGGGCTACAACACCATTAAAATCAACCACTTGGGAGACTGGGGTAAACAATTTGGTCTCTTGATGGTCGCTTATAAAAAATGGGGTAGCAAGGAAGCTGTCGAAGCCAATCCAATCGATGAATTGTTGAAACTCTATGTCCGCATCAATGCCGAAATCGAAAATGATCCTGCTTTGGACGAGGAAGGACGTCTCTGGTTCAAGAAATTGGAAGATGGAGATCCAGAAGCAACTGAATTGTGGCAATGGTTCCGTGACGAGAGCTTGGTAGAATTCAACCGTATCTACAAACTCCTCGGTGTTGAATTTGACAGCTTAAACGGAGAAGCTTTCTACAATGACAAGATGGATGAAGCTGTCCAAATCCTTGAAGAAAAAGGCTTATTGAAAGAGTCTAAGGGAGCTAGCATCGTTGAGTTGGATGATGTCAACCTTCCACCAGCTATGATTAAGAAATCAGACGGTGCCACTCTTTATATCACTCGTGATATCGCAACCGCAATCTACCGTGCACGGACTTACAACTTTGTGAAAAACATCTATGCTGTAGGTCAAGAACAATCCAACCACTTCCGTCAGTTGAAAGCTGTTTTGAAGAAAATGGGATTTGACTGGAGCGACGATATGATCCACGTTGACTTTGGTTTGGTCACAAAGAACCGCCAAAAATTGTCAACTCGTAAAGGAAATATCATCCTGCTCGAACCAACCCTTCAAGAAGCCATCTCTCGTGCTAAAGCGCAGATCGAAGAAAAGAACCCTGAATTGGAAAACAAGGAAGAAGTAGCACGTGCAGTCGGTGTTGGTGCCGTTAAGTTCTACGACTTGAAGACAGATCGTCGCAACGGGTATGACTTTGACCTTGAAGCCATGGTATCCTTCGAAGGGGAAACTGGACCATACGTTCAATACGCATACGCACGTATCCAATCCATCCTTCGCAAAGCCAACTTCACTCCATCTGCAGATGCAACATACAGCTTGAACGACCCTGAAAGCTGGGAAATCATCAAACTTCTCCAAGACTTTGCTCGTGTCGTGAAACGTGCTGCTGAAAACTATGACCCATCCTTGATTGCTAAATATGCGATCAACTTGGCTCAAGCCTTCAACAAGTACTATGCTCACACTCGTATCTTGGATGAAAGCCCAGAACGCGATAGCCGCCTTGCTCTTAGCTACTCAACAGCAGTTGTTTTGAAAGAAGCGCTTCGTCTATTGGGTGTCGAAGCACCTGAGAAAATGTAATATCTTATCTAATGATTGATAAGTAGAACATCTCTTATGGGAGTGAGAGGAGAAACTAAATGAGATTCAATTTAGTTCTTTCTCACTCCTTTTCTCATGCCCAATGCCCTTCATTCTCTACATTTTCAGATCCTTTATATACAGGAGAAATCTATGAATCAAACCGTTTACATCTTAATCCTCATCAGTTTAGTGGTCCTCTTTTTATTTAACAAGTACGAAAGAGAAAAACTACAACGGCTCTTACAAGAGCAACTCTTGAAAGATCAAGCTTTCAAAGATAGCATCAAGGAAAAAATCCAAGAGACCGACAATATCAACGATGTCATCCATGCCATCAATAAAGACTATCGATTGGGACTCCTACTTGCTAAAGAAATCACAGAAGAATTAAAATAAGCCATAGAAGAGGAGTCATATAAAATGTGACTCCTCTTCTATTCAGTCGCAACAAATAAGAGGCTGGGACAAAAGTCCTAGCCTCTCAATTATTTTTGGATTGTCGAGCAAGACGCAGTGGTTGAGTGGGCTCTACTACGCTGATTTCATCAGCTTTTACAGCCCTACTCAACTGTGCGGAGGTGGGACGACGAAATCGAATTCTAACGAATTACCGATTTCTGTCCCACTCTCTTTATTTTAAAGATGATACAAATCTTCTACAATGGCGGCTACTTTTTTAATATCTCCCAACATCCCCCGCATTTCAAAATCGGCTAACATAGGGAAACCAAAGCGTTGGCTGTATTGCTTAGCGGTTAAACAATATTGATTGTTAAAATTCCGATTGCCTGATCCAACCACTCCTAAGCACTTGCTGGCGTTGCCTCCGTAAGCAATAAAATCTGCGACATCTGTCGTCAAAATTTCCACATCGCCATTGTCAACACCATTTCCACCCTCCAAATAGGTTGGCAAAAAAGTAATAAAAGGATTGGTCATTTCAAAGAAGGGCTGGCCCTCTTTGACCAGGTCTTTCACATGCACTTTCTCGATTTCAAGTCCGGGATGGGCTTCCAGCAAATAGTCACTTAAGCGGCGGACAAAACTCTCTGTATTCCCACTCAGACTAATATAAACAAAGGATACTTTCATCTTTTTTCTCCAATCAAGAAGCTCTCTTATCCTCTAAGAGAGCTCCATTCAAACTTATCTATTATGCCGTAGCTTGAGCTTTTCTCAAACGCAAGGTTTTATACAAAACAATCCCAAGGAAGAGAAGAGATAAAGCAGTCAAGAGTAACAAAGCAATGGACGAAGATGCCAGATATCGTTGGCGAAGGGACGGGGTTGAAAAACTAGCTAATAGTGGACGCCCTGCAAAATAATTATAGCAAGAGAAGGCTTGACTTAATAAAATCTGCCCCATGTAAGTATAATGGGCTGTTAACAGATCCTGCTTCATAAAGAGGAAATAGAAAGTTGCCAGTAAGGCAATCAGAATCAGGGAAACAAATAAAAAGGTTAGTGGAGACTGATTGAGTTGGGCTGATTTCTCATAATATGTCACGTAGTCAGCCTTGTCTTGAGCCGTTGTTAAACCAAGTTGTTTCGCAAAATCATCTGTCAGCTCAAAACTCTTTGAAGCTCCAAAGGTTGAGACAGCTGAAGTCAGGGTTCCAACCGTAGAGAAAAATAACAGGATGTAAAGATAGATAGGTTTCTTTTTCATACAAACTCCTTTTCATTTCTTACACCCTATTATATCGCGATACAGATAGAAAGGCAAGCGCCTCAAAACCGTGGAAGCACTTGCCTGATCACTGATACGTTCAAATGAAATTCATTTGGAAAAGTAATGTGTGCAAAAGATGAAAAGCCATCGCAACTGTATCATTGGAATGATTAGAGATATAACGGAGTCCTATAAACTTTCATTCGAACACCACCAGTATACCTCATTCTCTTCTTCTTGTGTCATCCATTTCTATTCTGCTTCATTTCGACACGATTTGGTCTATAAAAGCCATTTCCTCTCCTCATCCAAAAACTATTCTGTTCTATTTCTCAACTATTTGGTCATCACTCCATCAAAAAAGCCAGAAGAACTTGCCTTCTGACTTTCTTTATTTAGATGAATGAACGACAGAAATAAGAATTAATCTTCTTTTTTCTTGCGTGCAAGACCCAATCCAAGCAATCCAGCCATCGCACCTGCAAGAACAGCTGCAGTTGAGCTTTCTGTACCTGTATTTGGAAGCGTAGGTGTTTGTGGTTGCGCAGGTTGTACAGGCTGTTCCGGAACTTCAGGAGTTGGTTCGGTTGGAACCTCTGGAGTTGGTGGAACGATTGGTGTAGGTGGAACAATTGGTGTAGGTGGGTTGTATGGAGTTGGTGGAGTTGGAGGAACTGGTGTTGGTGGGGTTGGAATATCTGTTTCCGTTACCACTTTATTCTTATGCCATTTCACTTCAGCTTCCGGTTTCACCGGATTCGTATTTGGAACGACTTCAGGAGTTGGTGGGGTTGGAGCTTTTGGTGGAGTTGGAGCTTTTGGTTCCTCCACATCGACCGTAATCACAGTGTAGTTAGGTGCTGTTGGCGGAGTTGGTGATTTAGGTTCTTCAGGTTTACTTGGCTCTGCTGGCACTTCCACAACTGTTGGTGTTGGTGGAGTTGGAGCCTTTGGTTCTGTTGGTTTTGTTGGCTCTTTCGGTTTTTCTCCTGGCTCTTTAGGAAGACCTACATTTGAGTTGATGGCAAACCAATAAACCGTTGGTTGACCAGCCGCATTGGCACCATTAGCCGTAAAGACTAAGTGTCCATCTGACATCTTCAAGCCTGCTCCACCATAATAGAGGTATGGAGAAGATGGATTATCCCAACCTTCAAGAGTTGTTGAAGATTCACCGTTAAAGACAGAGCCATGTTCAATATATTGGTTATCTTTAAAGGAAGTCACTTCTTTAGTAGCAGCATCATAAGAAACACTTGAGTTTGGAATTGGAATAAATTTATTGTTTCCAACATTTACAGACTCTTGGTGTTCCACGTTTTCAAATTTCTTCTTAGGCGTGAACGTAATTTGACCTGTAGTTGCATCTACTTTGTATGATCCGATAACATCATCCTTACCTTCAAAGGTAAATTCTTCTGTACCAATAGAATGAACACTTCCTGAACCCGAAGCATTTACAGTTAACGCATCCGTTACTTCTTCCTTCTCAGGTGTCGTACCAGGAACCCATTTACCTGTGTCATCTTTAACATAACCATATTTCTGAGTCACAATTTTGAGAGGGTTGTCTGCTGAAATGGAAACAGTTGCAGTACCAAAGTCTGCTTTTCCTGTTTTAACCTTCACTTCATTGTTTTCAATGCTCATGGATGAACCATCTGCATATGGATCCCAAGTTCCACGAACAGTGTTGCCATTTTTATCTTTGGCTTCTACTGTAAGGGCACGAGGTTTGTCTCCACTATCGACATAGGAAGCACCTGTCCAGTGGTTGAGCGAGTTCAACGCTACAATCGCATTGCGTTGAGTCAAATCAAATTTATTGCCATCACCATCATAGAATTCAACATCGACAGCAACCTTAACAGGTTTGTCTTGGTCTGTTGAAGCACCCACTGTCATGGTTACCGTTGGATCTGC
The DNA here is from genome assembly GCF_032163505.1 of Streptococcus parasanguinis. Classification (NCBI taxonomy): domain Bacteria; kingdom Bacillati; phylum Bacillota; class Bacilli; order Lactobacillales; family Streptococcaceae; genus Streptococcus; species Streptococcus parasanguinis. Next base: position 2,051,504 of record NZ_CP134147.1, read on the forward strand.
GTTGACTGCTGCAATCCCTTTGCCATCATTTGATGGAAGACTTAAAATCTCATAACGGTAAATCACACGTTTGATTGGATGCATATCCGTATTTTCACGCATGCTGGACTGATTCAAGTTATCATAAGTAACGACAAATTTATCGCCTTCTTTCACTTGAATGTACTCAGTTTCATTATTGGCCCAAGGACTAGTTGCTACAATATCTGCAGCTTCCAATTTATTGGAATCATACTGATGTACATTACTTGTATTCAAACGAGCTTGAGCATCACGAGTGAGATAAGTGCTGATGCCGTCAATAGTGTGCGTTGCTCCACCTTCACGTTGGAAGGTCAAATCTTGGACAGTTGACACATTTTTAAGGTCAGCATACGCATTGTCTGTCATATATTTGTCGTATGCTTGTTTCGCGTCCGTATATTGTTTTTTAGCAATTTCGTATTCAGCTAATTTCTTTTGATAAGCAATATAGTCATTTTCATACTGTGCTTTTTTAACATTGTATGTGTTAAGATCAGCGTCGTATTTTTTCTTGGCAGCATCTTCTTCTGCTTTCTTAGCAACTAACTTACCATAAGCTTCTTTATCTTTATCGTATTGAGCTTTCTTAGCTTGGTATTCTTGTAAATCTTTGTCATATTGCGCTTTAGCTGTATTGTAAACAGCCATTTCTGCATCATACTTAGCCTTAGCATCTGCATTGGCCTTATCGGCTGCTGCTTTTTCGGCTACTTTGGCATCGTAGGCTGCTTTTTTAGTATTGTACTCTTCTAAAGCTTTATCATAAGCTGCCTTTTCCTGATTGTACTTTGCTGTTTTCTTTTGGTAATCTGCTTCCGCATCCGCATTTCTCTTTTCAATCAATGTGATTTCTTGAGATTTTGCTTCATACTCGGCTTTGGCCTTTTTGTAGTTTTCAACGACTGTGTTGATTTCAGCTGTTTGAGCTTTGTTATCTGCTTCTGCTGCTGCGATAGATGGTTGGACTTTTTCCGCTTCTTCTGTAACGGTCACACCTTCTGTAGCTGCATCAGCTTTTGCTTTTTCAAGTTCTGGTGATTCTACATAAGTCGTCGTAACTGTTTTATTTCCTTCTGTCACAGTTGTAGATGTCAACTTAGAACTTGTTGCAACAGCTGCATCACTTGTTGCTGTATCCGTAGTAGTTGCTTCAGTTGCAGGCGCTGTTGCCTCATCTGCTTTCACTTCTGCTCCGTAGGTATTAACAGTAGCCAATCCAGCGATGGCCAATGAAACAACACCGACTGATAACTTACGAATTGAAAATTTTTCCTGCTTCGAAATATGTTCACGATAGCTTTTCATTTTCAAAACTCTCCTTTTTTGTTTAAAAAAATCTCACTGTAGAGGCAAAAATATGCTACTTCCAGTTAACTCCATTGTATCACAATCAACCATTTTTATATATTTGTCAATTTAATTTTTTATTTTACTTTAAATATATAACAACTTGAATCCCCAAACTTTCCTTGCCTTCCCCATCTTTAGTTGAAAATATATGCAAATGCCTTTGAAAAAGCCCTTTATTTTCAAGGGTTTTCAAGGTACTTTCTCTTTTTATAAATTTCACCGGAAGGCTTTTTAAGAGGAACTATTTTTTTATACCAATAAATTAGATTTGAAGACTGAAATAAAAAATTATGTAATTTTTTCCCTTTAGGAGTTGCAAAATTCAAAAAAACAACACTTCTTACAGAAGTGTCCATTCCCTAAACTAGCTCCATTTCTTTTCCCAAATAAGAAGTAATGAAAAAGACCAAGGTCTTATGGGCCTTGGTCTTCTAACAACTAATGATTAGTTTAAGTGCCAGATATCTTCATTGTACTGAGCGATCGTACGGTCAGATGAGAAGAATCCTGCTTTCGCAATGTTAACGATGACTTGATCCAACCATGCATCACGGTCTTCGTAGTCAGCCAACATGCGTTCTTTGGTGACAATGTAGTCTTCCAAGTCAAGAAGAGTCATGAACCAGTCTTTGTTGATCAATTCCTTGTGAAGACGAGTCAAGCGTTCCTTGTTACCAACTGCAAGAACGGCATCGCTGATAATGAAGTCTACCAATGGTTTGATAGCTTCACGTTCATAGAAGTCCGCTGATTTGTATGCTGATTTCTCATATAGATCGATTACAGTTTCTGAATCTTCACCGAAGATGTAGATGTTGTCACGTCCAACCAATTCAGCGATTTCCACGTTTGCTCCATCCATAGTACCAAGTGTCAACGCACCATTCAACATGAATTTCATGTTACCAGTACCTGAAGCTTCCTTAGAAGCAAGGGAGATTTGCTCAGAAATATCGCTAGCTGGAATCAAGTAGCTTGCAGCAGTCACGTTGTAGTTTTCTACCATAACGACTTGCAAGTGTGGAGCTACTGCTGGATCGTTTGCAATCACTTCAGACAAGCAAAGGATCAAGTGGATAATATCTTGTGCAATGGTGTAGGCAGGAGCTGCTTTACCACCAAAGAGAACAGTGATTGGGCGAGCAGGGATATTTCCAGCTTTGATGTCCAAGTATTTGTGGATCACATACAAAGCGTTCATTTGTTGACGTTTGTATTCGTGGAGACGTTTGATTTGGGTATCAAAGATAGAGTTAGGATTGATTTCCACACCTTGATGGTCTTTCAAGAAACGAGCCAATTTCCGTTTGTTGTGAGACTTGATGTTTTCCAATTTTGCTTTGACTGCATCTTTATCTTCATAAGAAAGAAGATCTTCCAATTTAGATGCGTCATGGTGCCAGTCACGTCCGAGGATATCATCCAAGTAGTGTGACAAGGTTGGGTTGGCATGCATGAGCCAACGACGGAATGTGATACCGTTTGTTTTGTTGTTGAATTTTTCAGGGTAAATGTCGTAGAAGGCTTTCAACTCAGAATTCTTCAAGATTTCTGTGTGAAGTGCTGCTACCCCGTTTACGCTAAATCCATAGTGGATATCCATGTGCGCCATGTGTACGCGATCATTCTCATCGATGATTTGAACAGCTGGATCTTTGTATTCAGCGCGAACACGGCGGTCCAATTCTTCAATGATTGGAACCAAGTGAGGAACCACTTCTTGCAAAAATTCAAGTGGCCATTTTTCAAGGGCTTCTGCAAGGATTGTGTGGTTAGTGTAAGCCGTCATGCTACGAACGATAGAGATGGCTTCATCCATTCCAATACCACGTTCTGTCAAAAGACGGATCAATTCAGGGATGACCATTGATGGGTGAGTATCGTTGATTTGGACAACAGCATAGTCAGCAAGGTCATGCAAGTTGCTTCCTTTTTCGATGGCTTCGTCGATGATCAATTGTGCACCGTTTGATACCATGAAGTATTGTTGGAAGATACGGAGCAATTCCCCTTGACGGTTACTATCATCTGGGTACAAGAAGAGGGTCAAGTTGCGAGCGATATCTGTCTTGTCAAAGTTAATACCATCTTCAATAATAGATGAATCAACTGAATCCAAGTCGAACAAACGCAAACGGTTCTTGGTTTCAATCTTGTAACCAGGGACATCGATATCATAAAGGGTAGAAGTCAATGTGAAGTGTGCAAATGGCACTTGGTAGCTACGGCTTGAACGAACGAGCCAGCTTTGGTCAGTCAACCATGCATTTGGAATCGTTTCTTGTTGGTTGTTTTTAAGGACTTGTTGGAACAAACCAAAGTGGTAGTTCAAACCAACCCCATCCCCTGTCAAACCAAGGCTTGAGATAGAGTCGATAAAGCAGGCTGCCAAACGTCCCAAACCACCGTTACCAAGTGATGGTTCCAATTCCACTTCTTCGACTTCGATCAAGTCTTTACCAGCATCTGACAATTCTTTTTTAACATCGTCGTAAAGACCCAAGTTGATCAAGTTGTTAGACAAGAGTTTACCGATCAAGAACTCAGCTGAGATGTAGTAAACTTTTTTCTTACCAGTATTTAATTTCTTTTGAGCGCTTGCTTGCTTGGTGTAATTAAGCAAAGCAATGTACAATTCTTCATTTGAACATTCAGCAATTGTTTTTTGATGATGATCAATCACATATTTTTGTAATGATTCCATGTTGGGAGTCTCCTTTGTTTCAACAATTTTAATAGGGGGGAAAGATTATTTTTTTGCTTTCTTAACTTCTTTTTTCAAGTCTTTGTTTTCACGACGATAGATCGTAGTGAAATCAAGCAATTCTTGCTCGACAGCTGGAGTCAATTGATCCGCTGTCATTCGCCATGACCAGTTACCACCGAGAGTAGATGGGAAGTTCATCCGAGCTGAGCCATCTAACTCAAGCAAGTCTTGCATCGTAGCAATCGCCATGAAGCTGACGGAAGCAAAGACGGTGCGAAGCATAGCATGCGGTACAGATTCGTACTCTTTCCGGTTGGTATAACGAGCAAGATACTCACGAGTTGGATCGTCGATTTCATTGCGGTACCATCCAAGAACTGTGTTGTTATCATGTGTTCCAGTGTACATCACAGAGTTGTTTGGTGCCAAGTGAGGGCTATCGATACTTTCATCGTCAGGATTGAAGGCGAATTGAAGAATCTTCATTCCTGGGAAGCCAGTACGTTCGCGAAGCTCAATAACTTCATCCGTCATAAAGCCAAGGTCCTCAGCGATGATGTTCAAATCACCGAGCTCTTCCTTCACGGCTGCAAAGAGTTTGTAGCCAGGACCTTTGACCCATTTACCTGGTGCTGCAGTTTCAGAACCAGCAGGGATTTCCCAGTATGATTCGAAACCACGGAAGTGGTCGATCCGAACGATGTCATAGATCTTGAAGCTTTCACGCAAGCGTTCAATCCACCATTGGTAGCCATCTTTGTCCATTGCTTCCCAGTCATAGATTGGGTTCCCCCAAAGTTGACCAGTTGCTGAGAACTCATCTGGCGGGCATCCTGCAATGCAAGTTGCTTTTCCGTTTTCATCTGTTTTGAAGAGATGAGGATTAGCCCACATGTCACTTGAATCTTCCGCTACATAGATTGGCATATCTCCCACAATTTCAATGTGGTGGTCGTTGGCATAAGCTTTCAAGGCCAACCATTGTTGGAAGAAGAAGAATTGAGTTACACGATGGTAAGTCAATTTATCAGCCAATTCTTCACGGTATTTAGCCAAAGCTTTTGGCTCACGCGCACGAATAGCTGCATCTGGCCACTCTGTCCAAGCTTTCAAATCAAAGTGTTCTTTAATAGCCATGTATTCTGCGAAGAGCTCCAACCAAGAAGCATCGGCTTCACAAAATTCTTGGAATTCTTTTTGATCACTTGATTTTAAGAAATTCGCAACTGCTTTTTCAAGCAAGGGACGACGTTGTTCAAAAACCTTTGCATAATCCACTTGAGTAGGATCTTGACCAAAGTCCACTCCTTTAAGGTCTGCTTCTGTTAACAAACCTTGCTCGATCAAAAGATCGAAATCAATAAAATGAGTGTTCCCAGCAAAAGCTGAGAAAGATTGGTATGGAGAATCTCCATAACTAGTTGTACCAAGCGGCAAGATTTGCCAGTAACGTTGCTTGGTCCGAACGAGGAAATCAACAAAATCATATGCTGATTGTCCGAATGATCCGATTCCGTATTGTCCAGGAAGGGAAGAAATGTGCATCAAAACACCACTTTGACGTTTTTTCATGGGTTACCACCTTTTTTTATTTCTTTGAAGCCTGCGATTCGGTGCACGGTATGGGTATCGTTGCAGAGTCGTATCCAGCTCTCAAGCGGCTCTACTCTTTGTTAAAATCGAACAGGCGCAACTCAGTTTACGCAATTTTTGCGAAAACGTTTGCGTACCATGTCATTATAAACTTTTTCCATATTTTCTGCAAGGGGTTTCTTAAAAAACTTTATATCTTTTTTAAAAAAGCCCCTTATCACTAGTTTAGTATTTATTATTAGCAATGTCAATGAATTAGCGGTTTTTATAGAAGAAAGTTTAGAATTAAAATATTTTTTAAAAATTTTCTCAAAATCACTTGCAAACGTTTTCGCCTTGTGATATACTTAAGTCGTTTTAGGAAAACGTTTGTCTAAAACGGTTTCTAATTATTATCTTTTTTTATTCTTTAGGAGGAATAAATCATGAAACGTACAATTTTACGTAGTGCTGCTGTACTTGGTACAGTTGGTTTTGCCGGCTTCTTACTTGCTGCTTGTAGCAATAGCTCTTCAGGTTCTTCTGAGGCAAGTAAAGAAATCAACGTCTATGTAGACAAAGGCTACAAATCTTATGTTGAAGAAGCTGCAAAAGCTTTTGAAAAAGAAAATGGCGTAAAAGTTAAAATCAAAACTGGTGATGCCCTTGGTGGATTGGATAACCTTTCTCTCGATAACCAATCTAAAAAAGCTCCAGACGTTATGATGGCACCATACGACCGTGTAGGTGGTCTTGGTAACGATGGTCAATTGGCTGAAGTGACATTGAACAAAGATAGCCACACAGACAAAACAACTGAAGCTCTTGTCACAAACGGTGGTAAGGTTTACGGTGCACCTGCTGTCATCGAAACGTTGGTTCTCTACTATAATAAAGATCTTGTAAGCGAAGCTCCAAAAACATTTGGTGACCTTGACAATCTTGCAAAAGATAGCAAATACGACTTTGCTAGCGAACCTGGTAAAACAACTGCCTTCTTAGCTGACTGGACAAACTTCTACTATGCTTACGGTTTGCTTTCAGGTAATGGTGGTTATGTATTTGGTAAAGATGGTACAGATCCTAAAGATATTGGATTGAACAACCAAGGTTCTATCGACGGTATCGAATATGCGAAAACTTGGTATGCTAAATGGCCAAAAGGTTTGCAAGATACTAAAGGTGCTGCTAACTTCATCCAAACACAATTCCAAGAAGGTAAAACAGCTGCTATCATCGATGGTCCTTGGAAAGCTGCTTCATTGAAAGAAGCTAAAGTAAACTATGGTGTCGCAACTATTCCAACTCTTCCAAACGGAAAACAATATTCTGCCTTTGGTGGTGGTAAAGCTTGGGTTATCCCTGCAGGTGCGAAAAACCTTGATGGCGCTCAAAAATTCATTGACTTCTTGACAAGCACTGATCAACAAAAAGCTTTGTTTGACAAGACCAATGAAGTTCCTGCCAACACAGAAGCTCGTAAATATGCGGTTAGCAAAAACGATGAATTGACAACTGCCGTTGTTGATCAATTCAAGAACGCTCAACCAATGCCAAATATCTCAGAAATGAGTGCTGTTTGGGATCCAGCTGCTACTATGCTTTTCGATGCTGTAAGTGGTAAAAAATCTGCAAAAGCATCTGCTGACGATGCAGTGAAATTGATTAAAGAAACCATCGAACAAAAATTCGGTAGCAAATAAGACAGTTTTTAGGTGTGAGTAAGAGGTTGGAGACAAAGTCCCAACCTCTTATGTTCAATTATCAACCTTCTACTAGATCACTGTCAAACTTGTCTTCTTGCTCTCTGGCAAGGACATTATAAGGAGATTTGAATGACTACAGAACAAAACCCTAAAAAGGCTATGTGGCTCTCTTTGATCCCGGGTCTTGGACAAATTTATAACAAACAAAAAACCAAAGGCTATATTTTTCTTGCCGTAACTGTTCTCTTTCTCGCCTATTTCCTAGGAATCGGAGTTGGAGAATTAGCGAAATTGGTTACACTTGGAACCGTCCGTGGACAAGATAATTCTCTCTTTATCTTGATTCGTGGCGCCTTCCACTTGATCATTACCATTGTTTACTTCCTATTTTATGCCTTAAATATTAAGGATGCTGGAACCGTTGCAAAACGTATCAACAATGGCATCGCTGTTCCAAAAACTGGAAAAGAAATGGTTCAAGCCATCTATGAAAATGGCTTCCCATATTTATTGATCATTCCTTCATACATTGCTATGACATTTGCGATTATCTTCCCAGTTTTAGTAACTTTGATGATCGCCTTTACCAACTACGACTTCAAACATACCGCTCCAACAACCTTGCTCGATTGGATCGGGTTCCAAAATTTCACTAATATGTGGACCTTGAGTACCTTCCGCTCAGCCTTTACATCTGTTCTTGGCTGGACCTTGATTTGGGCACTCGCAGCTTCTACTCTTCAAATCGTACTCGGTATCTTGACCGCTATTGTTGCAAACCAACCATTCGTAAAAGGAAAACGAATCTTTGGGGTTATCTTCTTGCTCCCATGGGCTGTTCCAGCCTTCATCACTATCTTAACTTTCTCAAATATGTTTAACGATAGTGTCGGTGCTATCAATGCACAAGTTATCCCATTGTTTGCGAAGATCTTCCCATTCTTAGATGGCATTTTGATTCCTTGGAAAACAGATCCTACTTGGACAAAAATTGCTTTGATTATGATGCAAGGTTGGCTCGGCTTCCCTTACATTTACGTCTTGACTTTAGGGATTCTTCAATCTATTCCAAACGATCTTTACGAAGCTGCTTATATTGATGGTGCCAACGGTTGGCAAAAATTCCGCAGCATCACTTTCCCAATGATTATGGCTGTTGCAGCTCCAACTTTGATCAGTCAGTACACCTTCAACTTTAATAACTTCTCCATCATTTACTTGTTTAACGATGGGGGACCTGGTTCTGTCGGAGGAAACGCCGGATCTACAGATATCTTGATCTCATGGATCTACAAGTTGACAACCAATTCTTCTCCTCAATATTCAATGGCCGCAGCGGTAACCTTGATTATCTCTGTGATTGTGATCTCAATCTCTATGGTTGCCTTCAAGAAACTACATGCATTTGATATGGAGGATGTATAAAATGAAAAATTCAGTTCAATTTAAACGCCGCCTCAATCATTTCTTGACTTACCTGTACATGGTAGTTCTTTCAATCGTTATCATTTATCCATTGTTGATTACGGTTCTATCAGCCTTCAAATCAGGGAATGTCAGTGCCTTTACACTTGATTTTAGTGGCAATCTTAGTTTTGATAACTTCTCAAAACTTTTCTCTGAAACTCATTATGGCACTTGGTATATGAACACCTTGGTTATCGCCATTATCACCATGATTGTACAAACAAGTATCGTTACCTTTGCAGGTTACGCATACAGCCGTTACAATTTCTTGGCGCGTAAACAAAGTTTGGTCTTCTTCTTGATTATTCAAATGGTCCCAACCATGGCAGCCCTCACAGCCTTCTTCGTTATGGCTTTGATGCTGAATGCCTTGAACCAACCTTGGTTCTTGATCTTCCTTTATGTTGGTGGTGGTATTCCAATGAATGCCTGGTTGATGAAGGGATACTTCGATACTGTTCCAATTTCCCTCGATGAATCTGCGAAATTGGATGGAGCTGGACACTTCCGTCGCTTCTGGCAAATCGTCCTCCCTCTTGTTCGTCCAATGATTGCCGTTCAAGCGCTTTGGGCTTTCATGGGGCCTTTCGGAGACTATATCTTGTCTAAATTCTTGCTTCGTGACGAAGTGAACTATACGGTAGCCGTTGGTCTTCAAACCTTTATCAGTGACCAAAAAAATCAAAAAATCGCCTTCTTTGCAGCCGGTGCTATTTTGATCGCGGTTCCAATCTGTATCTTATTCTTCTTCCTACAAAAGAACTTTGTTTCAGGCTTGACAGCTGGTGGGGATAAAGGATAAAATAGAATCTTATTTCAAGCACATTTTATTTTTAAGTTGAGGGTAGTATGGTGGATTCTTTACTACCCTTCGTTAAGAATAAAATCAATCAAAGAGACTTCTCTTTGCATTTCTGATACTCTTATGTTTAGAAAGGTCATCTTATGCCCTATCCTTTTAATTATTTCGCAAGTATCTTCAATTTCCGCTCTTCTTTTGCAAACCGCAAAAAACTGAGCTGGTTCCAAATGATTTTTACTTCTTTCTTTCTAATCTCTATCACACTATTACCTGTGGCTCTGCAAAATGCTCAACTCAAAACCTATCCTTTGACAACCTTTGTCAGCGATGTGTTTGATCCTTTATCAACAGACGTTATGAAAGATATCCAAGAACACGTCGTGATCAAAGACCAAGAGCTCACCTATACAGGGACTAACCCTGTACACAAGACTTCAAAAGGACAGGTTATCTTAGGCCAAGAGGCAAAGGCTAGTAAAGGCAAGGAGTTAACACTCCATTTTGATCGCAAACAATTGATTATCTCAAAAGAGAATAAAGAACTCGCTACAGTCTCATACCAGGCTATTAATCAAGAGAGCCTTCGGGATAAAAAAAGCTTCACTCAAGCTATCTCTAGCGATTGGTTCCGCGACAATCGACTCCCTGTCAGTCTCTTTCTCGTGATTTTCTCTGGCTTCTTGTCGACAGTCAATTATTTGATTCTCATCCTAGGGGCCTCTTTCTTCCTCTACTTGACACGAAAATCTCGACTCTTTTCACTACAAACTTTCAAGGAATGTTTCAACTGTATTCTGAATTGCTTGGGACTCCCTATTTTACTAAGTGTCCTCATCAGTTTACTATTCCATCAAGTATTTACTACGACGATCATGATCCAAAATGTCTTATTTGTACTCTATCTTGCTATGGTATTTTATAAGACCCACTTCCGTGATCCAGACTATCACCGCTAGGAGGTTTTCTCATGCGTGTTACCATCAAAGATGTGGCGAAACTCGCTGGCGTCGCGCCTTCAACTGTCACGCGCGTCATCCAAAACAAATCCACGATTAGTGATGAAACAAAAAAACGTGTCCGTGAGGCCATGGTCGAATTGGACTACCATCCCAATCTTAATGCTCGCAGCCTTGTCAGCCAATCTAGTCAAGTCATTGCTTTGGTCCTACCAATCGACAGTGACGTCTTCTACCAGAATCCTTTCTTCCCAACTGTTTTAAGAGGGATTACCCAGATCGCGTCAGACAATGATTATGCCATCCAAATCTGTACGGGGCAAAATGAAGAACGGCGGCTCGATAATCTCAAACAACTCATCTACGGAAATCGTGTAGATGGTTTGATTTTCCTTTATTCCAACCCGAATGATCCCCTCGTTGAATTTGCACTGAAGGACAAGTTTCCCTTCCTCATCCTTGGAAAGGCGGTCTCTCCTTTTGTTTCGCTAGTCGATAATGACAATATCAAGGCCGCATTTGATGCAACAGATTATTTTATTCAACAAAACTACCGAAAAATTGCTTTTATCGGGGGAAACAAAGAGCTGTTTGTGTCTCAAGACCGCTACCAAGGTTATAAAGAAGCCCTCCAAAAAGCAGGGATTCCTCTCGATGAAAAACTCGTTCATTTTTCATTTGGGTTTATGTTAGAAGATAATTCTTATCAAATGATGGAGAGTCTACCATTAACAGAACTAGATGCGATTATGACGACCGATATTCTCGTTGCTGAAGGGGTGCGCCAATACCTATTAGAACACCAGCTGACAATCCCGATTATTTCCTTTGATTCGATCAAGCCACGACTCGATATTGAAGCCTATATTGACATCAATGCGGTGGAACTCGGGCGTGAATCTGTCCGGACCATCCTTCAAATCATCAAAGATCACAAAGAAGGAAAAACCGTCTGCTACCGTCAATTGATTGACCATACCATTACGAAACTTTAGGAGTCTTTATGTCTACATTTACTGCTTATTTAGATGACCAAGACCTCATTCGTATCCAAAAGGGAGAGGAGCATATCCTTCCTTTTTATTTGAAAACGAACCAAGGTCATCTTGCCTTAATCCCTGTCAAAACGTCAAGTGCAGCGACTGACACAGGAGACTATTTCTTAAGCCCTATTCCACTTGAACTCGGAGAAGAGTACACCATCTACGATGCTACTGGAAATTCTTCTATACTCCACTATCGAAACATCGTTCGCAAACCCATTTTCGATCAAACCTTCACCTATACTGGAGAAGATTTAGGAAGTTTTTACACACCAAATCAGACGCAATTTAAATTCTGGGCACCCATTTCGCAAGATGTGACCCTTCATATCGAAGATCAGGTCTATCCAATGCATCGTACAGAAAATGGAGTCTGGGAACTTTTGCTTAAAGGGGACTGGGAAGGAGCTGCCTACCACTATGAGTTCCGTGTCAATGGCCTAGAACGTCGGATCCACGATCCCTATGCTCTATCCTCTTTAGCAAACTCTGGAGATAGCTTAGTCGTCGACCGCAAGAAGATCACACGTCCTATCACACGTGCTGCTCGTCAACTAGACCCGACAGAAGCAATCATCTACGAGATGAGCGTTCGGGACTTCTCTGTCCAAAAAGAGGCCGGCTTTAAACACCCTGGTAAGTTTAAAGGCTTGACAGAATCGCCTCAACTCAATGGTCAAATCCTTGGATTTGATTACCTTCAAAAACTTGGCATTACCCATGTACAGTTACTTCCTGTCTATGATTTCGGTAGTGTTGATGAAGAGAATCAATGGAAAGCCTACAACTGGGGTTATGATCCTGTCCAATACAATGTTCCAGAAGGTAGTTATGCCAGTGACCCCAACGATCCTTATGCACGGATTTGGGAGCTCCAAGATGCTATTGCAACCTATCACCAATCTAATCTCAGTGTTATCATGGATGTGGTCTATAATCACGTCTACCAGGCCGATGAGTATGCATTTGAACAAATCGTACCCGGTTATTTCTACCGCTATAATGCAGAAGGAGGGCGGACCAATGGAACCTTCTGTGGGAATGATGTCGCAAGTGAACGTTCCATGGTAAGACACTATATCAAGCAATCCCTCAAGCAATGGGTTTCCCTCTACGGTTTTGATGGTTTTCGCTTTGACTTGATGGGAATCTTAGACATTCAAACCATGACAGAGATTGCAGAGGAGCTCCGTGAAATCTATCCTAACGTCTATCTCTATGGGGAAGGGTGGAAGATGGATACAGGCCTCTCTGAAGACCAGCTCGCTCACCAGTACAACTCAAAACGATTACCAGATTTTGGCTTTTTCAGTGATAATTTCCGGGATACGGTCAAGAGAACACTCTTAGCCGGTCACCGTTGTGATAGTCAACATCCAGCCAATGATTTTTCTAATATCCTAACAGCAAATGTCGGGAAAGCAGGACCTGCTCATTTCATCCAACCTCAACAAGCCATTCAGTACGTCGAATGCCACGATAATGCAACTGTTTTTGATTATTTCCAACTTGAAAAAGAAGAGATTCGTCTAGAGGAGCGAAAAGCTCTCTCACGCCTCGCTCTTCATTTGGTATTATTATCCCAAGGTGTACCTTTTATCCATGCTGGTCAAGAACGTTACCGCACAAAAGGGCTCGAAGAAAACACCTATAACTTGCCAGATAGTCTCAACCAATTGGACTGGACATCCCTTTCAAAATGCCAAGAAGAACTTGCTTTTCTTAAAGAATTGATTGCTTACCGGAAATCGCAACCTCTCCTTCGTTTGAAAAAAGGACAAGAGATTCGAGATTACTGTGACGTCAAATGGTTGTCTGATTATCATTTTATCTACACGATTGAAAAAAATCGTGAAAAAATAACGATTCTCGTTAATATCGGTGATCAGGACATGACCTATCAACATCCGAGCGATAGTCAACTGCTATTTGCCTATCCTCATGCAAATCTCCAAACACCTATTCCTAAAGGAAAGGAACTTTCTATTTCCGCCCATAGTTGGCTCCTTCTCCGAGAAGCTGAATAAACAAAATAAGGTCACCACAATGTGGGACCTTATTTTTATTCTTCTGTTTCCACAAAGCGTCCAATGATATGAACGTTATCTGAAATGGTGATAAAAGCCTGAGGATCAGCTTTTTTCATAATATATTTGAATTCATTAAACTCTGCACGCGTAATAACTGTCAGCAGAACCGCTTTTTCCTGATGGTTATAGGTTCCTTCTGCATTGTGGATAATGGTCGCTCCACGATGCAATTTTTTATGAATCTTTTCAATAATGGCATCTGGCTGGCTCGTTACGATCATTGCCTGCATCCGTTTTTGCTTGGTAAAGACAGCATCCGTTACTCGACTCGATACAAAGATGGTAATCATAGAGTAAAGGGCATACTTCCAACCAAAAGTCAGACCAGCAATCAACATAATGGTCCCATTGACCAAAAAGGAGATACTGCCGACATTCTTTCCTGTCCGTTTTCGAATCGTCAAACTGACAATATCCGTTCCCCCACTGGAAATATTATTCCGAAGAGCAAAACCAATCCCTGTTCCCATGACAACCCCACCAAACAAGGCATTCATGATCGGATCGTTGGTCAACGTAATCACTGGCACGAACTGAATAAAGAGGGAACTCATCGAAACCGTAATAAAGGTAAAGATGGTAAATTTATGGCCAATTTGATACCAAGCCACAATCATCAAAGGGATATTGATGGCATAAAAGGTTAAGGAAACGGGAATCGTAAAGCCAATAAAGCGTTGGCTCAGAACAGATAAAATCTGAGCTAGACCTGTTGCACCACTGGAGTATACATGGCCCGGTTGAAAGAAGAAGTTGACAGCAATTGCTGATAGAAATCCATACAGCAAGGAAGCTGACACTTTTTCATCGTATTTCTCACGGGAGATGCTCTTCAGCACGCGCAATAATTTAATGTTATAAGCTAGTCGCCACACATGATAGCGAAATAGCTTATGAAAGCGAGTTTTTTTCATTTTCAATCCATCGATTAGAAGAAAAGGAGAATCTTAAAGCAACTAATTCCTAGACTTTCCTTTTTCTCTCTTGTCCTATTCTTGCTCTGCCACTTCTACTTGAAGGTTTAACTCATCCAATTGTTTCTCAGAAACGACAGAAGGAGCTTGTGTCATTGGATCTGTCGCCTTGTTATTCTTAGGAAAGGCAATGACTTCCCGAATATTATCTTCACCTGCAAGAAGCATCACGAAGCGGTCCAAACCAATCGCCAATCCTCCATGTGGTGGGAAACCATAATCCATTGCTTCCAACAAGAAACCAAATTGTTCGTTGGCAGCTTCTTTTGTAAATCCAAGTGCCTTAAACATCCGTTCTTGTAAATCTTTATGATTAATCCGTAGGCTTCCTCCACCTAATTCATAGCCATTTAAGACGATATCATAGGCAATTGCTCGAACTTTTGAAAGATCTCCTTCCAATTCATGCTCTGTTTTAGCTTGTGGGAGTGTAAATGGATGGTGAGCAGACATATAACGGCCTTCTTCTTCAGACCATTCAAACATTGGCCAATCCACTACCCAAAGGAAGTTGTATTGATTGTTGTCAATCAAGTCAAGCTCTTTCGCAAGACGAACACGCAAAGCACCAAGCGTTGCATTGGCTACTTCAAGAGTATCTGCTACAAAGAGAACTAGATCTTTGTCTTCTAACTGTAAAGCAGCTGTCAAGTCACTTGTCAAGTCTGTCAAGAACTTCGCAACAGGACCGTTCAAAGTACCCTCAGCATATTTCACCCAAGCAAGACCTTTTGCACCGTATTGCTTCGCAACTTCTGTCAATTTATCGATATCTTTACGAGAGTAATGATCCGCTGCACCTTTGACGACAATCGCCTTAACTGCCGGAGCTTCTGAGAAGACTTTGAAATCTACACCCTTGACAAGTTCTGTCAAGTCTTGGAGCAACATTTCAAAACGTGTATCTGGTTTATCTGAACCATACAAGGCCATGGCATCATCATAATTCATCCGTGGGAATGGGAGTGTTACTTCAATTCCCTTGGTTTCTTTCATGACACGTGAAATCAAGCCTTCTGTGATATCCTGGATTTCTTGATCACTCAAGAAAGAAGTTTCCAAGTCGACTTGTGTAAACTCAGGTTGACGGTCTCCCCGTAAATCCTCATCACGGAAACACTTCACGATTTGATAATAGCGATCAAATCCAGCATTCATCAACAATTGTTTTGTAATTTGAGGACTTTGAGGAAGGGCATAGAAATGACCCTTATTGACACGGGAAGGAACCAAGTAGTCACGTGCTCCTTCTGGAGTTGACTTAGAAAGAAACGGTGTTTCCACATCAATAAATTCTAATTCATCCAAGTAATTGCGGATTGAATGGGTTACTTTTGCACGGAGTTTGAGGTTTTCCAACATCTCAGGACGACGAAGGTCTAAGTAGCGGTAACGAAGACGGGTATCATCATTGGCTTCAATTCCGTCCTTGATTTCAAATGGTGTAGTTTTTGCAGTATTGAGAACCGTAATAGCTTCCACTTTGAGTTCTACTGCTCCTGTAGGCAAGTTTGGATTAGCTTGTTCACGAGCTTCTACAAGACCTGTCACTTCTACAACATATTCACTACGGATGCTTTCAGCTGTAGCCATTACTTCTGCACTAACTGTTTCTGGATTGATCACCAATTGCATGATTCCTTCGCGGTCGCGTAGATCGATAAAGATCAAACCACCCAAGTCACGACGACGGCTAACCCATCCTTTCAAGGTAATACGAGTTCCAATGTGTTCTTCACGAACACGTCCAGCATACATTGAACGTTTCATTTCTAATTAATCTCCAAACTAATATTCTTCCTTCTATTTTACCATAAAGACCAGCAGAAAGTGGCCTTTAGCTCAACTTTTTCAGTCACCAACTTCTTTAGTTATCGTGGCTCTCTTCTTTCTTTTTGGGATCATCGTAGAGAGTGGGTGCTAGCACCTTCATTAAAGTCGCCGTCCCAAATCGCAAGACAGCTGCTGCTAGTCCAAAAATAGGGGATAGGTAGCGGAAAAAGAAATCTCCCCTAAGTACATAGGTCATGCCACCCACAATAAAAAAGATCACAATTCCCTGAACGATTGCGTAAAACCAAATTTTTTTCACACTATTCTCCTTTTCACAAACCAGCTGACTTATCCACTGTTTTTTATCACTTATCCACAAAAATGTGGATAACTTTCACCTTTTGCTCCCTCAAAAGAGGAAGTGTCATCAGCACCAGGACTTGTTTTCATCCATTTACAAGGAAGTTTCCCACAGCCTGTGGATAACTCTCTTGCTCGTTTGTGACTTTCTCGTCACTTTCCTCACAAATCAAGGAGCCAGGATTTGATCCTGCCCCCTTTGATCAAGCATTATTTAAATTCGTCTGGTGTCCCTTTATATTGAGCCCAGTCTTTACTGAAGAAGCGATCATTTAGATGGTAAGTTGGTGCTTTTTCAGCCTTTGTGACAAAGGGATTGACCGCTTTATCAAAGGCTAGCCAACCATTCCATCCCATATGAATCGTATCTTCCATAAAGTAAGGCTGATCACCATCTTTAGAAAAGTCTGCAATATAGGTGAATCCTTGACTTTCCAATTGGTAACGAATCTTTTGAACAGCCTGTTCATACTTTTCTTGGCTCAAGCCTGTGTATTTCATCCATTTGGCATTAACTGGAGGAATGACAAAGATAACATTGGTCCGAGATTTAGCAAACTGGTCTAGAACCAATTGCAAGTCATTGTACTCAGGAGATTGAACATAGGATTCGTTTTTTTGGAAACCTTTTAGTTTCTTCAACTTCATTTTTAAACGAGTATTGTAAAAATGATTGCTGATTCCAAGGTCGTTGTTATTAGTCTTGACTTTTGCTTCAGCCGTTGCAATTTCTTCCAATTTCTCATATGAGAATTGATCTGGTAAATCTTGTAGACGTTTTTTGACCTTCTTATCGTAATTCCCGTTTGTACGCGTTGCAAGATTACTAAAAAAAGCATCTTCGCGTTGGACGAGGTGGGAAACAAACTGGTTCAAAGACTGATCAAATCTGGAAATTTTCTTTCCTTGAGAAATTTTCGTTACAACACTTTGAAAGGCGACATTTGGATACTGTTGTAACAGACGCTTTGCAGCATACTGGGATGCAGCATCCTGTTGGTGATTGGCAATAAAGCTATTCAACTGATCGCTATTAAAGAATTGTTGAAAAGCAGAGGAATCGTATCCCTTCTTAGTGAACCATTGCGGAGAAACTACATAAACAGCTGTATTGTCCTTGAGTTCTGGCAAAATCTGTTGCATTCCAAAATATTGGTTCAAAGAAGCCGCACCACGTTCTCCTAAAAAGTAGGGTCTGTAATTGCGGTCATATTTCTCAGCCAAAACCGCTGGATGCACCACATCAAAACGCAACCATTCACTGGAGCCGAAATAAGGGACAAAGCGATGCTTTGGATCAGAAAGTGCTTCTTGTTTCTTTGTACGACTCTTGAATCCTTCTGCATTCAGACTAACCGCAGCTTTTTTCTCTTCGGTATAGTTGTGCTTATGATTGATTGGATAAAAGAATAATAAAGCTGTTACCATGAGGAGCGCGCAAAATACGGGCCCTAAAATCAGCCATAAACGCTTAAGCATTCTGAAGCTCCGTTACACCTTCTACGATCTTGTTAGCAGTATTCCAATCATCGCGTCCAAATTCAGATACAGGAACACGGATGCCAAAGCGATTTTCCAATTCCACAATCAATTCGACTGTTCCCATACTATCAAGGACACCCGCATCAAAGAGATCCTCATCCATCATGTCTGAGACATCTTCCATAAACAATTCGTCAATAATTTCAATTACTTGTGATTTTACATCCATTTTTCTATTCTCCTTTTATTTCAATTTTGGAAACCATTGTTGATCCAAGAATCCTGAGAAAATCAGGAAGGACAGCATCACTGTGTTAAAGGTGATAAAGATCCCCAAAGCCTTGGTCCAACGATTGTCCGGTATAGGATCCAATCCTTTTGCTTTTCTTTCTTTATTGATGGTCTTTTTCTTACGAATCCAAGCATCATTGATGACCAGTCCAAGCCCATGGAAGAGCCCATAAGCGATGTAGTACCAGGTCACCCCGTGCCAGAAGCCCATAACCAACATATTGATAATATAGGCAACATTTGAGGTGGTAATTCGGCTCTTGAATACTTTATTGCGCATCAATACCATCACGAGACGCATAAAGACAAAATCACGGAACCAGAAAGACAAACTCATATGCCAACGATTCCAGAATTCCTTTAAGTCACGTGATTTAAAGGGACGATCAAAGTTGATGGGACTTTTAATCCCCATCAGATTGGAAGCTGCTAAAGCAAACATCGAATAGCCCGCGAAGTCAAAGAAGAGGTCAAAGCCATATACATACATGACCCCCAGCGTTCCAAGGTTAAAGAATCCACCTTGAGACAAGGCATAGGTCTGCACATGACCTAACAATAAGTGGCCAAAAATATGAGCTAGGATAAATTTATAAAGGAAGCCATACATGATATACTTAACAGCTTGCTCCAACATATCCAATAATTCTTCACGCTCAGGAATAGCGTTATAATCCTCATTAAAACGTTTGAAACGATCAATCGGCCCACTTGAGAAGGTCGGCATAAAGAGCATAAAGCGTAAGAATTCCCAAAGTGTGAATTCTTTCAAGACACCATCTCGCATTTCGATGATCATTCCGACAGCTCGGAAGGTTAAATACGAAATCCCTAAAAATCCAAACAAGGATTGGTGCCCATTCTTGATCGCTGGCTCTACCTTAACAAAGATCAGGGGCAAGACAGACAAGAAGGAATGAAGATAGAAAATCCACTTGTTGTCCGCTTTCTGACGATAGATCTTGTAGGAATACACAATCAAGATTTGCCAGACTACGTAAAAGAGCAGGGCATAAATTTGCTTGAGATTCGAACCTGTCAGCATCAAAATGATAAAGATCAGACTCACCAGTCCTTCATAAATCGGAAATCTCTTTTTGAAAAAGAGGCCCACAAAGATCGGCAAAAAAGCTAGAATGAGGTAGATAAAATAGATCGGTGTTCCATAGTGTTCTAAATGAGGGAGCTGTTTCAAAAACTCGATCATCGGTTGTTAACCTCGCTAATCAACCCTTTGATGTCGATTTTCCCGTTTGGTGTTAATGGCAGGCTGTCACGATAGAGGAATTTTGAAGGCATCATATAAGACATCATGATGTTTTCTAAATCTTCCTTAATGGCTTTCGTGATATCAATTTCGCGCTCAAATTGTTCTTTGACGCCCTCTTTTAAGATGACATAGGCCAAGAGATTTTGGACCTTGTGATCTTTATTATAACGCGGTACTGCGACTGCTGAGTCAATATACTTCGATTTATTCAAGTTTTGAGAGACATCCTCTAGCTCGATACGATAACCGTTAAACTTGATTTGGAAGTCCATCCGACCACCATAGAGAAGGAGACCTTCATCCGTCATGGTTCCGACATCTCCCGTATGGTAGGCTGGAAGACCTTCAAATTCGAAGAAGGCTTCTGCTGTTTTCTCTGGATTATTCATATAACCTTTTGAAACGGCTGGGCCAGATACGATGATCTCCCCTTGCTCACCATTTGGCAATTTGTTTCCTGCCTCATCAATAATGAAGGTTGGAGAATCTTCTTTGGTATAACCAATTGGTAGACGTTTCAAAGTAGCCAACATCTGATCTGTTACGGCTACAGCCGAAAGAGCTACAGTTGCTTCTGTTGGCCCGTAAGCATTGATGATACGCGCATTTGGGAAACGCTCGCGCAATTTTTGAGCGGTTTTAACGGTCAACTCTTCTCCATCAAAGTAGAAATGGGTGATTCCTGGCATCTTTTCAGCATTGAAATCTTCAGACAACATGGCCATATCTGCAAAAGATGGTGTTGAAGTCCAGATAGCAATCGGAAGAGAAAAGATCGTCGCAAAGAGTTGTTTGAAGTCTTGAGTAATGGCTGATGGAAGAGCAAAAAGCGTTCCTCCAAGAGCTAAGGTCGGTGCCCAGTACATAACAGACAAGTCAAAGGAATAGGGCGGTTGTGCCAACATTTGCGGACGCTCTGGCGTTGCAAATTCCTTGTCTGTGATCATCCAGTTGGTAAAACTGAGCAAGTTATCGTGCGAAATTTGCACCCCTTTTGGTTTCCCAGTTGTCCCTGAGGTAAAGATGATGTAGTAGTTATCATCCCCTTTGACCGGATGTTGCAAGTCATAGGCATGCTGAGCTGCGTAAGCTTCACGCACTTGCTCCAAGGACATGATTGGAGCAGCTGGGTTTTCCAATGGAAATTCATTGATGGCAATAATCAAGCTTGGCTCTGCTACTTCAACAATGGCAGACACGCGCTCCAAGGCAGAGTGGCTATCAATCGGGATATAGGCATGGCCAGATTTTGTCAAGGCCACAAAGGTTGCTAACATTTCATATTCTTGTCCACCAAAGACCACTACAGGTGACTTTTCAGGAAGTCCCATTTGGTCGATGTGGGCAGCCAAGCTATCTGAATCAGCCTTCAATTGGCCATAGGTATGTTCCTCACCAAGGACATTGTAAACCGGATAGTCTGGTTGTAGTTGCGCATAACGTTCAATTGTCTCGATCATATCAGTAATTGGTTGGTTTGACACGGCTAGGAGTCTCCTTTTCTAAAATTCGTTGTAGATAAAGCCACCCTGACCTTGACCAAGGTAACTAAAGAAATAAAGTAGGGCTAGAAAAATGGCGAAATACAAGACCGTCTGCCCGATAAATTTATAAAGTGTTTTATGTTTCATAAGTTTCACTCTTCATTTTGATTGTTATTCACTATTTTACCATTTTTTATACCAAGTAAGCAATTTTAAACATAGTGAGAATGTCGTAGAAAACGTTATCATTTCAGATCATTCAAGCCGTTTAACGAAAGCATTTTTCTTTAATCAGTTTTCTGGTTGAAATCCTATTCTATTTCACAGTACCCTGATGAATCAACTCTAGACACTTGTCCAGATCCACATCTCTCTCGAAATGGCTAGGTGTCCAAGGAATCTCTATATCGGGCTCCACACCTTGATCCGTCATTCCTTTCCCTTGATCTACGCATAGACAACGAGAAGTAGGAAACATCAATTGATAATCGCCATAATCAACGGTACAACAATTAGAGTAGTCTAAAATTCCTAGAGTTGGTCGACCCACCACCGTTACCTTCTTAAACTGCTTCATCATCTGAACAAAGTTATCGCCAGAAGAACCGCAATAAATATCTGATAAGATAAAGATCCGTTCAGGATAGTGGCCACCTCTAACTTCTGGGAAGAATTCCTCGCTTTCTTGCTGATACGGTACATAACCTTTTCCCCGATAGTGTATCAAATTCTCTTTCATATCTTCAAGCAGCTTAACTGTTTCAGGGCTAATTTCTTCCTGTTGCATCCAGTCCTCAAAGTCTTTCAAGCGCAGGTCAACATTGCGCTCTGTGTAGAGAATTTCCATGCCATCATCATCCCAGTCAAGCGAATCATAGCCCTGATCCTTCTCTAAGCCTAGATGTAACAGAGGAAGATATAGAGAATCCGTCCCTCCACTGTTGCGTCGGACATCAATGATAAAAAACTTGACTTCCGTCATCATCGGTAAACACTCTTGGTATAAACGACCCAAAGATCCTTCATCCATAAAGTTATCCAGACGAAGATAAAGAATCTCATCGTCTAATCGTTTCCAAAAAATCTGATCCTGGATCGGTTCTCGACTGGGTACTACTTTAATGGTCTTTTCTATCCCTTCTCGAAGCAGGGTGACACTCGTTGACTGAGAGACCAAATCTGCCCATTCTCTATAATGTCTTTCTGGGGTCTTGCTGATAAAATAGTCTTTATGAAGAGAAGCTATCTGATCCAAGTCACTTCCATCCAGAGCTAGGATTTGATCTCCTACTTGAAGACCCGTATCTTCATTAGCTTCCTCAACATACAGTTTCTGTCCATTTATTCTCAAAAGAAACCCTTTTTGACTGGCCTTTTTATCTCGAAAGGAAACATGCCCGATCACCCCAAAACTAGCTAGGTAAGTCTTCACTTGATAGAGAAAGGCATCATCTGTCATATCATCTGTAATGTTTTCTCGAAAAGGCTCTGGATCGCATCCTTTTCTATCCTTGATGGTCGATGAATCATGGGTCATAATGGAGACGACATCTTCAAAAATAGCAGTCTTTTTCATAAAGGATTCCTTCCATTTTTTAGAAACAGTATACCACTTTTTCTTAAAAAGTTCTTAAAACCCTAAAAAACTATCCTAAAGTAGGGTAGCAGTTATAAATTCTTTCTTTTCTTCGCTTTCTTTGTCAGAGCGACATCACAATTTTCAATCTCGCTAATCAATAGATTGGCAAGGCCAAAATCATCGATGTTCGATTTCATATTTACCTCGTAGTTCAAGGTCAGTTGTTCTCCAGCTTGGGCCGTTGTGACAGAAATAAAGTCAATCTCTGAACACCTTTGGTCCAACAACTGGCTGATTTGTTCTGCAACAGAATCTTGTTTTGAGACAGTTATAGTCAAATGACGGCGCCGTTGGTGGTCGGTCTTACTTTGCTTGGTTTCGAGCAAGAGCCAGATAGCTAACAGAAAGGCCGTAAACAAAACTGCCAATAAGAGGTAGCCCGACCCCGCTGCTAAACCAATAATCATGGCTAGGAAAATCGCGATCAATTCTCTCGAGCCGCTGGTAGCAGACCGGAAACGAATCAAGCTAAAGGTTCCCGCTACTGCAATCGAGGTCCCCAGACTCCCGTTCACCAGGAAAATCACCAGGGTCATCATGCAGGGAAGCAAGGTGAGACTGACGATAAATTCACGCGTATAGAGAGTACGGTATTTGTAGGTCCAAGACAGGGCCATCCCGAGCACCAGGCTGACCAGCAAGGCTAGCATCAGGCGCACCGGATCTACGGTTGCCGTAGCGTTATTAAAAATAGAATCAAATAGATTAGACATAGGCAACACCTGTCCTTTCTTGAATTGGCGTTGGTGCATAGTCTAAGCCTTGTGACTTATGGTAGGCACAACTGTATTTCGAAAATTTCTGTTTGACCAGTCCGTACTTATCCAGAATGTCCTTCAGCCACTGAGGTTCTTCACCTGGGGCCTTGATTTCCATAATGATGGTATTTTCTTCTAATAAAGGCTCACCAGCTTTCCCACAAAGGAGACTGACCTGCTGATCACGATAGACTAAATTTTGATCCAGGGTGACCCGAATCTTATTGTAAGGATAGCCTTGGATACTCTTCTTTTCTTTTAAGGACAAACGATCATAATAGATGTACATCTGAGGCTGTAGGCGGTTATCATAGCGCTGGCGCAGAACTTGGATTTCTTGCACCAAGTCCAGATCCTGAATGGTCTGATCCACTAGTCCATCCGTCATGAGGCGGGTGATGGAGGAAGGGTTCGAGACCAGGCGGAACTTATGACCAATTCCTTCTGCATCCTTTGATTTTACTTCTAGAAAAGCCGGACTCTCCACTGTTGGATGCTCCACATAGGTCCGCATCCGGATCTTTTCACGACGATTCTGTTTAGCAAGGGCATCTTGGATCACATCGAAGTCTTCGGTATCAAAATAGACATTCGAAATCGTGGAGATGGGATAATCGTCTTCAACAACATATTTCTTCAAATCTTTCAATAAATCATCCAAGTCTTCTTTAACTACCACATATTTGGTTTCAATCCGCTTGAAGCTTGTCTCAATTGTTTTTTTCATGTTTCTTCTCCTTTAAGGGGGATCTATTATTTCTAACCTTCAGTAAGTATGAATACGACTTACGTGCTTTCTAGTTTAATGGGACTTTCTTAACTGGTCATTAAGCCAAACTTAAAGAAAACTAAAGTTAAGGTTCCTTTCAGAAAAACTTTAGGAAACTTTCAGCTAGCAACTTTAGACTAGGAGCATATCAATGGAACGAGAGGAAAAGCTCATGAAATCAAACAAATGGAAATTTTTATTAACGGGGGCCGCAACCCTCACCTTACTGACAGCTTGCACCCAGGCATCATCACAATCAGCTACAAAAAGCAATACTGCACAAACAACCGCTACTTCTACTTCAAAAAATAAAACAAACAATTCCAACTATTTTACAGATAAGGACAAGGACAGCTCTTATGATGAAAGCAAATCCTCTACTGTAAAACTGTCTGGTTCGTCTGCAAGTGTATCAGGTGACGGCGTAGCTGTATCTGGATCAACTGTGACCATCTCGAAGGCTGGAACCTATGTCATCTCTGGTGAATCAGATGGGATTCAAATCAAGGTCGAAGCAGGTGACTCAGATGATGTTCACATCGTCCTGAAAGGCGTTACCATGACCAACACCAACGCGCCAATTTCTGCTACGAAAGCAGGGCATGTCTATCTCACTCTAGCAGACGGCACGACCAATACCTTGTCTGATTCAAGTTCAAACAATGATGAAGATGCCGATGCGGTGATCTCCTCTAAAGGCGACCTCACCATCAATGGTTCGGGTGCGCTCAACATTGACGCCAAGAAGAACAACGGGATTAAGGCCAATGATACCCTCCACATCACAGGTGGAACCTATAAGATCACGGCTGTTGGAGATGCCTTCAACGTCAATGATGAACTCAATATCACCGGTACGACCATGACCATCGATGCAGATGAAGATGCCGTCAAGGTGGATAACGATGAAGATACATCTGTCGGAACCATGTATCTGTCTGACAATACCATGACCATTTCAGCTGGGGACGATGGCATCCATGCTTCTGGTGATCTGGTCATCGATAGCGGAACCTATGAGGTAACCGAGTCTGTCGAAGGGCTTGAAGGAAAATCGATCACCATCAACGGTGGAGATATCACCATCTATGCAACCGATGATGGTGTCAATGCGGCCAATGCTAATGCCAACCAAGATGAAATTTTCTTCACCATGAATGGTGGAACCCTTAACGTTGAAGTTGGGCAAGGCGATACCGATCCAATTGATTCGAATGGAAATATCACTGTTACAGGAGGAACCATTAAATTAACGGGACAATCTGGATTCGACTTTGATGGTACTGCTACCTACACTGGCGGAAACATCTATATCAACGGTGAAAAACAAACGGAAATTGTCAACTCCATGCCTGGAGGCGGTGGGGCTCCAGGTGGTGGCGGACCTCAAGGCGGTGGACCTGGAGGTGGGCATCCATAATAACAAATAAAGGCAGGATTTCTTCCTGACCTTTTTTTGTTACCCTTTTTATGATAGAATAGAAAATCAATCAGCTTATCGAAAGGAACATGATGAAAAAACAAACACTCCCTCTTTTCTTCACACTCTTGCTGTCTCTTCTTTTTCTATCAGCCTGTATG
Organism: Streptococcus parasanguinis; assembly: GCF_032163505.1. Classification (NCBI taxonomy): domain Bacteria; kingdom Bacillati; phylum Bacillota; class Bacilli; order Lactobacillales; family Streptococcaceae; genus Streptococcus; species Streptococcus parasanguinis. The sequence continues at coordinate 2,077,602 of NZ_CP134147.1, forward strand.
CCGGACCTTAAGATCAACTTTAAAAAAGTACCCACTACTACCAGCTCAAAAAAGAAAACCTTTAAAAAAAGTAGCTCGAGTCGTTCTAGCCTCCCGAGTCGCTCAACCAGTTCAAATAGCTCAAGCAACTCCTCTAGCTCTCCCTCAACTACTACGGAAACCACTTCTGACATCGTCACAACCGAAGGACTCCCTAGAAATGCTCAAGAAGCACCCAAAGATAAAATTTATGCGACAGGGAACTTAAAAGTAGCCTACTCTAGAAATGACGATAAAATTTTTGCACAGACGCCGGATTATGAAGGATATACCACCGCTCTTGTCCAAACAATTCTTGGAAATCCAGAGAAACAAATAACAGACCCTGCTTATATTGCCGAATCTTTTGAAAATACCGAATTAGAAAATATTAAAGGGCTCTACCACGAGGGGAAAATCACAGGGGAACAAGCTCACGCCTTTTTGATGGGAGCTGTTGATCTCAAACAAGCTTCTAAATTCGGAGTAAACTACACCATTTACACCTATAAAAACAACACTATCCAACTGGTCTTTGAAAACGACCAACTTCTCTATATTACACCAAATCCTGATGTTGTCTTCTTTAAATAATAAGAGAGTGGGACAGAAATCGGTAATTCGTTAGAATTCGATTTCGTCGTCCCACCTCCGCACAGTTGAGTAGGGCTGTAAAAGCTGATGAAATCAGCGTAGTAGAGGCCACTCAACCACTGCGTCTTGCTCGACAATCCAAAGACAATTGAGAGGCTAGGACTTTTGTCCCAGCCTCTTGTTTCACATGAAACAAAAAAACTCCCAACACATTCTGTTGGGAGTTCTTGAAGATTAGTCCTCTTCATATTTTTTTGGATTATAGAACCACATTCCGAGGCCTGCAAAAAGAACAATAGTCATCAGAAGGAAGGCCACTTGATTTCCAATTTCTCCTGTCATCGAAATCGTTTGACGAAGACCAGAAACGGTATAGCTCATTGGCAAGAATGGATGAATGGCTTGGAAAAAGCCATTTGTCAAAGCAAGAGGATAGGTTCCTGCACTAGAAGCCAATTGCAAGAGCAAGAGGATCAAGGAAAGGAAAGCACCGATCTTTCTTTGCCATGTTGTCAAAGCAGTCACGATAGACATGAAGGCCACACTACCAATCACACAAAGGAAGAGAGTAGCCATCTCATGATTAGCTGATAAACCAATCAAGTGAACGGCACCATAGACCAAGACTCCTGCAATCACCGCAATCGTTCCGTTGACCTCAAAGCGAGATTTAAACCATGCCCAGCGACTTTCAGGGTGACTGCCGGATGGTAATTTTGCAAAGATCATGTTGGTTGACAAGGCACAAACAAAGAGTGCTACAGAGATCATATAAGGAGCCATTCCGACACCATTCACCGGGACATTGTCACGGTCTGTTTTAGACATAGTGACTGGATTTGCTAAGGTTTTAGCGTTTTCTTTTTCAGTTGTAGCCACATTCAATTGTCCCTTAGCATCGTTTAATCCTTGACTCAAGGTTTGGCTTCCTGTTGCTAATTCACCTAAACCATTTGTCAATGTTTGGCCACCTGCTGCTAATTTGCTGGATCCATCTGAGATTTGATTTGCACCGTCGGCTAGTTTATCAGCTCCGGTCACCAGTTGACCTGATTTTTCTGTCAACTGATTGACACCAGTGACAAGTTTATTGACACCACCTGCCAACTCTGGAGTCTTGCTGTTCAATTGTCCTACACCGTCAGCTAATTTTCCAGCACCAGCAACCAATTCACCCGACTTACCTGTTAATTGGGTCGCTCCTGAAGCCAGTTGATTCATGCCTGATGTCAAGGCAGGCATCTTTCCATTTAACTCACCTAGACCAGAAGCTAATTGATTGCTTCCTGCAAGTAATTCTGATGATTTACTATCTAGTTGGCCAACACCTGCTGCTAACTGACTAGCCCCATTTGTTAAAGTACTGCTATTCGTCTGAAGTTGGGTTGCTCCATTAGCGATTTTATCGACACCAGCTGTATAAGCGCTGATCCCTTGACTGATGGTTTGACTAGCTGGCAACAATTGTCCACTAACTGCGGATTGGATCTTAGACAAGCCACTTGACAAGTCTGTCAAGGTAGAAGAAGCTGTCGGTAAAACTTGATTGGCTGCCGTTTGCAGTTGTGTCAAGCTATTTCCTGTATTCAAACTACCTTGGATCGTTTGAATCGTAGTCAAGATTCCTTGAGCCGCCGTTTCACTCGAGCTTGGGCTCGATGAGATTGCCGCATTGATTTCCGCTTGTTGGTCAGCTGTCATTGCTTGATAGGCTGCTGTCCCTTGCACGCTTGCAAGGGCATTTGCACGATCCGCTTGGGCTGAAGCAAGGATTGATTGAGCTGAATTCGCAATACTCGTCAATCCAGACGAAAGTTGACTGGTATCTACTGTAGCATTTTGAATCGCTGCATTTAATTGGTTTAAACCTGCTGCCAATTGATTAATCTGAGCGGATTGACTTGTAGAAGCTTGTAGCTGGCTTGATAATGTTTGAATACCTGATTCTAATTGTGAAACCCCATTTCGAAGGGTAGCAGATTGACTACTTAATTGACCCGCTCCCTCTGATAAAGTAGCGACTCCATTTGTATAGGTTGCTAAACCATTTGAAAAGTTAGACAGGCCTGAATTCAATTGACGCACACCATTGATATAATTCCCAAGACCATCATTGAGGGTACCCATACCGCTGGTTAACTGACCAACTCCTGAGGCCAACTGAGGGGTTTGACTCGCCATTTGATTGAGACCATTTCCTAATCGATCCACTCCGGTAGCGTAAGCCATCAAGCCTGTATTAAAAGTACCAAACCCATTATTTAATTGATTGACGCCAGATACCAAGTTTGGAAGTTGACCAGCCATTTGATTGAGACCATTTCCTAATTGACCAACACCATCTGTATAAGCCGCAAGACCCGTACGAAGAGTGGTTGCACCATCTGAAAATGCTAAGCTTGAACGAGCCAATGTATTCAAATTAGTAGACAGTGTTTGACCACCATCTTCCAATTTACTTGCACCATCTGCTAATTTAGCACTTCCATCTGCCGCTGTCCCCATACCAGTTTTAAGCGACCCCATTTTAGAAAATAAAGCTGTTGTATATGTATTGGTCACTTTTTCAGCCACTGACTGCTTCATTTTTGTCATCGCAGTATCGCTCATTTTTCCTGCAATAAAACTATGACCACTGGACGTTTGGTAATCAATGGTCATCTGTTCCGGATGATTGGTTAAGATGGAGCTAGCTTTTTTTGAAAGATCCTCAGGCAGGGTTACAATCATATAATAATCGCCATTTTTGAGACCATCTTTCGCAGCTTTCTCATCTACAAAATGAAAATCAAGTGAGTCATTGTCCTTCAAATTGGACACCATGTCTTTTCCGATTTCCATTTTTTGTCCATTATATGTAGCAGATTGATCCTTATTGACAACCGCTACAGGAAGATCCGAAACTTGGCCATATGGATCCCACATGGAAGATAGAAAAATAATATTATAAAGAGCTGGAATCAAAGCAACTCCAATCATGACAATGATAAATGTTGGCTTTTTAAGAATAGCCTTCCATTCTTTCATCATATTTTTTGTCTCCTTTTTATACACATTGTCTAAATTTCTGATATAATAGATTATACAGTTTCTAGAAATTTTCACAAGTAGAAAATCTTATTTTTTAGACACTGTGTACAATTTTGTGCAAAAAGGATTAACAGATGACTGAGAGCAATAAACGATTAAAAACAAAACGAAATATCGAGGAGGCGATGGTTCGACTACTCGAAAAGGAATCATTCGACCAAATCACAACGGTTGAGTTAGCACAAGAATCTGGCATTAGTCGCTCTAGCTTTTATACCCACTATCGAGACAAGTACGATATGATCGAGCGCTACCAACAAGCACTCTTTCACAAGCTTGAATATATCTTTGATAAACACCAAGATGACAAGCGCCAAGCGATTACAGAAGTGTTCGAATTTCTAACCAAGGAGCCACTCTTTGCGGTTCTTCTGACAGAGAATGGAACCAAGGAGATCCAAACCTTCTTACGACATAAATTACAGATTCTTCTGGTTGATAGTTTGCAAGAGCGCTATAGTCATAAATCATTAACAGATATTGAAAGAGTCTACAGTTCTGTCTATCTGACCAATGCTTTCTTCGGAGTCTGTCAGATGTGGGTTTCGCGCGGAAAAAAAGAAAGCCCTCAACAAATGGCTGAATTTTTAATGAAAATGTTACGGTAACAGTCTCTCCTGATCGATCTAGATCAGGAGTTTTTTTATTAGCAGGTTTAGGTTTTAAGAAAACAAAAAACTTTCTCATTTAATGAAACAGCTTTAGAAAATTTGTAACTGAACAAACCCAGAAATCAACCCTTTAAGACAAAACAAAAAGCCCACTGTTGTAGGCTTTTTGCAAGTTTTTTCTTGAAATTAAAGCATTTTGTTGTAGAATTCAACGACAAGTGCTTCGTTGATTTCTGGGTTGATTTCATCGCGTTCTGGAAGGCGAGTCAATGAACCTTCAAGTTTGTCAGCATCGAATGATACAAATGCTGGACGTCCAACTGTAGCTTCAACAGCTTCAAGGATAGCTGGAACTTTAGCTGATTTTTCGCGAACTGAGATCACTTGACCTGGAGTTACACGGTATGAAGGGATATCAACACGTTTTCCGTCAACAAGGATGTGACCGTGGTTAACGAATTGACGAGCTTGACGACGAGTAGTCGCAAGTCCAAGACGGTAAACAACATTATCCAAACGACGTTCCAAAAGAAGCATGAAGTTGAAACCGACAGTTCCTTCTTTAACTTTAGTAGCTTGTACGAACAAGTTACGGAATTGTTTTTCACCAAGTCCGTAAGAGAAACGAAGTTTTTGTTTTTCAGCTAATTGCAAACCGTATTCTGACAATTTTGAACGGTTGTTTGGTCCGTGTTGACCTGGTACGTAGTTACGACGTGCCAATTCTTTACCTGTACCTGTAAGTGACAAGCCAAGACGGCGAGATTGTTTCCAAGATGGTCCTGTATAACGTGACATTTAAAATGTCCTCCTATAAAAATAATTTTTGTAGGAAATAACGTTTTAGACAAACCTGATTCGTTCAGAAAGCCTTCGCCCAAACAGCAAAGGTTACTTTTCTAGCTGACTTCCTGTTGACGAGCTTCATTTTGTCCTGCTGTCATTTCGCACAAATTCTATTCTATCACGGAATAGAAACTTTGTAAAGTCCTTCAAAACAATTTCAATGAAATTCAGCTAACAATTCTATGATTCGTTTTTTATATTGCAATTGTTGCCAGTCCCTATCCGTTGCTGGATCCCATTTTAAAGGAAGATCTGCAATAATTTCACCGGGATTATGATTCAAGATATAGACCCGGTCACTCAATGTCAAAGCTTCTTCGATACTATGAGTGATCACTAGAGTGGTGAGACCAAGACGTTCCTTACTTTCTAGATACCAGTGATAAAGATCCTGCCTTGTCAATTCATCTAAGGCACTAAAAGCTTCATCTAATAGGAAGACAGAATGACCCAGAAGATAGGTTCTCAATAGCGCCACCCGTTGCCGCATCCCCCCACTCAGCGCATTGGGATAAAGGTTGGCGATACTTCCTAATTTAAATTCATCTAACAATTTTAGAGCTGTAGATGTCGCCTCTTCCTTAGGAATCTTTTTTAATTGAAGGGGAAGAATAATATTTCCCAATACTGTCTTATGTTCCAACAAAAGATCTTTTTGTAGCATATAGCTGACTTTCCCAAAGGAGATCGGGGCATTATCTACTTCTATTGCGCCCTTTTGTATGGGAAGGATCCCAGCAATTAAATTAAACAAGGTTGATTTCCCTACCCCACTCGGACCTAGAATAGAGACGATTTCTCCTTTTTGCACTTCTAGTGATACATTATTTAAAACTGCTTTTTCTCCAAAAGAGAAACTTACATCTTTTACGGTTAAAATATCAGTCACCTACCAATTCATTTGTGAAACCTTTGTCTTCTAAGTCATTTGAAACCAATCCTTGCTCTTTTGCCCAAGCATAAAAAGCATTCCACCGCTTAGGATCAAACTGCCCCCACTTGTCCTTGTCTGAAGCATATTGACTAGAAAGATATTTTTGGGAAGCGAGTACAAAATCACGCTGGTTAGCTAAGGCAGGGGCCTGTTTAATCAAGATATCCGCTGCTTCTTCTGGATGCTCTATAGCATATTGGTAGCCTTTTTTCACCGCTTGAATGAATTTTTTTGCTTCCTCTTTATGAGACTTCAAATAGTCATTGTTAGCAATAATAACAGGCGAATAGTAGTCAAATGCAGGAACAAAATCTTTCATATAGAAGAAATTGGTCTTCATTCCCTTTTGCTCAGCCAAAATTCCATCCCAACCGTGATAAATCCAAGCAGCATCAAAGACCTTATTTTCAATCGGAGTAATGGAATTTGAATCACTATTTGGAACCAATTTTACTTGATTAAAATCAGCCCCTTCTTTTTTCATCATCGATTTGATCATTTCCAACTCAATCGGATCATTCCAGGTGCCATACCGCTTACCAACCAAATCTTTTGGACTTGTGATCGCTGCATCTTTTCTTGAAATAATCCCTGACGTATTGTGTTCGACGATAGCTGCAACAGCGGTAATACCCGCACCTTTATCTAATTTCTTGGCCATAGAATCTTGGAAATAAATACCAAATGGAGCTTTCCCATTGATAATCAAATCAGAACTACTGTCTTCTGGAGGAAGTTTTATATCTACATCCAGTCCTGCATCTTTAAAGTACCCTTTTTCCTTAGCTACATAGAGACCCGTATGATTGGTATTCGGGGTCCAATCTAGAATAAAATCAATCTTTTTCAAATCGCTTGACGATTGCTTGACAGAATTTTGACAAGCACTCAAGAAAACAAATCCCAATATTATTGAGAAAAATAAACCTATTGACTTTTTCATTAGCTATACCTCTTTTACATTTTTGTCAATTTAAATTTTACACCATTTACAAGTTTGTCAATCCTTTTTCCATTTCAGAATGGTTCGTTCTAATTGGTCAACGAGAAACATACCGAGTAAACTAATAGCAGAAATCAATACAATGATCGCAAACATCGTATCATACTGAAATAACTTCTTCGATTGGATCATATAGACCCCCAATCCATCAAAACCTCCTAACCATTCTGAAACTACCGTACTGATAAAAGCATAGGAAACGCTCACACGTAAACCTGCAAAAAAATAAGGAAGCGCTGCAGGAATTTTATAATGAACTAAGGTCTGAAAGCGATTGGCTTGCATAATCTGAAACAATCTCAGAATATCTTGATCGCAATGCCGAAAACCATCTAACAGACTGACTACGATGGGAAATACCACCGTAATAATGATCAAAACTAGTTTTGGAAGCATACCATAACCAAACCAAAGAACCAGGATGGGGGCCAAGGCAATCGTCGGAATGGTTTGAATAACAACCATAAAAGGATAGACCAGATCATTCACCCATTGAAAACTATCCATGAGAATCGCAAAGCCAGCAGCAAGAAGAACCCCTATAACAAGTCCGATCAAGGCCACTTGAAGGGTAGACAAACTGTGATGAATCAGGAGAGCTCGATCTCGTACAAAGGCATTCCCAATTTCAAGTGGCGTTGGTAATACAAATTTGGGGAGGATATTTAAAAATCCTGCTAGCTGCCATAAGACAAGAAGGCTGCTAAAACCTGCAAATCCTATCAACTGTTTTGAATATCTTTTTACAAGAGACATCGTAACCTCCTTTCTCACAAATAAAAAACGCCTCCAAAATAGGAGACGGATTGCACAAGGTCACTCATAACGAAAAATACATTTCATTTGTTTCCTACGCTGGCATTACCCAGATCAGGTGCGGTCGAAGCTTACACTTCCTCTCAGACTGTACACAGACTCCCATATGTATTTATTATAATAACTGATTTAGACGATAAAAGCAAGGAATTAATCCAAATAACGAATTAAATTCTTCTCTGTCAAAATATCTGAATAGGTGTAAGACTCCACGTAGGTATTGGCCGGTTCACCTGGTAAGCTATTGTCGTTCGTATACTCGATAATAAATAAAGAAGGATAGACCTCAATCAAGCGTCCAAATTTATTTTTTTGACGTTTCCGTCCATTTTCAAGCGTCATTTCAACCACTTGTCCTTCATGGGCCTTGATTTCTTCTTTAATTTTTTTCATTTTTGCAACATCTGTAAATGCATCACTCATCTTATTGATCCTCTCTCTTTGAAATGCTTGAGAATTTATTGTATTCCTTTTGGAATATTAATTCGACTGTCCCACGCGCACCTGAACGGTTTTTCTCGATAATCACTTCAACCGTATTATTGGGCATTCCATCTTCTTCCTCTTCACCAGCTCGATCATAATAATCATCACGGTACAAGAAAGCAACAATATCCGCATCCTGCTCAATCGATCCAGATTCACGAATATCAGAAAGAACAGGACGTTTGTCTTGGCGCTGTTCCACACCACGTGATAGCTGACTCAAAGCAATAACGGGAACTTTTAGTTCCTTAGCCAAAATCTTTAACTGACGAGAAATTTCTGAAACTTCCTGTTGACGGTTTTCTCTTCCAGTCCCTGTAATCAGCTGCAGGTAGTCAATCAGAATAAGACCAAGATTCCCTGTTTCCTGCGCTAATTTTCTTGCTCTCGAACGAATCTCAGTGATCCGAATTCCTGGAGTATCATCGATGTAAATACTCGCATTGGCCAAATTCCCTTGAGCAATGGCATATTTTCGCCACTCTTCATCCGTCAATTGACCTGTACGAATCGAATGGGATTCAATCAAGCCTTCAGCTGCTAACATCCGGTCAACCAAACTTTCAGCACCCATTTCTAATGAGAAAATAGCCACTGTCTTATCCAACTTTGTACCGATATTTTGAGCAATATTGAGAGCAAAGGCTGTTTTCCCTACTGCAGGACGAGCCGCTAAAATAATCAACTCTTCCTCATGTAGCCCCGTCGTCATATGGTCCAAATCGCGATAGCCTGTCGCAATACCCGTAATATCAGAGGTTTGAAGCGAGCGGGCTTCTAAGCTACCAAAATTTATATTCAAGATGTCTCGAATATTTTTAAATCCACTACGATTTGCGTTTTCACTAACATCAATCAGAGCTTTTTCAGCACCCGCAATGATTTCATCTGAAGGACTTGCACCATCATAAGCTTGATTAATACTTTCCGTTAATCGAGAGATCAACCGACGTAAGACAGCTTTTTCGGCAACAATCTTCGCGTAATACTCTGCGTTAGCTGAAGTTGGTACCGAATTAATGACTTCTACCAAATAGGAGAGACCGCCAATATTTTGGAGATCCCCCTGACTATCTAAAATATTTCGAACAGTCGTCGCATCAATCGCATCCCCGCGGTCAGCTAGATCGATCATGGCTTTAAAAATCAAACGGTGCGAGTACTTAAAGAAATCGCCAGGCTCGATATATTCACGAACAAAGACCAATTTCCCCTCATCAATAAAGATGGCTCCCAACACTGATTGCTCTGCTTGGATATCTTGAGGTTGTGTTCGTAATTCCTCTATCTCAGCCATAAAAAAACCTTTCTATCGATCGTGTTTACCCTTCGTTTACACGAATATTAATCACACCTGTAACATCTTGATAAATTTTTACAGGGACGTCAATCAAACCTGTTGAACGAATTGGAGAGGAAACTTGGATATGACGTTTATCAATTTTAATGCCAAATTGTTTCTCAAGCTCTTCTGCAATCTTTTTATTGGTAATAGAGCCGAAAGTACGGCCATCTGGCCCAATTTTTTCCGTGAATTGAACAACAGTTGCTTCTTCTTCTAATTTTGCTTTAATCTTTTGCGCTTCCGCTAATAATTCAGCATGCGCTTTTTCTTCTGACTTTTGCTTTCCACGAAGTTCACCGATTGCTTGGGCATTGGCTTCTTTCGCAAGATTTTTCTTGATCAAAAAGTTTTGTGCATAACCAGTAGGCACTTCTTTAATTTCGCCTTTTTTACCTTTACCTTTTACATCCGCTAAGAAAATAACTTTCATTCTACATTCTCCTTTTCAATAGTTACTTCGTTTTCAATAGTCTCAATCAATTGTTGACGAATACTCATCAAATCTTGACCCTCAATTTGAGAAGCCGCCGAATTGAAATGACCTCCTCCGCCAAGCTGTTCCATGATACGCTGTACATTGACTTTGCTTCGACTTCGTGCAGAAATCGAGACAGTCCCACTTTGATTACAAGCGATGACAAAGGTTGCTTCCACCTCAGACATGGCCAGCATACTATCAGCTGCTTTACTAATAGTTACTGAATCATAGGCTTTAGTCGTATTGGCACAAGCTACGATGATATGTGGCAAAATCTTTTCACCAGTCAAGATCAGTTCGTTCACTTCGCGGTACTCGTCAAACTGAATAGCAGAGATCTCCTGGATGGCTACACTATCACTACCTCTTGAGCGAAGGTAACTCGCCACATCAAAGGTCCGACTTGTAACACGTGTGGAGAAGTTCTTAGTATCCAGCATAATTCCAGCCATCAAGACACTAGCTTGAATCTTCGTTAACCGATTTTTCTTCGACTTCTGGAACTGAATAAGTTCACTAACCAATTCGCTCGCACTACTTGCTCCACTTTCAATATAGGTGATCAGAACATTTTCAGGGAAATCATCATCCCGACGATGATGGTCAATGACAATAATCTGTTGGAATTCCTGATAAAATTCTTTAGAAAGGGTCAAGGCTGTCTTAGAATGGTCAACCATAATTAACAAAGAGCGATCCGTCACCATTTGCATGGCTTCCTCTAGGGGAAGGATTTTCGTTACCTGCTCTTCTTCTAGTTTCGCAATTGCTCTTGAAATATCACTAGCCATTGCATGCGGGTCATAGACCACATAAGAGGAAGCCAAAATATTGCTAGAGAAAAACTGCATTCCCACAGACGCTCCTAAAGCGTCCATATCCAAGTTTCTATGCCCAACAATGAAAACTTGATCAACGGATTTAATCTTATCCGAAATAGCTGTCATCATAGCGCGTGTGCGAGTCCGCGTCCGCTTCACAGCAGAAGCTGTTCCCCCACCAAAGAAAATAGGGTTTTTCTGTTCATCGTTTTCTTTGACTACTGCTTGATCCCCACCACGAACTTCCGCAAGGTTTAGGTTCAAGAGAGCCACTTTACCAATCTCATCATGCTCCCCGTCACCATACGAGAATCCCATACTTAAGGTAATAGGTAGCTCACGATTTTTAGCTTCTTCACGGAATTGATCGATGACAGAAAATTTTGATTCCATCAACTGTTCTAAGACCGTGTAGTCTGTAAATAAATAGAAACGATCCATCCCCACACGTCTGTAAAACATATGGTAATGAGCTGTAAACTCTTCTACAAAGTTGGCAATAAAACTATTGATATTGCTAATATCAGAGTCTGAAATGACATCTTCTAGATCATCATAGTTATCAACAGAAATAATACCGATAACGGGACGAGTTGTCACCAATCCCACAGTTGCTTCATACTCACTTGAAACATCAAAAAAGTAAACAACACTAGACGTCTGATCAAAGTAAACAGAATATTTCTTATCGGCTACAGTGACATAATGACCTTTATCCTCAAACAGAGTATTGAGTAACTTTTTCAAGGATTCAACATCAAAGTCCCCATCATCTGTTGAAAAAATCAATTCAGCATAAGGGTTGAACCACTCTACTTCATTTGTCTCTTCATTAATTTTGATAACTCCAACAGGCATTTTATCAAGGAGGGATGCTAATCCGCTTTCTGCCTGATGGTTAACGTATTGTATTTGTTCTAATTCATCTAACTCTGAAATTTGTAACTGGTATTCAAATAAAGCAATCAATCCAGCTAAGACTAAAAAAATTGCAATGAGAGTTACATAGCCTTTGCCAAAGATTCTTAAAAAAATTGCTAAAATTGCAAATGAAATAAAACCAATTAACACATAATGGATGAACGATAAACGAAATTTTTTCATCATAAACCTCTTTTCGGAATTATACCATAAATAGAGGTAAAAAGCGAGGTTTCTCTCTATATTACAGAGAAGAAAGACCACTAAAAAGCTCTTCCTCCGCTTCACTACTTTGTAAACAAGGTTTACAACTGTGTAAATAGCAACAACAGATTTCAATCCATAAAATTGAGGCTGAAACATCATCTCAGCCCCATTTTATTAGTGGTTTGCTTTGTTTTTGGAGATGCTCCGAGATTTACCTTCCAAGTAAACCATTAAAATAGAGATATCCGCTGGATTGACACCTGAGATACGACTTGCTTGACCAATCGTTTCTGGATTAATTAATTTAAATTTTTGACGCGCTTCGGTTGCAATAGAGTCAATATCATCCCAGTCAATATTCGCAGGGATTCGTTTTTCTTCCATACGCTTCATTTTTTCAACTTGGTCCATTGCTTTTGAAATATAACCTTCGTATTTAATTTCAGTTTCAATCAATTCAATGATTTTATCATCCAGTTCTTCAGCTGCAGGACCGATAAATTCTACCACATCTTGGTAAGAGACTTCTGGTCGTCTCAAGAATTCTTTAGCAGTGACAGCATCTGTCAATGGTTTAAAGCCCATTGCAGCGACCTTCTCATTGGTTTCCTTTACAGGCTTTAACTTAATGCTATCCAAACGCTTCATCTCGTTTTCAAACTGATACTTCTTGGTTTCGAAACGTTGCCAACGTTCATCATCTACCAATCCAATTGCTCGTCCCATTTCTGTCAAGCGCATATCGGCATTATCATGACGCAAAATCAAACGGTATTCTGCACGACTTGTTAATAAACGATACGGTTCGATCGTTCCCTTTGTTACCAAGTCATCGATCATAACCCCAATATAGCCATCACTACGTTTCAAAATGAGTTCTGGTTTTCCCTGGATTTTTAGAGCAGCATTGATCCCTGCAATAATCCCTTGACCAGCGGCCTCCTCATAACCAGACGTTCCGTTGGTTTGGCCAGCTGTAAAGAGACCTGAAATTTTCTTGGTTTCCAAAGTTGCGCGCAATTGATGAGGCAAAACCATATCATACTCAATCGCATAACCCGTTCGCATCATTTCTGCCTTCTCAAGTCCCTTAATAGAATGAACGAGATCCCGCTGAACATCCTCCGGTAAACTCGTTGACAGCCCTTGAACATAGACTTCTTCTGTGTTTCGTCCCTCAGGTTCTAAGAATAGTTGATGACGCTCTTTGTCAGCAAAACGGACAATTTTATCCTCAATGGATGGACAATAGCGAGGACCTACTCCCTTTACAACCCCTGTAAACATAGGTGCCCGGTGTAAATTATTCTGGATAATTTCATGGCTATGCCCATTTGTGTAAGTCAACCAACAAGGAACCTGATCCTTTACATAATCTTCATCACGCGATGTATAAGAAAAATGATTTGGAGCTTCATCTCCGGGTTGAATTTCCGTTTCGTCATAATTAATTGACGACGCCTTTACACGAGGTGGCGTCCCTGTTTTGAAACGTCCAATTTCTAATCCTAGCTGTTTGAGATTATCGGCCAAATTGATAGAAGCTAGACTATGATTAGGTCCTGACGAATACTTGAGATCTCCAATGATAATTTCTCCGCGTAAAGCTGTCCCAGTAGTGACAATAACAGCCTTTGCTCCATATTCTTGGTGAGTTGCAGTCCTTACACCAACAACCTTACCATTCTCCACCAAAATCTCATCAATCATAGTTTGACGAAGAGTTAAATTTTCTTGATTTTCAACCGTTTTCCGCATTTCTTTTGAGTAAAGTTCTTTGTCTGCTTGAGCCCGAAGTGCACGAACCGCAGGACCTTTACCGGTATTGAGCATTTTCATTTGGATGTAGGTCTTGTCGATATTCTTGGCCATTTCTCCACCGAGGGCATCGACTTCACGCACGACAATCCCCTTAGCAGAACCACCAATAGAGGGATTACAAGGCATAAAAGCCAGCATTTCAATGTTAATAGTCGCAAGTAAGACCTTACAACCCATACGGCTAGCAGCTAGGGAGGCTTCTACTCCCGCATGCCCCGCACCAATTACAATGATATCGTATTCTTCAATAAAATTATAAGTCATTTTTTCTCCTATTTCTCAAGATGGATGTGTCGTAATTTTCCGTCCCATTCTGGTAGGGCTGATTTTAAAAAGGCCGGTTTCATGTCAACAGTGTGTAAATCATCTAAAGCAATCCAACGGCAAGGTAATCGCTTTGTATCTTCCTGCATGACCAAAGGTGCATCTTCTAGCAAGTCCACCAAATAATGAAATTCAATGTTATGATAGTGGATTCCAGCTTGTTCAAAGTGATTTTCAACCACGAAAGCTAACGGACCTACTGTAGATGTAACACCAAGTTCCTCTTTGACTTCACGAACTACCGCATCCTCTGTAGTTTCATTGACTTGAATAGCACCTCCGATTGTATAACAGCCGTCCTCATCTTCTATGACGAACAAGCGATTATCTTTTACAATCAAAGCAGTCGCTCTCACGCCAAAAACAGTAGAACCTATTTTCGTCCGAAAATCCTGTTGCCTCATTTTACTTCCTTTCGAAATCACACAAAAATAGTCAAAACTCTGAGAAGTGCAGGACAAAAAAGCCTGCAACATCCATGAGCTTTGACCATCATTTCTATTGCTTTTATTATTGTAGCAAATTGAGAAAATTTGTCAATTTAAATATACTAAGATTGACGGATTGCTTCAAAAACTCCTTTGTCAATCTCAACTGGATCAGAGAATGCATCTAGAACAATCCCTCTCACTGGAAACTTTCCTATCCTTTCTGCAGTAAATAAACAGTCCGTAAAAGGTATTTGCAGCCAAGAAAAACGATCGTAATAATCTTTAGGAATATCCTGTTCCGTCAAGAAACAAGGATAAAAGTAGTCGTCTCCCTTTCGTAGAATATCCGGTTTTAGACGAACACCTTCTTGTTCGTCACTCCCATCCATTAAAGAGGCATTAAAGGGAACCCAAACTTTAGATTGCTTCAATTCCTTGAACAAAGCTTCAATTGACTCCGTCGTTTTCTCCCTCAAATACTGTTTCTTATAGTCAGAGATAGTCTTTGTGTTCTCTATTTTTTTCTTAAAGAACTGAAACACTTTCGTTCCTCCTAGAAAATCTAAATATACTGACAAACTTTTCCATCCCGATAAGCATTGTCAATCAAGCCACCGCCTAGACACTCTTCACCGTCGTAAAAGACAACAGCTTGTCCTGGTGTAATAGCTCGTTGAGGTTCTGCAAAAATCACTTCTGCCTTATCACCTTTAACGTGTACAGTTACCTTAGAATCTGGTTGACGATAGCGGAACTTAGCTGTACACTCTAATGTAAACTCTTCTGGCATATCTCGTGTAAAGTGAACTTGACTAGCCTGTAAACTTGTTGACATCAATGCTTCATGATAGAAGCCTTGACCTACATAAAGAATATTTTGACTAAGGTCTTTACCAACTACAAACCATGGCGCATTGTCTCCACCTTGTTGGCCTCCAATTCCAAGCCCACCCCGTTGACCGATTGTGTAATACATCAAACCTGCATGTTCACCCATATCTCGTCCATCAATGGTCATCATTCGACCTGGTTGGGCAGGAAGGTAATTCCCTAGAAACTCTTTGAAATTTTTTTCTCCAATAAAGCAAATTCCAGTTGAGTCTTTCTTTTTAGCTGTTGCTAATCCAGCTTCTTCAGCTAGACGGCGAACTTCAGGCTTTTCCAAATGTCCCAATGGGAACATGGTTTTTTGAAGTTGTTCTTGTGACAGCTGGCTTAAGAAATAAGTTTGGTCCTTCCCGTTGTCAACACCACGTAACATATGAACAATGCCATCCTCATCACGCGCCACGCGCGCATAGTGCCCTGTCGCTACATAATCTGCACCGAGTGTCATAGCATAATCTAAAAAGGCCTTAAATTTGATTTCCTTATTACACATGACATCCGGATTTGGTGTTCGACCAGCTCGGTATTCAGCAAGGAAATATTCAAAGACACGATCCCAGTATTCTTTCTCAAAGTTGACAGAATAGTAAGGAATGCCAATTTGGTCTGCAACCGCTGCTACATCTTTGTAATCTTCTGTAGCTGTACAGACGCCATTTTCGTCTGTGTCGTCCCAGTTTTTCATGAAGATGCCGATGACATCGTAACCCTGTTGCTTTAATAATAAAGCTGTTACAGATGAATCCACACCACCACTCATACCAACAACAACACGTGTTTTCGAGTTATCACTCATAGATTTCTCCCATCTTTTCGTTTCTCACGATTGAAGGTCGTGGTTTGCTTCAACGATTGAAGGTCGTTTTGAGCAGTTACCATTTTAACACGCTTTATATTAGAAAACAAGCATCTTACTATTCTTTTTGTTGATCAGGATCGATGGGTTTACAAGTCTGTAAATTTAAAAAGAGTCCTATTCAAGAACTCTTTTTAAACGAATTTAATACCAGCCATTTGCCAACCAGAAATTTTTAGCTGCTGACCATGATCCATAACGGTTGACAACATATTGATTGGCTACTTTTTCTTGGTTTGCAGGTGATAAATCACCATTCAAATAAGTGATAGTTAATTGGTAACGGCCATAATATTGGCCATTTTGTGCTGTATAGCTACCACTTGACTCTTTCTGAGCAATCCATTCCTTAGCAGCCGCGTCTTCCGCACTCAAGCCATCTGAAGCAGAGACAGTAGTTGTTGCTTGTGTAGTATCAGTTTTACTAGCAGGAGCTTGCTCCGTGGTTTTCTGCGTTGTATTTGCATCTTCAATCTCAAGAACTTGACCAACTGAGATGAGATTCACGTTACTAATCTTATTTTTCTTAGCAATCGCATCAACCGTTGTGTTTTTCTCTTTAGCAATAGCTGATAAAGTATCACCTGATTTTACAGTATAAGAATCTGCATTCGCTACAATTGGAAGGAAAAGTCCTGCAAGTAAACTAAGTCCAATCATTCGTTTCATCATTTGTTTTTTATTCATTATTATGTACTCCTTTATTGGTATACCTCTATACTACACAAGAAATATTTCATATTTATTGAAATTATATGTCAAATATTTCAGTCAGATGTTAGAAATACTAAAAATCCAGGATAATATAAATGCTTTAAGCCCCCTTTAAGATTTCTCAGATATTTCGGGAAAAATAGAAGAAATCATCAGCCATATCTGATATAATGAAGTAAAGTGATCACAAAGGAGCAGAGCATGAACTCTTTAAAATTCCAATCAGTTTTTGATATTATTGGACCTGTGATGATCGGCCCATCCAGTAGTCACACTGCAGGTGCTGTTCGAATTGGTAAAATTGTTTCTTCTATCTTTGGAGAGGAACCAAAAGAAGTTGAGTTCCAATTATTTAATTCCTTCGCCAAAACCTATCGTGGTCATGGAACAGATTTAGCCTTAGTAGCGGGCATCTTAGGAATGGACACAGATGATCCTAGAATCCCAGATAGTCTAAAAATTGCACATGAACGAGGCATTCGGATTGTTTGGTCTATTCAAAAAGAAAGCAATGCTCCTCACCCAAACACAACAACCATTACTGTTAAAAATGATCATAAAACGATTTCTGTCACTGGAATCTCAATTGGTGGTGGGAACATACAGGTTACTGAGTTAAATGGCTTTGCTATCTCGCTAAATATGAATACTCCAACCATTATCATTGTTCACCAGGACGTCCCTGGAATGATCGCTCATGTGACAGAAGCTCTTTCTCGCTATGATATTAACATTGCGCAAATGAATGTGACGCGGGAAAAAGCTGGAGAAAAAGCGATTATGATTATAGAAGTTGACTCAAGGAGTTGTGAAGCAGCGATCGAAGATATCCGTAAAATTCCTCATCTTCATAATGTCAACTTTTTCAAATAAGGAGTTCATATGTTTTATTCAATTGTAGACCTCGTAGAACAAGCAAGCACGCAATACCAAGGAAACGTCGCAGAGTTAATGATTGCAACTGAATTTGAACTAACTGGTCGTGAACGAGAAGAAGTCCTACGATTAATGACCCGTAATTTAGAAGTGATGATTGATTCTGTAAAGTTAGGGTTAAATGAAAACCACTCTCGTAGTGGGTTAACTGGTGGGGATGCCGCAAAATTAGATCGCTATATCAAATTAGGAAAAACGTTATCTGACTTGACCGTCCTAACTGCAGCGAAGAATGCTATTGCTGTCAACGAACACAATGCTAAGATGGGACTGGTCTGCGCAACACCCACTGCAGGATCTGCTGGCTGCCTTCCCGCAGTTCTCACTGCAGCAACTCAAAAATTAGGGTTAAACCGTCAGCAACAATTAGATTTTCTACTGACAGCTGGAGCTTTTGGTTTAGTGATCGCCAATAATGCTTCTATTTCAGGCGCAGAAGGTGGTTGTCAGGCAGAAGTCGGTTCTGCTTCAGCTATGAGTGCGGCTGCATTGACACTAGCTGCTGGAGGAACTCCTTATCAAGCGAGTCAAGCTGTCTGTTTTGTCATCAAAAACATGCTTGGGCTCATTTGTGATCCAGTAGCTGGACTCGTGGAAGTTCCATGTGTTAAACGGAACGCAATGGGAGCTAGCTATGCCTTCATTGCTGCTGATATGGCTTTAGCAGGCATTGAATCAAAAATTCCTGTCGATGAAGTGATTGACGCCATGTACCAAGTTGGTTCTAGTCTTCCGACTGCCTTTAGAGAAACAGCTGAAGGAGGATTGGCAGCAACACCAACCGGACGTAGATTACAAAAAGAGATATTTGGAGAATAGCATGCAAGCCTTATTTTTTGATTTAGATGGAACATTAGTTGACAGTTCCAAGGGAATTACAGAGAGCTTTCAACATACATTCGATACTTTGAAGGTTCCTCAACCCGATCTCAAAACTATCCGTAGTTTTATGGGACCACCTTTGATTTCTAGTTTTGAAGCTACCCTTCCTGAAACTTTAGTAGATCAAGCCGTAACTATCTACCGCCAGTATTATCATGAAAAAGGTCAATACAAATCAACTCTGTTTCCTCAGATAGTAGAAGCTTTGAAAGCATTACAAGACGAAAACATTCCTCTTTATGTAACTACTTCAAAACATGAACCAGTTGCTTTACAGATGTGTCAAGATTTAGGTATCGATAAATACTTTAAAGGAATTTATGGATCAAATTCAGATCGTATCCACAAAGCCGATGTCATTCGATACGCCTTGTCAATCAATGACCTTCCAAAAGAGGAGACAGTGATTATTGGAGACACAAAATTTGACCTCATTGGAGGTCAAGCAGTTGGCATAAAAACCATGGCCGTCACTTGGGGATTTGGAGATCTTGAAGATCTACTTCTCTACTCACCAGATTTTATTTGTCACTCTCCACTTGATATTCTTGAGACATTAAAAAAATAGGTTTACAAATTGTAAACCTATTTTTTAATAACCCCAAGCTGATAAACCTTGTGAGCTATATGCATTGTATGCAGCCTGGATTTGATCATCAACTGTTGCAGTTGAACCCCAACCTGGCATTGTTTGGAACAAGCCACTGGCACCAGAAGCATTTGCTGCATTTACTTGACCATTTGATTCACGGGCAATAATTGCTTCCCAAGTAGAAGCAGGTACACCAGTCATTTCAGCCATACGAGCAGCTGCATAAGATCCTTGTTCCCCAGCAGTATTCCCATTTGATAGAACAATTCCACCATTTGTTGATTGTGCAGAAGTCACTGCAGCATTTGCTGCATAAGTTGTTTGTTTTTGAGCAGTTTGTGCTGTTGCAGTTGCTGTAGGTGCACTTTCAGCAGGTTTTGCTTGCTCTTGTGGAGCAACTTTATCAATCATAGATTTAGAACGCTCACCTAACTCAATAATTTGTCCTGCATAGATCAAATCTTCATTAGTCAGATTGTTAGATGCAATAATATTTTCTACTGAAGTGTTATTTTCTAGTGCAATTTTTGATAGAGTATCTCCAGACTTCACTTCGTAAGTTTCAGCATTCACTGTAGCAATACCAGAAATGAAAAGTGATGCTGCTGAAAGTAGGGAAGTGACTGTCCATTGGAACTTTTTACTGTTCATGAATTCTATTCTCCTTTCGAACATAATTCTATCATACACACAAAATGTTACAGTTTATTGTAGAATATATTACAAATGTTACAAGAATATGTGAATTTAATGTAAAAAGCGCTTTGTATAGCGCTTTTTCCTTATTTTTGAACCAATACAACTAGCTCTATCCATTTTTTAGATAAAAAACTATCAACATGAGACACAGAATAACGAGCAATGCTAGGGTATCTTTTACCCCCCACTGCAGAGTCCGATAGCGTGTTCGTCCCTCACCGCCTTTGTACCCTCTCGCTTCCATCGCAATTGCTAATGCATCTGCGCGTTTAAAACTTGAGGCAAACAAAGGAATGAGGATTGGAATAAAGGAACGGATCCTTTTTAATAGATTTCCTTCACCAAAATCAACACCACGCGCCCTTTGCGCATTCATGATTCGATTCGTATCATCTACTAAGGTTGGAACAAAGCGCAAACTCATAGATAACATTAACCCAATCTCATGGGCCGGAACCTTAATAATTTTTAGTGGTGTGAGGATCTTTTCAACAGCATCTGCTAAACTCAATGGTGTCGTCGTCACGGTTAAAATCGTCGAATAAAAAATGATTAAAATAAATCTACAAAATATGATGGCGGCTTGCATCAATCCTTGGTCGGTTAATTTAAAAAACCACCATTGATACAAAATAGTTCCTTGAGAGGTCGCAAATAATTGAAAAATAGTTGTAAAAGCAATGATAAAAATCATTGATTTTAAGCCTTTAATATAAAAACTAACCGAAATCCTCGTTAGATACATTAAAACAAAAATAAAACCAAAGAGAAGAACATTTGTCTGGAGATTATTTGCCCAAAACAGAAGAAATATGAATAAAAACATTGAGAGCAACTTCCCACGAGGATCTAGTTGGTGGATAATGGAGTTTCCAGGAATATACCTTCCTAAAATCATATTATTCATGAAGTAACAGCTCCTTTAGTTCCTCAATTTTGATTGGTAGTCTGTCCAGAGGAAGTCCTCTTCGTTTCAATTGAAGCGCAAAATTCGTAATTTGAGGGACTCCTAATTGAAGTTTTTGTAAATACTCAACCTGTTGAAACACTTCCCTTGGGGATCCGTTTAGGACAAGTTTTCCCGCTTCTAAAGCAAATACGGTATCAGCAAAATTTGCTACATCATCCATCGTATGAGTTACCAGAACTAGGGTCATCCCATTTTTATGTAATGTCTCAAACAGCGCCATCAATTCCTTTCTTCCAGCAGGATCTAGCCCTGCTGTCGGCTCGTCCAATACTAAAATCTCTGGTTCGATAGCTAAAATACCCGCGATCGCAACCCGTCTCATCTGTCCACCAGATAGTTCAAATGGACTTTTATCATAGATAGACTCTTCTAAACCAACGATCGCTAATTTTTCTTTGGCTATTTCCTCCGCTTTATCCTTAGGTACCCCAAAATTTTGTGGTCCAAAGGCTACATCAGCTAGAACAGTTTCCGCAAATAGCTGACTTTCTGGAAATTGAAAAACCAAACCGACTTTTTTTCTCAGGTACTTCATTTCTTTTGGCTCAGAATGATTATCTAAAACAAAATCTTCAAATTGAATCGTTCCTTTAGTCGGACGCAGTAAACCATTTAGTAATTGCAACAAAGTAGACTTGCCACTACCAGTATGCCCGATAATGGCTGTATAAGATCCATCTTTTATTTCCAAACTAATATCAGAAAGCGCCTGCCCTTCAAAAGGACTTCCCTCTTGATAAGTATAATAGACATTCTTTAAAGAGATTCCCATAGTTGGTCTAATAACTCACTTTCTGTTAGATAGTCCTGCTTTAGCGGAAAATGCGAGCTGAGAGATTCTTGGACCTGCTTACTAAAAGGCTTATCTAATCCAATCTCATTGAGGTCATTTCTTGAAAACAATTCCCGCGGCGTCATAGAAGACTCTAGTTTTCCCTTTTGAAACACGAGTGTTCGATCACTTAAGGCAATTTCGGTTAAATCATGGGTAATGGAGATAATTGTTAATTGAAATTTTTTTTGAAGTTCTCTCATTACCGCCATTAGATCCTCTCTACCTTCTGGATCTAACATACTAGTTGCTTCATCAAGGATAATAATAGTTGGTCTCAAGGCGATAATACCTGCTATAGCCACCCGTTGCTTTTGACCACCTGACAAACGAGATGGTTCGCGATCTTTAAACTCCAGCACACCAACTTGCTCAATAGCCTTCTCCACACGTTGAAGCATTTCTTCCCGTGGAATTCCTTGATTTTCTAAACCAAAGGCAACATCATCTTCTACTGTCGCACCAACAAATTGGTTATCAGGATTCTGAAATACAATCCCAATTTTACTACGGATTTCCCATATAGTTTCACGAGTCAGTTGTTTTCCATCAACGTAAATCTCACCAGACTCAGCTTCCAAAAGACCATCAATCAGACGTACAACTGTAGATTTCCCACTACCATTATGTCCAACAATCGAAAGCCACTCTCCTTGTTTCACGTGAAACGAAACCGTGTCAATTTGATACTCTTCTACTGTTTTATCGTATCGAAAGGATACATTTTTTAGCTCAATCATCTGTTTCATTTATTTAAATGTGTCTTTAAAGAGATAGCTACTTCCCTTAAAGTAGTCGTAACCAGAATAAATTGTGAAAATCAAAGCAATATAAAGCAACACTTGCCCTGGAAGAGTCCAATGGCAAAGCAAAAAGATAATGGCAAACATTTGGCTAAAGGTTTTAATTTTTCCTGGCATGGCTGCAGCAAGAACTGTACCACCTGTCTCAACAAGTAGAAGACGCAAACCAGTAACAGCTAACTCACGACAAATGATAACGGCTGCAATCCAAGCAGGAACCATTTTTAATTCAATCATCATGATAAAAGCTGACATGACCAATAATTTATCTGCCATTGGATCCGCAAATTTACCAAAATTACTAACTACATTCCATTTTCGTGCAAGAAAGCCATCTAAATAATCTGTAATACTAGCAATTGCAAAAATAACTGCCGCTACAATATGTCCTAAGTAAGAGTGACTTAAACTTAAAATGGCAATAAAAATAGGAATCATCACAACCCGAATTAATGTCAATGCATTAGGAATATTTTCTTTTTTCATACTTCCTCCAAAAAATAAACTATCTTTACATCTATTTTACAGATGCTGTAAACTCATAAAAATATACGATATAAATCACAAAGCCAAGGATGGTAAAACTAACTAGTAGATAATACAGGATTGGTAACCAGCTCGCTTTCTGTCTTAATTTTCTTGAATGAAGCTCTTCGTCATCTACAAGTATTTCTTCATCAAATAACAATTCTTTTCCTTCACGAAAAGCTGTCAATAGGATGGACTCATCTAATCCCAAAGCCCATGCTAACTTTTTAAGATAGATCTGAGCGTAAAAGGGACTCGGTAATAGATCAAACTCATCGTTTTCCAACGCTTCTATATAAGGAATTTCAATAGCTGTCTTATTTGACACATCCTGTAAACTTAAGTGTAAATTTACTCTTGACAGTCTTAACACTTGACCAATCGTTCTCTTCTTCATGTTTTCCCTTCTTGATACATTGTTTACTACTTTTGAAAAATCATATAGTCAACCATCTCAGCCTGGTCGATGAACTGACGCCCTAATTTGATGATATCTTGTAAACTAATACCTTGTAAAATCTTTGGAAGATCATAAGAAGTGCTACCGTCTGAAAAATATTCAAACTGAGTGGCACTATACTCAAGCGAATTTAAACCTTGTAAGAAATCACCAAACATTTCGCTTTTAATCGTATCCAAATGTTCTTGATTCACATCTGGATCCTTCTCAAATTGTTTGATCGCTGATCTAAATTGATGAGATAAGGACACCGGTTCTTGAGTATCCATTGTCAAAATAACGAAATGAAATAATTCCTCAACCTCGACTTCAAGTGTCAATGAGTTGTCAATCTTCCCAGCTTCATATAAACTTTGAAACCGTTGCGAAGTCCAACCAAACATCATCGAAAACAGTAATTTCAACATCAATTTATAACGAAATTTTTCCTCTTCCTTAATGATATCATTTCCTCGAATTCCAATTGCCAACTTAGGAGTAGCAACTTCCATTCTACAAGATTGATTCAATCTTACTTCATTTTTTTCTACAGGAAAACGTTCTAACTCCACAGATGGATGAAGAGGAACTCGATCATATTTCTTTACTACTTGCAATACTTCATCAACATCAAAGTTTCCGATCACTAATAAGTGCATTTGAGAGGGATGATAGAATAGGTCAAAGTTTTCACGGAGATTGTCTATTGTAATGTTAGAAATAGAATCCCTCGTCCCAGCAATATCGTCTGCTAAAGGTGTTCCAGGATATAAATTTTCTAACGCACCAAAAAATAATCGATAGTCTGGGCTATCTTGGTACATTCCAATTTCTTGTTGAATGATTTCTCTTTCCTTAGATACAGATTTTTCTGTAAAGGAAGCCTTTGAAACCATCTCCAATAACAATTGAATATTTTCAGTGACTTTTGAAGTTGTTGAGAAAAGATAACTTGTCTTTGTAAAGCTTGTAAAGGCATTGCTTTCCGATCCTAAATGAACGAATTTTTTTAAATAATCTTGACCATTTTCATCTTCAAATACTTTATGTTCTAGAAAATGAGCAATTCCTGCAGGATATTGTCGTTCATCCCCATTCACTAGAATTCGTGTATCCACTGAGCCAAACTTAGTTGTGATGATTCCATAGGTTTCATAATAATCTTCTTTGGGAATTAAATGAATAGTCAACCCATTTGACAAGCGTGTAAAGTAAACTTGCTCGCCAACTGATTCATAATATTTTTCTTTAATTTTCAATCTTTACACTACTTTCCTTCCATAAAATAAACAGACTGTAAATTAATTGTTTTTGCCACTTCAATAATTTCTTCTCTACTAACCTTATCGATGGACTCTAACCACTCTTCTAAAGAAAGGACTTTCGTTCCTAGGATCGTTTTCAGATATTCCCTTTCAATCAAGGTATTTTGCCGATCCTGTGCTAATAAGGTCGTATTCACCAACATTTCTTTTGTCAATTGAAGCTCTGACTCTGTAAACTTGCCTCGTTTTAAATCATTCAACTGTCGCATAATCAAGGTCATTACTTTCGTACGAGATTCCTTATCAATACCTGCAAAAACCCTCATGAAGCCTGTAAAAATATCAAAATGGCTTGAGATAGTATAAGCAAGGCCTTCTTTCTCACGTATTATTTGAAAAAGTCTCGAATGCGAGAAAGCTCCCAGCATCCCATTTAATACAACTAGAGGGATATGGAGAGATTCTCCATACTGGGTAGAAAAATGATAACCTAATTCTAAAATAGATTGTTGGTTTTGTTTTTGCTCTAACTTTTCTCTTACAACATTTGTAAAAGGTTGTTGATAGGTGACAGACAAATTGTTATCACGTGGCTTGAATTCAAACTGGTTCACTCGATCCACAATAGCGACCTCATTAAAGTCACCTATGAAAAAGAAGTCAATGTTATCTAATTGGAGCATCTGATGAAACTGTTCAAGAGAACTTTGAGCTGTTTCTTGTCTCACTAAATCAACTTTCCCCAATCTTGACATCCCGATTGTTTCGTCTTCAAAAAATAGTTGATTCAATTTCCCATGTGCATAATAATAAGGCTCTTCAATTTCTGACTCCAAATCGGAAATCGTATTTTTCTTTTCAACGTCAAATGTATCACTGTCAAAGTGATCTTCTACTACCAAAGGTGAAAAGAAGATAGTTTCTATAATGTCCAAAACCTCATCAGTAAGAACATTTTTCTTGCTCAAAAAGTCATCGCGCACAAAGGAAATATTCAAATCAACATAATGAACACGACCCCTCTTAGAGACTGAGGTGGACAATTCTACCCCGTATAGACTCGCTAATTTTTCACGGAATAATTGTGAAGTTGGATATTTTTGATTTGCAGTTTCCATCATACAGGCTACTAAAACACGCGCAGCCACGGTATTTTCATCTAATGGCGATGAAAAACGGACCTTAATTTTATTGGTTTTAAATTTTTTTGATTGAAGAAAGTGAAGATTCACGCCCTTTACTAATTCCATTTTCATCCTCGTTCTACTCAATAGTAACTTTCATTATAACACGAAATCACACTAAAATCCTAATTCAAACTGTGAAAAAACTCCTCAAATCACTCAACATTCTCTACCCTAGAAAAACTAAAAATATGGTATAATAACACGCAAAGAGGTGAACTATGAATTACAAATTATTTGATGACTTTATTACATTACAAGCAATCTTAAAAGAACTCGGTATTATACAGAGTGGTGGTGCAATCAAAGCCTTTCTTCAAGAAAAAGAAGTCTTTGTTAATGGTGAATTAGAACAACGGAGAGGCCGTAAACTTCGTGTCAATGATCAAATTGACATTCCTGAACTGAACATGACTATCACCATTCTTGAACCTTCTCAAGAAGAAATAGAAGAGCATCTTAAAGAAAAGGAAGAAAAGGAACGTGTTGCTAAACTTGTCAAGCAACTCAATCAACAACAAAAAAAACAACCGAAAAAGACTAACAAAAAAGAAAAAGCAATTCGCTTTCCTGGTATCTCCTAATGTGGTTAAAACAGTTATCCATTCAACATTTTCGTAATTATCAAGAACTTGAAGTCGAGTTTCATCCTGGATTAAATATTTTCCTAGGTCAAAATGCTCAAGGAAAGACCAATATTCTCGAATCAATTTATTTTCTAGCTTTAACCAGAAGTCATCGAACACGAAATGATAGAGATCTCATCTATTTTGAATCCACCGATTTTAAAGTTTCTGGTCAATTACAAAGAGAAACTGGTCCCCTTCCATTAGAAATTTCCTTAACACCAAAAGGTCGGATAACTAAGGTAAATCATTTGAAACAAGCCAAATTATCGAACTATATTGGCCATATGAATGTTGTCCTTTTCGCACCCGAAGATTTGCAACTGATCAAAGGATCACCTGCAGGACGTCGAAAGTTTATTGACATTGAATTAGGTCAGATGAAACCTCTCTATTTATCCGACTTATCTCAATACAACCATGTACTGAAACAAAGAAACAGTTATCTAAAAAATTCAGAAAAAATTGATGCTACATTTTTGGAGGTCTTAGATTCACAACTAGCTAGTTTTGGAAGTCGCGTCATCCATCATCGGCTTGAGTTTATTAAAAAATTAGAAGCTAAAGCAAAAGAAAAACACACTCGACTTTCTGACAACAAAGAAGACCTATCGATTCAATATCAGTCAACTGTTTTTTCTGAAGAAGGAAATGATATAGAAGAGCAGTTTCTCTCTATGTTGGAAAAAAACCGTCAGAAGGATATTTTTAGGAAAACAACAAGTATTGGGCCTCACAGGGATGATTTGGCATTTTTTATCAATAATATGAATGCTACCTTTGGTAGTCAAGGCCAGCATCGAAGTGTTGTTCTCTCTCTAAAATTAGCAGAAATCGAATTGATGGAAGAAATCACAAGAGAAAAGCCTATTTTATTACTTGACGATGTCATGAGCGAACTTGACAATTATCGTCAACTTCAACTACTTGAAACCATCTCTAATAATATTCAAACATTTATTACAACGACCACTCTTGATCATTTAAAAGAACTGCCTGAAGAGTTGAAATTTTTTACTGTTCAAGCCGGTCATATCAAAACAGCATCTTGACAATACTGTCAAGATGCTGTTATTTTTTATTTACAAATGTGTAAATTTATTGTGCCGAGTAGTTAGGCGCCTCGTTTGTAATTTGTACATCATGAGGATGGCTTTCTTTCAATCCGGCACCACTCATTTCAACAAATTGTGCATGATCATGTAAATCTTGAATGGTTGCTGCACCAACATAACCCATACCTGAACGAATACCACCGATCATTTGGAAGACCATATCTGCTACAGAACCTTTATAAGCAACGCGTCCTTCAATTCCTTCAGGGACTAATTTATTGGCTTCATTGACAGATCCTTGGAAGTAACGGTCGCTAGAACCTTTCTTCATTGCTGCAATAGATCCCATACCACGGTATGTTTTAAATTTACGACCTTGGAAGATTTCTGTTTCACCTGGTGCTTCATCTGTACCTGCAAGCATTGAGCCAAGCATAACCGCATTTCCACCAGCTGCGAGTGCTTTGACAATATCTCCTGAATACTTGATACCACCATCAGCAATGATCGTTTTTCCATATTCACGAGCTACAGCGGCTGCATCATAAATAGCAGTCACTTGAGGAACACCAACCCCTGCTACAACACGAGTTGTACAGATAGAACCTGGTCCAATTCCGACTTTAACAACGTCTACCCCTGCATCAAATAACGCACGAGCGCCTTCAGCTGTTGCAATATTTCCAGCGATCAAGGTACGATTTGGAAAATGAGCACGAATTTCTGCAATTTTACGAAGAACCCCAGCAGAATGTCCATGAGCAGTATCGATAACAATTGCGTCTGCACCTGCTTCAAAAAGGGCTTCTGCACGTTCAAAGGTATCCGAAGTAACCCCTACAGCACCAGCTACAAGCAAACGACCAAATTCATCCTTAGCCGCATTTGGAAACTCAATAACTTTTTCAATATCTTTGATTGTAATCAAGCCAGAAAGACGACCATTTTCATCTACCAATGGTAATTTTTCAATACGGTGCTCTTGTAGAATACGCTCAGCTGTTTCCAAATCAGTACCAACTGGTGCAGTCACCAAATTTTCACTTGTCATGTGATTTGAAATAGGTTGATTGTAATCAGAAATAAAGCGCAAGTCACGATTGGTAAGAATACCAACTAATTTACGATTTTCAAGTGTTTCAACAACTGGAACACCACTGATGCGGTATCGTCCCATGAGCTCATTTGCTTCTAAAATTGTATGAGATGGGGTCAAATAGAAAGGATCAATAATAACACCATTTTCAGAACGTTTCACCTTCCGTACTTCATCTGCCTGTTGCTCAATTGACATATTTTTATGGATCACACCAAGTCCACCAGCACGTGCCATTGCAATTGCCATTTGACTTTCTGTCACTGTATCCATTGCGGCAGTAATGATTGGGATGTTCAAGCGTAAATTACTTGCTAATTGTGTACTTAAATCTGCATCATTAGGCAATACGTGACTTTCTGCTGGAATCAAAAGCACGTCATCGAATGTAAACCCTTTTTTTAAAAACTTTGTATCCCAATTAGACATTAGATGGATCCTCTTTTCTTTTTATTGAGCAAGGCTCGAATTTTTATTGTTAATATCATACCATTCTATCGCAATTTGTCAATCATTTATTGGTAAATTATCAATGAACAGTAAAGAAATGTTCGCTATTAATGAAGTCGTTTTATTTTTTAAAATAGGTAATTCCCATCGCAGATTTTACTTCATCCAGTGTTTGAGCTGCTACATTTCGAGCACGCTCACTTCCTTTTTCAAGAATAGAGTATACTTCCCCCATATCCTTTGCAAACTCAAGGCGTTTTTCACGAATTGGTCTTAATTCACGATCTAAAATTTCTAAAAGATATCGTTTGGTCTTTACATCACCAAGTCCACCACGTTGATAATGTTCTTTCATTTCTGCAATTTCAGCTGCATCTTCTGGACGGCCAAATACATCCAGGTAATGAAATACCATATTCCCTTCGATTTTTCCTGGATCCTCTACTTTAATATGATCCGGATCAGTATACATACTCATCACTTTTTTCTTTAAAGTATCTGCATCATCAGCTAGATAAATTCCATTATTCAACGATTTAGACATTTTAGCATTTCCATCTAAACCAGGTAAGCGACCAGCTCCCTCATTTTCAGGATAAATTCCTTCTGGTTCGACCAAAGCATCTGTGTTGTATGCATGGTTAAAGGAACGAACAATCTCACGAGTTTGTTCAATCATTGGTTTTTGGTCATTTCCTACTGGAACAAAATTTGCTTTAAATGCTGTAATATCAGCTGCTTGTGAAATAGGGTATACCAAAAATCCTGTTGGAATACTCTCACCAAAACCTTTTTGAGAAATCTCAGTTTTTACAGTTGGGTTTCTTTCAAGTCGTGCCAAAGATACCAGATTCATATAATACATAGTCAATTCTGCCAATTCAGGAATCTGACTTTGAATGAAAATCGTAACCTTTTCAGGATCCAATCCTGCAGCAAGATAATCTAAAGCAACATTTCCAATAGATTCTACAATCGTTTTTGGATCTTTTGCATGGTCTGTCAAAGCTTGCTGGTCTGCTAGGAAAACAAACATATTATACTCGTCTTTATTTTGTAGCAAGACGCGATTTTTTAAAGAACCTACATAGTGGCCAATATGAAGTTTTCCTGTTGGTCTATCTCCTGTCAAAATGATGGGTTTTGTCATACTCTTCTCCTTAATCGTTATCCCTATCATTATAGCACTTTCTAGTTGAAAATGTTAGTCTTCCCTCTATGTTTGTGACGAAATTACACTTTACTATCTTGTCAACTAAATTTACAAAATTGTAAAAATAAATTGACACTAAAAAAGTTGAATTTTCCCCTATTTTCTAGTAAAATGAAGACATTATAGAAAGAGGAGAATATCATTGCTTACAGTATCAGACGTCTCACTACGTTTTAGTGATCGAAAATTGTTTGACGATGTCAATATCAACTTTACAGAAGGAAATACATACGGTCTTATCGGTGCCAATGGTGCTGGAAAATCAACCTTTTTAAAAATTTTAGCTGGAGATATTGAACCAACAACTGGTCATATTTCTCTTGGTCCTGATGAACGTTTGTCCGTTTTGCGTCAAAATCACTTTGACTATGAAGACGAACGGGTCATCGATGTTGTCATTATGGGAAATGAAAAGCTCTACAACATTATGAAAGAGAAAGATGCTATCTACATGAAAGAAGATTTCTCTGATGAAGATGGCGTCCGTGCAGCTGAACTTGAAGGTGAATTTGCCGAACTTGGTGGATGGGAAGCAGAAAGTGAAGCATCTCAATTGCTTCAAAATCTAAATATTTCAGAAGACCTTCATTATCAAACTATGAGCGAGTTAGCCAATGGGGATAAAGTGAAAGTTCTCTTAGCTAAAGCCCTTTTTGGTAAACCAGATGTCCTTCTTTTGGACGAGCCGACCAATGGATTGGATATTCAATCCATTACCTGGTTAGAAGATTTTCTGATTGATTTTGAAAATACGGTTATCGTTGTATCCCATGACCGCCACTTTTTGAATAAAGTCTGCACCCATATGGCGGATCTCGACTTTGGAAAAATTAAACTTTACGTCGGAAACTATGATTTCTGGAAAGAATCTTCTGAACTTGCAGCAAAATTACAAGCAGATAGAAATGCAAAAGCTGAAGAAAAAATTAAACAATTGCAAGAGTTTGTCGCACGTTTCTCAGCCAACGCTTCAAAATCAAAACAAGCAACTTCGCGTAAAAAAATGCTTGACAAGATTGAACTTGAAGAAATTGTTCCATCTAGTCGGAAGTACCCATTTATCAACTTTAAGGCAGAACGAGAAATTGGTAACGATCTCTTGACAGTTGAAAATCTTTCTGTCAAGATTGATGGTGAAACTATCCTTGACAATATCAGCTTTATCTTACGTCCTGGTGACAAAACCGCCCTTATCGGACAGAACGATATTCAAACAACCGCTTTGATCCGTGCATTGATGGATGATATTGAATATGAAGGAACTGTCAAGTGGGGAGTTACAACTAGTCGATCATATCTACCAAAAGACAACAGTCGTGATTTTGCAGGTGGTGAAAGTATTCTTGATTGGCTTCGTCAATTTGCAAGTAAAGAAGAAGATGACAATACTTTCCTTCGTGGTTTCTTAGGACGGATGCTCTTTTCGGGTGACGAAGTTAACAAGTCTGTCAACGTCTTGTCAGGGGGAGAAAAAGTTCGTGTCATGTTGTCTAAATTGATGCTCCTCAAGTCAAATGTTCTTGTACTGGATGATCCAACCAATCACTTGGATTTGGAGTCTATTTCAAGTTTGAATGATGGATTGAAGAATTTTAAAGAATCGATTATCTTTGCTAGCCATGACCACGAATTCATTCAAACACTCGCCAACCATATTATCGTTCTTTCAAAAAACGGCGTAATCGATCGTATTGATGAAACCTATGATGAGTTTCTTGAAAATGAAGAAGTTCAAGCAAAAGTGAAAGAACTTTGGAGTCAATCATAAAAATAAAGAGCCCTGAAATAATGATTTCAGGCTCTTTCAGTAGAAATATATGAATAAAACAAAGCTAAAAACATCCCTTTTTATAGTATCTTCTTTCCTGATTCCAGCTATCATGATGTTCTTTATTTACCTCTCACAAGGAATCTACTGGAACAGTGATACATCCCCCTTATTAGGAGATGGTTATCATCAGTATGTCATTTTTGATACCACACTTCGAAATATTTTACATGGGACAGATAGCCTATTTTACAGTTTCCAAAGTGGATTAGGCATTAATTTCTATGCACTCAGTAGCTATTATCTAGGAAGTTTCTTTTCTCCTCTTGTCTACTTCTTTAATGCACAATCCATGCCAGATGCTGTTTATCTCATCACTCTTCTTAAATTTGGAGCTATTGGATTAAGCACTTATATTAGTTTGCATGGAATGTTTTCTAAAATTCCTAGATTCCTGGTTCTTACCCTTTCAACATCATTTGCTCTTATGAGCTTTGCTATCAGCCAAATTGAAATCAAAACTTGGCTAGATGTTTTTATCCTAGCACCATTAATTCTTTATGGATTCAAAAAACTCATTTACAATGAGGGAGAGATTCTCTACTTTATCAGCTTAACCAGCTTGTTTATCCAAAATTATTATTTTGGGTTTATGATGTCTATTTTTCTTATTTTATGGTACTTGACACAACTGTCATGGGACATCAAAGGAATTGGAAAACGCTTCTTTCATTTTGTGATTGTATCTCTTTTATCAGTTATAACAAGCCTTGTGATGTTATATCCAACCTTCTTAGATTTACGCACTCATGGAGAAAGTTTTTCAAAGGTTGACAGTATCTTTACAGAAAAAAGTTGGTATCTTGACGTATTTGCGAAAAATTTCATTGGAAGTTTTGACACTACTAAATATGGATCAATTCCAATGATCTACGTGGGATTATTTCCACTTCTATTAGCGATCACCTTTTTCTTTGTAAAGTCGATCAAGTTTCACGTGAAACTTTCTTACTTTATACTCTTGATCATTCTTATTTTGAGTTTTCGTTTTCAATTATTAGATCTCCTTTGGCAAGGTATGCACGCGCCAAATATGTTTCTTCATCGATACTCTTGGATCTTTTCTTTGACGATTATTCTGATGGCAGGAGAAGTACTAAATCGAATAGAGGAGATCACTTGGATTCGTTTTAGTCTTGCTAATTTCCTCCTTATTCTAGGATTTGGAGCAACTGTCCTTTACAGCAGTCACTATAAATTTTTAGATGCTGTCAATTTTATTGTTACTTTTGAATTTTTAATTGCTTTCTAT
Organism: Streptococcus parasanguinis; assembly: GCF_032163505.1. NCBI lineage: Bacteria > Bacillati > Bacillota > Bacilli > Lactobacillales > Streptococcaceae > Streptococcus > Streptococcus parasanguinis. Next base: position 2,111,456 of record NZ_CP134147.1, read on the forward strand.
TTGGTCTGTTTAGGATTTATCCTAAAAAAGATACCGCCTAGACTTTTCTATCTTTCGATCCTTTTTTTCTCCATTTTTGAATTATCGGTAAATAGTTATTATCAAATGGAAGGAATTGCGAATGAATGGATCTTTGCTTCTCGGTCATCCTACGAACGCGACTTAAAAGCCATCCAATCCTTAGTAAGAGAGAAGACAGACTCAAATTATCGGACTGAGATTCTACATCCACAAACGGGCAATGATAGCATGAAGTATGGTTATAATGGAATTTCTCAATTTTCATCTGTACGAAATACGGATGCTAGCTCGACATTGGACAAACTAGGATTTAAATCTGAAGGAACTAACCTCAATCTTCGATACCAAAACAATTCTATTTTAATGGATAGTCTATTTGGTGTTCGCTATAATTTAAGCCAACAACCTGTTCAAAAATTTGGATTTAAAGAGATTGCAACCAAAAATGGAGTCTCACTTTCAGAAAACGAATATGCCTTACCAATCGCCTTTCTGTCAGCAAAACCTTATAAAAATACTTCCTTTACGAATTTGACACTGGATAATCAGACACGATTCATCCATCAAATCACAGATGAAAAATATAAATTTTATAAGAAATTAAATATTCTCTCGCCTACTTCACAAAATACTACATCTTCGTTGCAAACTGCAAAAATTGAAGAAGATAGTCATCTATCCTACGCAAGTATTCAATATGAAGTAACGGTTCCTGCCCATAGCCAACTATATGTCAATGTTCCAAATTTACAATTTTCAAACGATGATCGGAAAGATATTGAAATCAGCTACAATGGACAGACCCAACGCTATACCATTGATAATGCCTTTCCATTCTTTTCGATTGGCCATTTTGACACAGAGGAAACAGTTACTATTCGTTTGAGTTTTCCAGAAAATTCGACAGTCTCCTTTGATACACCAGAATTTTTTGCTCTGGATCTTGACCAATACACACAAGCTATCGCTAGCATTCGTCAGCAAGAAGTTGCTATTCACAAAAAGAAAAACAAATTGGTAGCAGCCTATAACGCAAATAGAGACACTACCCTTATTTTTACACTCCCTTATGATAAAGGCTGGTCAGCTAAACAAAATGGAAAGCCTATCCAAATTCATCGCATCCAGAAAGGATTGATGGGAGTTCGTGTTTCAAAAGGATCCGGAACAGTCACCTTAACATTTGTTCCCCAAGGCTTCATTGAAGGACTCATTGCCTTTTTCGTTGGAATCATTCTCTTTTTCCTCTACGAATGGAGACAAATAAAAAGACGAAAAAGCCAAGGAATCTAACCATCGTTCACTTATAAATAAAAGGCTAGGATAGTCATTATCCTAGCCTTTTTCAAAACAAAAAAAACACCCAAATGGGTGCTATACTAGCTCCGCCAGTAGGACTCGAACCTACGACATCATGATTAACAGTCATGCGCTACTACCAACTGAGCTATGGCGGAATGAGATATAGTCCGTACGGGATTCGAACCCGTGTTACCGCCGTGAAAAGGCGGTGTCTTAACCCCTTGACCAACGGACCATATATTCATTAACAGAACATATCCCATTATATCAAAATTTAACTAATTGTCAAGCACTAAATTCTAAATTTTGCTCTTCAATTAATTTTTTGGCACGTTTGATATTGCTTCTTGAGATTGGACAAGAATAGCCTTCTTTCAACAGTAGCTGTTTCTTTTTCTTATCCATTCCAATGATCATACTTCTATTCACGATAAAAGATTGATGGGGACTGAAATATCTCTCCTCCACATCTTTCTCCAAGACATCTGATAAACTTCCCGCAATTTCTTTTTGAAAATTTTTCCCAACTAAGTTTAATTTATAAGCCGAACCAACAGTTTCAATATAAAGAATATCCTTAAATGGAATTTTTATCTTTTTATCTTTAAAGTCATACTCAAAATAATCTGTCAAATCATCATTTCCAATTTGAATAGTCGTTAGATACTCAATACACTCCTTAATTTTTAATCTAAATAAATCTTCATTCAAATTTTTATCAATAAAATCTAAGGCAGATACTTTATAACGATAGGTAATCGAAGCAAATTCTGATTTTGTAGTAATAAAAACAATAATGGCATAAGGATTTGCTTCTCGTATTTTTTGAGCAATTTCCAGCCCACAATACTCATTGTCTTGGATATGAATATCTAGAAAATATAATTGGTGGATATCCGAATGCTGGATATAATTTTCAAATTCCGAAATTTTACCGGTAGAAATCACTTCAAGTTTAATTTCTAATTCCTTAGCAATTTCTGCAATATGTTTTTCTACCCGTATCTGTTGAGAGAGCTCATCTTCTAATAAAAAAATCTTCATTCTTGTTCGTATCCTCCAATCTTCAAAACTTGTAAAAAACGATTTCCTTGCAATTCCGTTTCTAAAAACATCGTTCCATAATTTGCTAAGATTTTTCTCACATTATTTAATCCTAGTCCTCTATTTTCTCCTTTTGTTGAATAGCCTTCTTCATATATTTTTCTAATATCAAAAGTGATTTCATTTGTTGTATTATGAATCACTAAGTAAACAATTTTTGAAATAGAGAAAATAGCAATATGAACTTTCTTTTCTTCTGCTTCTTTTGAAGCTTCCAAAGCGTTTGTCACTAGAATCCCAACGATTCTCACGATATCTAATAAATCAACTGGTAGTTGCTCGATCGGTTCACTCGTTTCAAAGGTCATTTCCACCCCAGCATCTCTTGCATCCAACCAGCCTCGAATCAAAATACTTCGTAAAGCAGAATCTTTGATATTGACCAAGTTGAATCCTGATAATGCTTCTGTATTGATCTCTTTATAACCTTTTTCCAATACTTCTCTATGGATTCTCTGTATTTCTGGAATATTTTCTTCCTCAATAGCTAATGACATAGAAATAACTAAATTTCCCAAATCATGACGAAATCCCCTAACAATAGAATAGAGACTTTGAATTTCAGCCATATACCGACTCATTTGTTGCTCAGAAAATTCTTTATACTCCAGTTCTAAATTTTTACGATACTGATCTCGCTCGATTTTCATATGGAATAAGCTGACTACAAAAGAGAAAAAACAAATCGTTGCCAACATACTCCCAAAATTTTTATATTGCGCTTGTTCACTAATCCATAAAGCAAAATTAATCACTACAAATATAGCAAAATAAACACAGATGAGTCTCTTTAAATATTTTTCAAATTCTTTCTCATAAAAAGGAGTGAAATCAAATTCAAATAGGTCAATTAACTTCAAAATGATTCCTAAAGAAAGCAAACGAATGCACATATTGTAGACAATCGAGTAAGCTGCTACAACAGCATCCCCCAATACTGAAGAGACAATTATCGTCAGAAAAGTTGCTGTTCCTTCAACCGCTAAATAAGTAAAAAAAGAATAAAAAATGGCGCACAAGCGATTCGTCCGATTGGCATAATGATAATAAGGATATAAATAAACCGGCCATAAGAGCATATTTAAATCAGAGAGTCGAATATTTGAAAATAAAGTCACATCTAAAAATACTAAGAGACTTTCAAAAAGAAGAACAAAGGTGCTCAGCAGAAAGATAAATGCAAATTGATGTTCCTGATAGATTTTTTCGTCCACTAATGCAAACGTCAGAACAATGATCCCTCCCAAGAGAAAAGACAAGATTAATGACTGAATCACACAAACTCTCCCACTTTGTTTTTTCTATTTTATTATACTCTAGTATTATTATAAAAAAATAAAATTTTATATACAAAAAATTATAATATAAAATAGCCTAAAATTAAAGGGAATCGGTAAAATTGTAATGTTTTTGTTACATGAATGAAAACTATTTTACACAATTTATATCATCTACATTTTGCACTATATAGGGATTGTTAGTTTTTTTAAAAAAAATACTCCTAATAAATCATTCCATTACTATTTATCTATAGTGAAGTATACAAAAATTAATAGATAATGAAAATTTATACATTTTTACATAATAGAAAAGATGCAGCAAAAGCTGCATCTCTCATTTGATCCCAGCAGGATTCGAACCTGCGACCGTTCGCTTAGAAGGCGAATGCTCTATCCAGCTGAGCTATGAGACCGAACTTACTTCATTTTAGCAGAAAAAGGAAGGAGCGTCAAGGTTATTTATGGTAAGGACTCCCCTGTTGAATCATGAAAGCACGATAGATTTGTTCCACCAACACTAATTTCATCAACTGATGAGGAAGAGTTAATTGACCAAAGCTCATTAATAGATTTCCTCTTTTTTTCACTTCAGGAGACAGACCAAGACTGCCTCCAATAACAAAAGTAAGGTTTGAATAACCAGATATCATAATCTGGTCAATCGTTTGACTAAATTTCTCTGAAGGAAATTGTTTTCCTTCGATGGCCAATACAATCACATATTCCTTATCTGAAATCTTAGAGAGAATTCGTTCCCCCTCTTTTTCAAGGATTTGTTGATTTTTGAGTTGACTGGCACGATCTGGAGTTTTTTCATCAACTAACTCAACCTGTTCTACTTTTGCAAATCGACCAAGCCTTTTAATATACTCCGCGATCCCATCTTTTAAGTATTTTTCTTTTAATTTTCCAACGGTTATCAATTTAATTTTCATTCCCCTATTGTAGCATAATTCTTCAATTCCACAAATAATCCACAGCTATAGAAAGAAAATCTATTCTATAAAGTCCTTTTTAAAGCCATTTCTCAACTAAATTCTACAAGTTATCCACAATTTGTGGATAACTTTAGTTATTTAAGATATAATTAAGAAAGTTTTTCTATACTCTAGACAATTTGATATCCTTAGGAGGAAAATATGAAATCTTCATCTAATTTACTGAAAAAAGTTGGAAACATAGCCCTCATTTTTGTTGTAGGTTTTCTAGGTGGGATTCTTGGAACCTTTTTAACCTTACAAACCTCTCATTCTTCTACTTCAAATACTGAAAGTAAGCAAGTACACTCAACCACTGTTAAAACAGCTTATAAAAATACAACCTCAACTAGTGAGGCCGTAGACAAGGTGAAAAATGCTGTGGTTTCTGTGATTACTTATTCTGATTCTTCGAATCAAGGGTTATTTGAAAAAGAAGAAAACTCTGACTCACAAATTTCTAGTGAAGGTTCTGGGGTCATTTATAAAAAAGAAGGAAAATATGCCTACCTTGTTACCAACACCCATGTAATCAATGGTGCTAAAAAAGTAGACATTCTTTTAGCAGATGGTAATAAAGTCCCCGGAGAAGTAGTTGGGTCAGATGTCTATTCTGATATTGCAGTCGTTCGCATCAGTGCGGATAAAGCAAAGGCAGTAGCTGAATTCGGAGATTCAAACCAATTAACGGTTGGTGAGACTGCGATTGCGATCGGTAGCCCTCTTGGAACAGATTATGCTAATTCTGTTACCCAAGGAATTATTTCCAGCCAAGGCCGCAATGTGAAATTGAAAGCCGATAATGGACAAAATATCTCTACACGCGCCTTACAAACAGACGCAGCCATCAACCCAGGAAACTCTGGAGGTCCATTAATCAATATTCAAGGACAAATCATCGGGATTACCTCAAGTAAAATTTCAAATAACGGACAAACTTCAGTAGAAGGAATGGGATTTGCAATTCCTGCAAATGATGTTGTCAATATTATCAAGCAGCTAGAAGAAAAAGGAAAAGTAGTTCGACCAGCTCTTGGAATCCAAATGATGGATTTATCCAACCTTTCAACTTCTGATTTAAGCCAATTAAAACTTCCTGAAAAAATCTCTGGAGGAGTACTAGTTCGTTCAACACTTGAAAATATGCCTGCTTCAGATAAATTGCAACGTTATGATGTCATCACAAAGATCGATGATACAGATATCGAGTCAACTGCAGATTTACAATCCGCCCTCTATTCTCACCAAATCAATGATACAATCAAGGTCACATTCTATCGTGATGGAAAACAACAAACAACTTCTATCAAGTTGACAAAATCAACTGAGGATCTGAGCGATTAACTTTCACTTTCTTGACATACTTGTAAACACACCTTTACGAATTTGTAAAGGTGTGTTATTCTATTCATAAGATGGAAAAATTAGAAAAAATAGCGGTAAAGGACATTCGAACCAATCCTTTCCAACCAAGAAAAGTATTTGATCAAGAAAAATTAGAAGAACTGGCTCAGTCAATCAAAGAAAATGGCTTAATTCAACCCATTATTGTCAGAAAATCTCCAATAATTGGTTTTGAATTGCTTGCAGGTGAAAGACGTTTTAGAGCTTCAAAAATTGCTGGATTAGAGCTTGTTCCTGCGATTATTAAAGAGTTAACGGATCAAGAAATGATGCGACAAGCCATTATTGAAAATCTTCAACGAGAAGATCTCAATCCAATTGAAGAAGCTATCTCCTACCAAAAGCTCGTTGATCATGGCTATAAGCACGACCAAATCGCTCAATTTATGGGGAAATCTAGACCCTATATCAGCAATATGCTTCGCTTGTTACATCTAGCTCCCTCTGTTCAAGAAGCAGTCATTCAAAATGATATTTCTTCGGCTCACGCGCGTGTTCTTGTTCCTCTTGATGAGGAAGAGCAGCGCTTTTGGTTGGAGCGAATCAAACAGGATCATTTAAATGTTCGAACATTAGAAAATAAGATCAGTTCAAAAAGAAAACAGAAAAATAAAAAAACAAAAGAAAATTTCCTACTAGAAGAGGAACAACGATTGAAAAAAATATTAGGAACAGATGTGACGATACACTCCTCTTCTCAAAATAAAGGAACTATCCAAATTTCTTTTTCCAGTCTTGATGAATACCAACGAATTATCAACAGCCTTAAATAAGGCTGTTATTTTTATTTTTTATATTGACAAGCTTTTCCACCATAAAAATCTTTTGTAAATAGAAGAAAAATAAGGATATTCTCTAGTTATCCCCACTTTGTGGATAACTTTTAAAAACAATGTGAATTTAAATCCACAACTTGTGGAAAAGTTTAAAACTATAATTTAATTTCATGAAATTTAGCCTGTGGAAAACTATTTTTGTTTGTGGTAGAATAGGAGTACGTATGATTTGATACAATTCAAGAAAAGGAGGGAAGTCTGATA
>NZ_CP134148.1 GCF_032163505.1 Streptococcus parasanguinis
CGATCTTTGCGCTTTTGTTTTGCGTTGTAAGCGTTCAGTGCATCATCAAACAGATCATGATAAACATCTTTGATATCACGTTTGAAAATCTGAATATTGTATTTCGATTTTTCGCGCTGAATGTGCTTGTGAGCGTCGCTTTTAAATTCCTTTTCTGTCAGTTCGCGGTTGTTGTGTCTGATATTAGTTTGTTTTGGGTTTGTTTTGAAGGACAATGTCATTGTTTTATTCATGATTTAAACCTACCTTTCGAGAGTTACTCTTTAAGAGTTACTCATAGTATGCCAGTTTTTGTTAAAAATAAAGATAAAACAGAAGAAAAAACACAGCACTCAAAAAGTTTAACTAGGCTATTATCCTAGTTAATAAAAATAATGGATAGATATAGAAATCCATATTTTGCCTATCTCGTGGGTTTATATATAAGTCCATGAAAAATATAAATAATGGTCTACATAGTTGTCCATAAAACGATAAAATTATGGACTATATATAAGCCCATGATTTATTTAAAAGATGGACTACATACAAGCCCATTAATGGACTTAAACGTGGACCAGTATACAGAACCATCACTAAATTAAAAAAGCGCAAGGTAGCCCGAAAAAGCGGGCTAAGACGCAGCGCTATCGCTATTCTGCGTCGCTATTGTCGAATAAAAACAGACGTAAAAATCATAATCCAAAGTCGGGATTTAGCGGGAGTTTCTGTTACTCTTTGGCAAAGAGTAACGTTTTTGCACCTTTGACATCGCTTCGCGACGTACAAAGGAAAAACGCTCCGCCGAGGGCTATGGGTTGCACCCCTTTTTTTACCCTTACGGTTCAAAAAATTCACTGCTTTTTCGGCCCACAAAAGTGGCCTCGAAAAAATCGGCGCGAACCAGCGCACCGAAAAAATTGCTTCACGCAATTTTTGCTTGCCCATCTTTTGCTAAAAAAATAATTTCAGCTTCGCTAAAATTATCAGCAAAAAATGGTCTTCGCCCGTCGCACGAATCAGCGTGCGATTTGTCCGCGAACCGCGCAAGACAAAAAAGAGAGAGATCATAACTCCCTCCCATGCTTATTAACTAGGCTATTACTCTAGTTAATGTTTGCGATTCGACATATATTCATCATACGAGATTTCCAGTGGTTCATAAATCGAGATCGTATTAAGATCGATTATCGGTTGTTTCGTATCATTTCTTTTTTTTCGTCTTGCTGTATGTTCTAATGAATCAATTGAAATATCGCTATCAATCATTATTAAATTATTAATCGAAACGTGGCTTCGTTTATCTTTTTCATGATCGAAATAATTAAGACGATAGCTGCAACCAGTTCGAGAAGAGACGCGGACGGCTCTATTTTTATCGTATTTTGATAGTAGTTCAATTGCTGTACCATATTTTTCAGATAATTCTTTTAGCGTTGACTCATGTCTTTTAATTTCGATTTCATTATCTACGTCCAACTTTTCTAATTCTTCTGCGTCTGTTGTTCTATTTTTTGCAAGATTTAGTTCTTGCAGAATGCTACGATGATTTTCCAGCTCTCTCTCAGTATTTTTTTCGTAGCTTCTACGAAGCATATCAAGACAGTTTTCTACTGAGGTTGTGTCTGTATGTTTAGCCTCTTTGATCGACAAAGAGAGAGACGATGCAGAACGCAATCGGCTACGGCCAATTGTAATAGCATTGTTTGAGCTTTCTGAGTTAGCTTTTTTTTCTAACGTCGCCACGTCATTTTCTAATTGATCTAAAATATCAGTGGGAGCAGTAATGATATACTTGCTACCAGATACAATTTTTCCGTTAATCATTTCGATTAGCGGTTTTTCGTATACAACGTAGTCGTTATGCCTTCTCATCAAGTCGTCAAACTCTTTATACATTTCGGACAAATTCATTTTTCCTTACCTCTTTCTCAATAGGTTTTTAATCTAGTTTTTTCTTACGAAAGTAGTATGCCATCTTTTTGCGAAAAAACGCTTTTTTTTTTAAAAATTGAGAAAATATTGTTAAAACATCTTCGTGATGTTATAATAAATCGAGCATTTTATGCTGTAGTATAAAATGCACTAGGCGACCCCTAGAACTTGCTTCCTCTTTTGTGAGAGAAAACAATAGTCCATGTTTTGACCTCGCTTTGACATTGGCCGAGGATTCAAGATTTTTTGGCCGCAGGAGGCTTAAGATGAAGATCATCTTCAATAAAACATCTAAGAGTCTAACTCTTAGTATTGAAGTAAATGCAACCTTAATTAGCTGGTTGATTGCTTCATTCATCCGCTTTATTTTGTAATAAAGCACTAAAGCTCACTATTGGGGAATAGTGAGCTTGTTTTATAAAAAAAAAAGCGTTTGGGGAAACGCTTTTTTATGTCCATAAATAATGTGCCATTTCTTTCTCCTTTTCAATGAATAATAAACTTTTGATAGTTTATGATCCTGAAGGAGCTTCATTCATCGCCAAGAGCGAAAGATGAAAATAGCAACCTTAATTAGCTATTAATGTTATATCATAGTTGAGATTAAGAGTCAAATGATTTATAGAAATAATTTATTTTGTTTGTAAAGTTTTTATAAATATATTTTGGTACCTAGCCGCACTTTACAACTTTCCGAAAAATTGATCTTTTTCGGAAAGTTTGACAATAAGCAAAAAACAGCCCAAATCGTTGGGGCTGTAAGGAATTTTAGCGATAGATTGTCCGCCCTATAAACTGAAATCAGCTCAGAATGGCTATCTCAGCATCATTTTTTAACAATTTATACAGAAAAATTATCAACGAGAAAAAAATAGTTTGAAGAAATCTGTTTTTTTGTGTATAATATACACAAAAAAGATGAGGTGATTTAAATGGCTATTACAACTACAAAAGCAAGATTAAATCTAAGTATTGACTCCGAATTAAAACAGGAAGTTGGCGAGGTATTGAACGAGATTGGGCTTGACTATACCACCGCAATTAATTTATATTTCAATAAAATCAGACGTGATCGTAAAATTCCATTTGAACTTGAAGCACGAAAAAATTTAACTGTCGATGAATTTCTTGGTTCAAATTGGCGTGAAGGTTTGGAAAATGTAGAGGATGGTTGGGATTGAGCTATAAAGTTGAATTGATACCTGAAGCACAAGATGATTTTTATAAATTAGATAATAGTCAACGTCTTCATGTTAAAAAGTCACTTATCAAGTTAGAAAATCAAGGGATGCTTGCCGGAGAGGCTCTTCACGGTAATTTAGCAGGTTACAGAAAGTTAAAACACAAAAAACTGGGGCTAAGAATTGTTTTTCATGAAACTGTCAATGCAATTGAAATTATTGAAGTCATTGCTATTGGTAAGAGAAGTGATAACGAAATTTATACAATTTCTGAAAAACGTATAAGAAACATATCAGATTGAAGGAAAAGTCCATTTTGGACAGTTCTTCAATCTTTTTTCTTTTATTAGAGGAAGTAAAAACTCTTAAAAAGAGCATCACATCAACATCCAAAAGTTTTTTCACTGTAAGATAACTAACCTGTATAAAAGAAAAAACTCCTGCTATCCTCTTCAATAAATTAAATGATATAAGAAAACTGGAACTACTTTCATGTATAAAAATGGAAATTAATTCAAAATTAAAGTATAATATAAGTGAAAATAAAAGTTCTTGGCTAGAAAGGAAAATCACGGAAACTAAAACGCAAAGGACCTTTATAGTAGTAGTAGTAGATAATCACTAAAAATGGAGAAAAATAAAATGAGAGATAAAACAATTTTAACCAAGATGTGGGCTTTTCTAGTAACAATATCGCTACTTCTAATGATCACTAACGTAGTAAAAGCTGATTCAATTAAATTTAACGAAAACGAATCCCAAATTACATATATAAATAAGAGTGATGTAATTAATTCTTATGTAGCAGAAACCGGTGTTAGTTATGAAACCGCCAAAAATATGTTATTTCCAAACGAGTATGGAACAAGTTTATATATGGCAGGCGATAAAGATGTACGGTATGTACGTTTAACGGCATCTGGTTTTAGCTATAGTACATTAAACTCTTATTTGCCAGGTGATGCTGGTTTAGTATATTTTTATTGTGAAGTTTCGGTTAGTGGCCAATTCAGAGGAATTCGACGTATTGTATATGCCGGATATAACCCAGGAAATTTAGTGTTCTCAGGAAATTTTCAGTACCATTTAGAGAATGCGGGTAAGATACACTATACCATCTCAGGTGGATTATATAGCAATACAACAACAACCAATTCCGTTGGGAGCGGCGTTGGTATTGGTGGGGTAGGAAGTGTCAATGTTTCTGTTAGCTCGACTTCTAATTTCGTAAGAAGTATACTATATCATGGAAATCGTTATTATTAATAAAATCATGAGAAAAATAATCATTCCTTTAATACAATGCATTTTGTACCCCATATCTCCCTACATAGCTAGAGAACTGTGTCTCATGAACAAAAGTTTAGTAGACAATTTGTTTCTCGTTTTCTTTGTTTTACTAACAATTTCTATTTGGTTTAGTATTTGGAAATTGGAAAAACTTTTTGGAGATCGGTGATATTAATTTATGTACCAATCCAGAGAGTTAAGTAGATAGTAATTTAAAGTATAAAGAGTTGTCTAAAAAAAGACAACTCTTTATATTTTCTTGTTAGTGAATTATTTTTCGTATATAATTTCAGGTTCTGGTATGCTCATCCCTGATCCACCACCACTAAAATTATTTGTTTCTGATTGAGGGATTGCTATTTGTATTCCACCAGGACCGTAAGCAATGCCTGAAAAAGTTACTCTTTTTATTTTTCCTTTTACATATATTGAGCCACTAACTGATTGTCCTGCTCTGCCGTTACCTTTTACTGGGTAGAATAAGGTGCGACCATTTGTTAATGTAATACTAACTCCTCCAGAGAACTCATAAGAACTTTTAGTATAAGGTAGTGCGTACCACCATGCTCTAGTTCGATTATCATAAATTTCTATTTTGGAAATTCCACCATTTCCACGTACAGTGGAATATGGGGAAACATTGTTTGTTTTTGGAGTTTCGGCATATGTTGTAACGGTAAAGGAAAGAAGAGTTAAAGAGGTAGTTATAAATAAAATAAGTTTTTTCATTGTAGTTCTCCTTTATTTTTTGTATGATTATATCAGATTGTTTTTAAAAATGAAAGGGCTTTCTATGGAAAATGATGTGTTTTTTGATTATTTTTTAAGATCACTTAGGTTTCATTTTCGTGATAGGTGTAAGGATATTGGATTTATAACGTTTTTTAAAGATGAAAATAATTGTTTTATTACTATAGAGGATTATGTTTTGGAATCATTTGTAATATTGTCAAATATTTTGAGTGAGGATAGGATTGTGTTTTCTTGTGGAATTATTTATAGTAAGGGGGTAGTTACTGGAGTAGAAGTATGTATGAATGTATTAGAGTTAGAAAGATTAAATAATTTGTACAAGATATAGTTTTGAAGCATATTAAATTTTGTCGGCCAATAACGAAGCGGTCCTACTAGTCATTTTGAAAGCTGGATGACTTAGATAAGTCATCCAGCTTTCAAAAAAAGTCCTTGTTGTTCGAGGACTTTTTTATGTATATAAAGCTAAAAAAGATGAGATGTACAAAGCTATTCCCAAAATTTCCACCATTTTTTTTTATGTTCTAATAGTAGAGTCTCATTCCTTACTGTCAGAGCTCCGATCAGTTGCAACTGGCTGTTGCTTGTTTCGATCATATCAGCAATCTGCTTATCTTTTTGCTCGATTTGATCCACCAATTGAGTGCGTTCGCGTTCAAAATCCTCACGCAATTGCTCTATTTGGCTTTGTAGCATTTTTTCTATACGATTGCTAGAGTGTGTAGCATCGTCTATATTTGTATCGACATCTTCTACAAGACATGTATCTAAAACATACTGAGTCAGACTTTTGTTCTGTTGTTTAGCTATTTCTACAAGCTTTTCTTTCTGTTCTTTTGATACACGCATGCTGATTTGTACACTCATTATCCCCACCTCTTTTTCGCCGATTATATACGTTATACATAATGTTATGTATAACAATTATAGCATGTTCTATACAATTTCTGTACAGATATTTTGTTGAAATCGATTTTTAGCTCTCATTTCTATATCAGTTACTGTTAAAAATCGCACCGAACAGTTTTTATTATCGCTAAAATAGATTACAAAACGTAGCTTTTTCTTTCCTTTGTCCCGCACCTGTGTTAAAATAGGGTTAAATAAAAAAGAGAATTGCTGGAACAATTCTCTTTGTATAGCTACTTTGCGGTGGCAAAAAGTTCTTTCAACGCCTTTTTCCTAAGGCGTTTTTTCGTGGACTTTTAGTCCTTATTTTGTTTGAGCAGCGTTATGATCGCAAGAACGATCATAATCACTTCGTAAGCAGACATCTGTCTACTTTCCTTTCTCTTTTAAATGCAGAGAAATCGCTCATTGAGAGCGGTGTTTTTCTCATAGGCACCACCTTCTTCCTAGTCTAATGGTACCCCCGCTCGTAGCTATACCCTTATTATACTATAACGATTTTTAAAATGCAGAATTTATTCTCTAATTTAGGCCCAATATTTCATAAAATGAGGGGAAAAACCACAAGATATTGATTTAAACAAAACCAAGAACCCTATATAGAACAAGGGTTTTCGTGTTTTTTGTTATTTAAAAAATCAATATCTTGTGGTTTATAATTTTTTTCGACATTAGCTTATCGCAGAATTTTCAGAGGATATTTTCTTACAATCGATTTTAAGCTCTCATTTCCTTATCAATTCCCTATAAAAACAAAACAAAATGGTCTGGGAGGGTAAATATACCACCCACACCCTAAAGGTTCTCAAAATGCATTATATAACGTTAAAAAGCGACATAAGAAAAAAGCATGGTTTATTCAACCGTGCTTTTTTCTGTTTTATAGTCTATAACTAGGCTATTAGACTAGTTAGAATTTTCTTCCGAAATAGTAACCGACTACAAAAGCAGCTGAAAAGAACAACATACGCAATCTCCTTTTTATTTATTTTAACACTATAGTATCATTAAAAGCACAGATAGTAAAGCCCTTTCAGAGTCTAAAAAGATGTTCTATAGGTTCTTTTAAAACTTTAGCTAATTTTAAAGCTATTTCTACGGATGGTATTGTTTTACTATTTTCTATTAAGCCTATCATTTGCCTTGAAGTATTTATTTTTTTAGCTAATTCTTCCTGTGTCAACCCCTCTCTAACTCTAAAATGTTTTATATTGTTTTGATAATTATTTTTTTCTGACACCCTGGCACCTCTTTCCATAATCGTTTATTAGTTCTGTTCTTTCTGTCGTTTTGTTACTATAACCTCCCCAACATTTCTTTTTTCTGCTTCTCTAGCTCGATTTTTGTTTCTTCTGACGTCGTATTCTTATAATCAGGATTTGACCACTTAGGAACGTTCGTTTCTTTTACTTTTGAGCCGTACTTATCATCTTCCCACGCGTCTCGGGCTTCTTTATCAAAATGGAATCTGTAAGATGTGACTTTCGGTCTGCCACGTTCTCCCCTTTTGCGTTTTGCTTTTACTTCCTCTAACCTCAGGTTTGGATAGTATTTTTTTAATTCCTCCAAAGCTGGGTTTATGATTTTTTCCCGAATTTTTGTAGCACCGTAGCTGTCTGGGATCGCTAAATAACGTTTGAAATTTTCTACCGTTACGACCCAAAATCCTGTGTCAGCAAACTGACGCAAAAATTTGTATATGTCGATAGTGTACTGTTTACTAAAGCTGTTTCCAATCTGCAACGGGAATTTTGTATATTCGTTTGCAAAATCTTTTATCAACGAAAAATAGTCAGGGTTAACTCGTACAGTTATTTCTCCATTCTTTTTATCAACTTTTCTTGCCGTGAATAGCATGAATTCTTCGTAAGATGTTTCAGTTTCAATCTCTGTTATTGATAGAGATAAAATTTTTCGAAATGTCTGTCGAATCAGTCTAATACCTTCTTCTAAAGACCTTGGTTTTGATTGCGCAAGTGATATAAAACGATCATAATCAATCGTAATGTCACTACCATCTGTCTCTTTGATTAACCAGATGAGTGTCATTAATATCTTTTTTTGTACGAGCGAGAAGTCTTTTAGTGGAACAGCATTAAAGTCGTTAGAATACTTTGCTACTTCTCTAATTTCGTTTTTTTCTTCTGTCATAAGAATTAAAATCCTTTTTCATTTTTATATGTTTTATTATATCAAAAACCTATATTCCAGTCAACAATAAAATCCAAAAGGATTTTATTTCTCTAAAAGGGATTTTATTCTCTCCAAAAGGGATTTTATTTTCTCTAAAAGGGATTTTATTTTCTCTAAAAGGGATTTTATTCGTCAGCTATCCTTAGAGCCTCAAGGGATAGCCAGATCCTACAATATTACTTACAATATATATATACAATATATAATTACAATTAGCGCTTCGCGCTTATAACCATATCCAATTTCTAACAATGAAAATTAAGTCGCTTCGCTCCTTTTTGAGGCTATCGCCTCTGTTCGCTACGCTCCCGCTAACGCAAAATTTTAAAAAGCTCTACGTATAAACTTTTGTTGACGAATAAAAAGAGTAAGGTCGCTAAACGCTCCCGCCTTCAAGGGGAAAAGATAAGTTGGTAAAGGGTATATATGTAGGAGCCTAATTTTCCCTCTATATATCAGACCTTTAAGTAAGCAGATCCCAGCAGTGATGTATATTGTTTTTAAATAAGCAGTAATAAAATCCCAATGGATTAAATTTCTCTAAAAGGGATTTTATTACTAGGATAATAATCAAGTTATCTACTCAAGTCAAGATCATCTCTATCAAATGTTTTCTCACCATCTTCTAACTCAAGATCTTTTCTCTGAATAATCTTTTCAGCAATCTCAGCACGTTCTTGATCCGTTAGATAATACTCTTGGTCCTGCAATTGAGATCTGTATTTGTTTCTATCTTCAATCACATACTGCAAATCTTTCGTCAGACGATCATTTGTTCTCATTAGATCAGCCATTTCTTCTTTTAATTTTGCAATAGTTGCCCTCAGACGTTTCACGATTCCTAAACCAAGAACATGATCTTTAAAATCTTTCAACAACTGCATCAGCGGGCCAGAATTAGCCCTACGTGCCAAGTCATCAAAATCCTTTTCTGGAACCATAACATAACGTTGTTTTTCCTCGCCAAATCCTTTCTCTTTGATTCGATAGTTCCGCTTATCGTCGATTGGTTTATCTGCAATCAGCTGCATCTTCAACATTGCATCGACAGTTTTATCTTCGATTCGTTTCATATCAAGCTTTTCAGACTCGCTCATGATCTCATCGTTCATCTGCTTAATAATTCTAGCTTGTTGCTTCTTACTAGCTTTAAAAGCTTCATCTCTTTTTTGGATCATTTCTTCTTGTTGTTTCAATCTCTTGTTTAACTCATTCATCTTTTCTTCATGAGCCTTTTCTTCGCGTTGCATTTTAACAATCTGACTTGATTTTCGATTCTCAATATATTCCATCGCGTCTTTATATTCGCGCATATCCTTGATATCATTGGTTTGCCCAGCTTTTCGGTCAATTCCGATTTCATGGACAAACTCATGCAGACGATGGACTTCTGCATCTCTAAACGCTTTAAACTGCTCGTGTCCAGATGGTCCAAATCCTTCCTGTTCCAACGCTTTTCTAAATGACGGTTGAACTGAAAGCCCATTTTTGTACCCATTCGCTGTTGGAACGACATTAAAATGTGCATGAGGGGCCCCACCTTCGTCTAGATGCACGATTGCGTTATAGATGGTCATGTTGTCATGTCGTTCGTTAAAATCGCGCACATAACGCGCCAGGGCTTCTCCCACTTCCTGTTTTTCTTCAAAACTCAACTTTTCCCAATCTGCCTTATTGCCGACGGCCACGATGAATTCCCTTTGTAGGTCCAAGTTTTTGGACTTCTGGACGTGTTTATAATAATCATCGATCTTA